>CABUVF010000105.1 GCA_902494945.1 uncultured Collinsella sp.
CCGCCCTCGATCTTGGCACCGACGCGCTTCTTGCCCGAAGGCGTCACGATGACGAGGGCCTTAGCGCCGAGCGGCTCGACATAGGAGCCGAGCTTGGCGAGCTCGTCCGGACCCTGGATGTACTTGCTGGGGCTATTGAAAATTGCAGCCATTTTTATCCCATTCTCTAAAAAAGAAAGGGGCTCCGTACGGATACGTGCGGAGCCCCTCGTTACGATAACAAGAGTCGATTAGAAATCGATGTCGGTGTCGTAGTAGCAGGCCTTGAGAATCTTCTCGAAGTCGGCAGCCTTGGTCTCACGCGGGTTCTCGGGCGTGCAGGCGTCCTGCTCGGCGTTCGCGGCGATCTCGGGGAGCTTGGCGAGGAACTCCTCCTCGGAGACCATCTGCGGGTTCTCGGCGTCGACCTTCACGCCACCATTCGCGTAATCCTTGATGGACTGCGGAATGTTGAGCTGGTCGTTGAGGTCGCGAATCTTCTGGACGAGCGCGGCGATGAGCTCCTCGTTGGTCTCGCCGGGCAGGTGCAGGATCTCCTTGGCCACGTAAGCGTAACGCTCGGCAGCACGCGGGTCCTTGGAGTTCCACTGGATGACCTTGCCCAGGTACATGGCGTTAGCGGCACCGTGGATGATGTGGCCGTTCTCGAAGGCAGCACCGGTCTTGTGAGCCATGGAGTGAACGATGCCCAGCAGGCCCGAGGAGAAGGCGATACCGGCGATGCACTGAGCCTCATGCATGTGCTGACGGGCCTCATGGTCGCCAGCATAGGACTTGGGCAGCCACTCGACGATCTCGCGGATGCCGTGCAGGGCGTTGGCGTCGGTGAACATAGAGGCGAAGGTGGAAACGTAGGCCTCCATGCAGTGGGTCAGAGCGTCCATGCCGGTGTGAGCGCACAGCTTGGCGGGCATGGTGTAGGTGAGCTCGGGGTCGACGATGGCGACATCAGGGGTGATGTTGAAGTCGGCCAGCGGGTACTTGATGCCCTTGGCGTAGTCGGTGATGACGGAGAAGGCAGTGACCTCGGTAGCGGTACCGGAGGTGGAGGAAATGGCGCAGAAATGAGCCTTCTGACGCAGCTCGGGGAAGCTGAACGGCTGGATGATGTTGTCGAAGGACTCCTCGGGATACTCGTAGAAGACCCACATGGCCTTAGCGGCATCGATGGGCGAGCCGCCGCCGATGGCGATAATCCAGTCGGGCTCGAACTCGCGCATGGCCTCGGCGCCCTTCATGACCGTCTCGATGGACGGATCGGACTCGACGCCCTCGAACAGCTTGACCTCGAAACCGCCTTCCTTAAGGTCGGCCTCAACGTCCTGCAAGAACCCGCCGCGGCGCATAGAGCTGCCGCCAGAAACGATGATGGCCTTCTTGCCCTTGAGGTTCTTCACCTCGTGGCGAGCGCCCTCACCAAAGTACAGATCGCGAGGATTGGTAAAACGTCCCATACTGTGCCTCCTAAACAAGCCCCTCTTAGACTTGCGTATATAACGGAGCACCCGATTGGCTCCGTTAGGACCGTTTGCGCGTTGCCGGCGACGACAATGCGCGATGTCTAAACGTCTCAACGCTCAGACAAACACTATTTTACCGTTCTGGTTGGTCAGTTATTCACCTAAAGCCAACAATGATGAAACGTTTTTTCTATTCCTGAAGACCCTTGTGGGGCATTCATACTCCCAAGCTGGGCAAACGTTTTATCAAGGTTGACCACATATCCCGGGCAGGACTGTGCCCCTCCAAAATGCGTCCCGTTCGCCGCCAAAAATCGACCGTTTGCGGCACCGTGATACCACTCGGTCGTCCAGGGTGCCGACATTTGTGCGACATCCGTCTTCGTGGTGCAAAGGTGCATGTCCAAGTGCAGCACCCCCGGTGTGCCGCATGCGGGTAAACTAGAACCTTATATAGAGATATTTGAACCCTAACCGCAGCAAAGGAGGCCCCATGGCATTCGACCCCATTCAAGAGGATTGCCATCGCCTCGTTCTTGAGGCCTTGCGCCGCGACAATATCCCGCTCACCGACGGCCCCGCCGTAGAGCGTCTGATGGAACAATTCACCCGTAACCCCGCGCCGCTCATCGTGCACGATCGCGACCGAGCTGGGCACCTCATTGCCAAGGTGGTCGAGGCTGTCGACTACCGCATTCCCTTTATCCCCGACGACGCCCAGGCAGAGCAAGAAGAAGCCGCAGCCGAGAACATGCTCCGCGAGGCAGCCGCGCTCGATCCGGCCAACTGGGATGCCCAGCGCATGCTGTGCGCGCTCACCGCCGAATCTAACGAGGAATACGTGCAATATCTGGTGTCCAAGTGCGACGAGGTGGAGCACGATCTGGCGCTCAAGATTGCCTCGGCGCAGGACCCCTACGAGCGCGAGGCCGCAGGCGACCTGACCCGCCGTCCCTACCTGCGCTGGCTTGCCGCCTTGGCATCGCGCGCGCTCATTAGCGGCCGCTACCGCATGTCGCTCGAAGCCGCAAACCGCAGCCTCGACTTTGCCCCCAACGATCCTGCCGGCGTCCGCCACACCGCAATGCTCGCCATGGCAAAGCTCGAATACCCCGCTGAGGAGCTCAAGCGCTTTCGCTCTGCCCACTCCGTCCCCTATCTCGCCAACACGCCGCTGCGCCGTCGTCCCAAGGATGCAGAACGCGACTTGGACCCGTGGACGCTCATCGCGCTGATGAGCGCTGCCTGGCGCGAGCTGGATTACGAGGGCGCCGAACACTACCTGCGCATCCTTGCGCGCTCGTGCCCGCACGCAGCCGAGGCGCTCTACTTCCAAACCGAGTTTCCCGATGGCGTCTATGCCCGCGTCAACGTGGGTGCAGGCTCCACCGACGAGCTCGTCCTTGCACTCTCCGAGGCGACACCGGTACTGCAGGAGGGCCTGGGCGCACCCGACAACGCCAGCTTTGCCGCCTGGGTCGCCACCAACGACATCGTGCGCTCCCAGATCGACGAGCGCATACTGCGGGCGGCCGAGCAGGGCTTGCCGTTTAAGGGAGGAGACCTCTAATGGATCCGAGCGTCTACATCCCCGCCTACCTGGAGCGCACCTATCTGGCGTCGCACCCCGAGCTCACCGATGCAGCACGCGAGCTTGTCCATAACGACATTAGCGCGAATCCCCAAAAGTATGCGCAGTCCGAGCATGCCCGGGCGCTGCTGTCCTATGCCGGTGTTCATCGTCACCTGCTCGACGAGCTCCATCGCATCGAGGACATGGGCAGCGACGAGGAGTTCGAGCAGACGCGCAATCGTCTGTTCGACGACATGCGCGATGAGCTGCTCAAGATCGTCCGCGTCGATTCACTGGCCGTCGACGCGCAGCTGCTCGCCATCATCCTGGCCGACACGCCCGTTGACGCCTGCCTGGGCGACCTGATGAAGCTCGAGGCGAGCACGGCCGACTACCTGCAACAGAGCGTGCCCGGGTTTGATATGGAGGCCCCGCACTATTGGGCCAATAATGTTTTGGCCGACGGTGTCACCGCAGCAAACCTTACCGTGAGCGAGCCGGCGCTTATCGGGTGGCTCCACACGCTCGAGGCCATCTCGCAGCTGTGCATGGCGAGCGCCCGCTACCGTGCTGCTGCCAACTACGCTCGCCGCGTCCTTAAAGCAGAAGGCTATCCCACTCGGACCGCCGGCACCGTGCTGCTTGCCCTCGCCCGCTTGGAAGACCAGGACGGCTTTTTTGCCCTGGCGCATCAGCTCGAGGAACAGATGGGGGCAGACGCACTCGAAAACTCTCCTTGGTACCTGCTCGCCCGCACGATTCTGCTGTTTAAAACAAACAAGATGCGCCCGGCGACGCGCGCGCTGCGTGAGTTCGCTAACCGTTGCGAGGGCGGCGCGTTCTTCTTGCTGAACCCCATGTACCAGACGCCGTATCTTCCCTGCCGACCCGAGCCGCGCGACCCCTGGGACCTCTCGCACCAGGCGGTTTGGGAAGCCGACGGCATTATCTCGGACACCCCCGACTTTGCCCCCTGGGCCAACGCCTGCGAAGACGTATCGCAGCTTGCCCAGGAATTTGCACGCCGCTACGGCTTTTAGCGACGCGATCGCCCCGACCATGTCATCTATGTTAGGAACGGCTTCATGAACCTCCGCTCATCTCTCGCCTGCACCTCGAGCGATATCGCCCGCTGGGGACTGCGCTCTGTCCTCAAACGCCAGGGTGGCGTTCTTCCCGGCCGCATCGCCATGAAGATCGACCCCGAGCTGCTAAACGACCTCGCGAGCCTGGTCGACCGCAGCGTGGTGATTACCGGTACTAATGGCAAGACCACCACATCCAACCTCATCGCCGACGCCGTTGCTGCCAGCGGTGCTACCGTGGTGTGCAACCGTGCCGGCAACAATATGGAGCCCGGTGTGGTGGGTGCTCTGCTCGAGGCCCGCGGCGGCCTTAAGCACACCAGCAGCGGCAAGCGCGTGGGCGTTTTTGAGTGCGACGAGCTCTACACCGTACGCGTTCTGCCCAAGCTCAAGCCGACGTACTTTGTGCTGCTCAACCTGTTCCGCGACCAGCTGGACCGCTACGGCGAGATCGACCATACCCAAGACGTCATCGCCCATGCGTTGGAGCTCTCTCCGGCAACAACGCTCATCTACAACGCAGACGACCCGCTGTGTGCCGCGATCGCCGCGCGCGTTCCCAACGCAAGCATCGCCTTTGGCATCGACGGCGCCACGGGCACCGAGTCCGACCGCATCAGCGACTCGCGTTTTTGCTCACAGTGCAACGCACCGTTGGAGTACGACTATGTGCAGTACGGCCAGCTCGGAGCCTATCATTGCCCTTCGTGCGGCTGGGGTCGTCCCGTGCTGGTCCGTCGCGTAACGGACGTGGAGCTCGGCTGCGACGGCTACGGCTTTGACCTGAACTTTGGACCCGATACCGACGCACCCGCCACGCACATCGCCACGCGCTACAACGGCCTGTACATGGTCTATAACGTTGCCGCCGCCTTCTTTGCGGCGCGCGAGCTGGGCGTGGACGCGGCACATCTGCAGCCCACGCTCGATGCCTACGTCCCCGCCGGCGGACGCATGGGCCGCTGGGAGATCGCCGGCCGTACCGTTGAGGCGAACCTGGCCAAAAATCCCGTGGGCTTCGATCGCCAGATTCAGTCCATTAAAACGGCAGGTGGCAGGCTCTGCGCTTTCTTCCTCAACGACAACGATGCCGACGGCCACGATGTATCGTGGATCTACGACGTCGACTTCGAGCGCATCGCCGACACGCCGGGTCTTGTCGCCTTTGCCGGCGGCACGCGCGCGCACGACATGCAGGTGCGCCTCAAGTACGCCGGCATCGATGCCACGATTATCTCGAATGTCGAGCAGGCGATTGGTGCCGTGGCAGACGAGGCCGCCGGCGACACTTTCTATGCCGTCGCCAACTACACGGCCTTTCCGCCGCTGGTCAAGGAGCTCGACGGACTCAAAGGCACCGATGCGGCTACGGTTGCCGCCCACGCTGCAACGTGCGCCGATGGCAGTGCCGTCCCCGTCGGCGTCGCGCCGGTCGAGCTCTTGCGCCCGCTGCGCATCGTCTATCTGTACCCCGATGCCCTCAACCTCTACGGCGACGGCGGCAATGTCATCGCCCTCGAGCGCCGCTGCGCCTGGCGCGGCATTCCCGTGCGCGTGGACGAGGTCCGCATGGGCGAGACGCTCGATCTGCATGATGCTGATATCGTCATGATGGGCGGCGGCTCCGATCGCGACCAGCTGGCTGTGGCGCACGAGTTGCTCGCTCAAAAAGACAAGGTTGCGGCCTATGTTGAGGATGGCGGCACACTGCTTGCCATCTGTGGCAGCTATCAGCTACTCGGCCGTTCGTACTACATGGGCGACGATCGCATTGAGGGTCTGGGCGTCATTGCCGCCGAAACCGTACGCGGCTCCGACCGCCTGATCGGCAACGTCGCCGTCAAGACCGACCTGGCACCCGAGCCCTTTGTGGGATTCGAGAACCATGGCGGCCGCACCCTGCTCGATACAGAGGCCACGCCGCTTGGAACGTCCGTCGTCGCGGGTACCGGCAACAACGGCGACGATGGCTTTGAGGGCCTGATCTACAAGGGCGTCATCGGCACATATCTACACGGACCGGCGCTGCCCAAGAACCCCGAGCTCGCCGACTGGCTCATTACCCACGCCCTCGAGCGCCGCGGCGATGCGCAGGCCACAGCCGTGCTGCCGCTCAAGCCCCTCGACGACACCTACGAGCACGCCGCCCACGACGCCGCCATGAAGCTCCTCCCCTAACGCCCCAACCACCACAAAGGGGACAGGCACCTTTGTGCTGGTTTTGACCTGCCACGGCAGTTTGTCTCGATCTGTAACATCTAGACCGTTAAAAGTCGTCTTACTGTTACAGATTGAGATGTTGGTGCCGACGCCCGCCGTCTATCTCGATCTGTAACAGATAGAGCCGATTTGCCCGCCCAGATGTTACAGATTGAGATATTTGAAAATCGGAATAAAAGCCTACTCCTGTGTGGTGGTTTTCCAGTTTGCCAACGATATACGCGCCGGCAAAAAAGTCTGCTATACTCTTTCCCGCTGTCCCCATCGTCTAGCGGCCAAGGACGCCACCCTTTCAAGGTGGATATCGCGGGTTCGAATCCCGCTGGGGGCACCATTTAAACTGAGAAGCCCGTTACCCTCGCGGTGACGGGCTTTTTGCTACCCATACGTCGGGATTCGAACCCGACAGGTGCGGATTCCGGCATCTGCCGATGGACCGTGTGCAAAAAATGGCAAATATGAGTACTGTTACCGATTTAGTAACAGCGAATTCGGCCTTTTTGATGGTGAATCAGATGTCAAATCAACAACCTGGTGCCCAGATTGAGCCAAACCTCAGCTATATACCTGGACATATGTGGTCTAACTCGGCAAAAACTGCCATTTCGAGATGGCAGTAGTTTAGTGACAGTACTCATATTTGACGTTATTTGCCCACGACCCCTTATTGCGTTGGCAAATCAGTTGCAAAACGGACTCCAAATCGTCCTTCGCGAACAAAAAGCCGGGGCCCGCGCGATGCGGACCCCGGCTCAATACCGTGACGATATGTCAGTTACGTTCTACACATAGAACAGGATGTCGTCGTAAGTCGGGACCGGCCAGTAGTCGGCTGCCACGATCTCCTCCATGGCATCCACGGCGGCGCGCAGCGTATCCATAGCGGGAACAACCTCGTGCGCGTACACGTTGGCCTGCTCCTGGCCATCGAGGGTCTCGGCCTTCTGGTGCACGGCGTCGAGAGCCTTGATGGAATCGTTGATGGCGGTGATGCCGTTGCAGAGCTTGTTGAGCGTGTTCTGCTCGCACTGCATGGCAGCGTCGGCACCGGCGGCGCGGATTGTCTCCAGGCCCTTAGCGACCTTGGTGGCATAGGCGGTGATGACCGGGCGATAGGTACGACGTGCCTCGCGAATCATCGTGGTAGCCTCGATGTTCATGAGCTTGTTGTACTTCTCGAGCTTGCAGTC
>CABUVF010000106.1 GCA_902494945.1 uncultured Collinsella sp.
GGGATTTACCCAAGACTGAGAGTCGGCATCGCCCTCCTTAGCAGTTATCAGCAGGCTGCCCGTATAAGACTGCTGAGGCTCACCTTCAGGACAGGCAGCCTCGGCCCAAGAAGGGCCACTCAGGCAGAACAGTCCGAGCAGCATCAATACCAACAAAAGAAAACCCTTAGTTCTTTTCATCTATATCCCCAATGCCTCTCGACATTTGTATATTGTGACTATTTTAGATCTATATGGCCAATTCGAGCCCTCACCATGGCAATTGTTGCAGCTGGGTTTCTTTTCATTAAAATTTCACTTTGGTAAATCCCCGCCCCTAAGCATTAAACCCGAAGTCCACCGAGTGGGCCGCTGTTGACGTGGCGATGCTTGGATTGGCGCGCACGCACTCAAAATCGGCAACAAAAAAGCCGCCCGAAGGCGGCTATCTTGTTCAATGGAGCCAGCGACCGGGCTCGAACCGGTGACCCCCGCTTTACGAGAGCGGTGCTCTACCAACTGAGCTACGCTGGCGGTCATGTGGTGACGCAACTGAGGCGTCAACGGCTGTCTATGATACGGGACATCGCAAATCCGCGCAAGGGTTCTGGCAGCTTTTCTCACTTTTCATGCACTAATATTGAAGGCGTGATGTCTGCGACGCCTCTTTGGTGCTTGACCTGCTGTCGAGTCAGCTGCCGGCATCCTGTTCGTATGGATGCCGAACGAAACGAGGCGGCGATGGCCCAGCCCAAGATTCTCCTTACGCGTATCGATGATCGCTTTATCTATGGGCAAGATGTTGAGCTGTGGAACGAAGTCGCAGGCACTAACCTTGTCCTGGTCGTCAACGACGAGATTGCGGCTGATTCGCGCAAGTGGGCGCCTATGAGGGTCGCGGCGCCCGAGGGCGTGTGGACGCGGTTTTTCTCGGTGCAAAGGACCATCGACATCATTCATACCGCAACGCCGCGCCAATTGATCTTGATTATGGTTGCCTCGCCTGTCGACGCGCTGGCTCTGGTTAAGGGCGGGGTGCCCATCACCAAGATCAGCGTCGGCCATATGCGTGCGGGGGAGGGCAAGCGTTCCGTGACGCCTGCAGTCGCCATAGACGATGCGGACGTCGCTGCCTTTAAAGAGCTGCAAGAACTCGGCATAGAGCTAGAAATCCGTTATCTCCCCGGCTCCGACCCCGATCCCATCGAGAACCTGCTCACGTGATCCCCTGGGGGCGGAGGAAAAATGGATCATTTAGCCCACATAGAGGGCCTGTGTTGCGCCGCCTGCCAAAACTATGCCGGTTTACTACGGTGAATTGTCAATCGACGAGCACGCCGAATATGCGAAAAATAAAACCGCAGGTAGACGGGGTGTTCATTTCCTAAAAACCAGCGTGTGGTCGGATATCGCGGGTTTATCGTAGTAAACCGGCATAGTTTTGTTATGCCATCAATTCAGTTGCAGCAATAATAAGCCAAAAGAATGAAAAAGCGCCCGTCGGCGGTGGTGCCGGCGGGCGCTGCTGTGCGATATGTCGCGTTGTGGGCTTAATGCCTCATAAAGTGGTATTCGATCACATTGCTGTAGGGGTGACCCGGGCCCACAATGCCCTGCGGGAACAGCGGCTGGTGCGGCGTGTCGGGGTACATCTCTGCCTCGAGGGCAAAGCCGGAGCCCCAGCCATAGTTGGCATCGTCCTTGGCGTGCTCGTCACCCAGCCAGTTGCCGGTGTAGAGCTGCACGCCCGGGGCGGTGGTGTAGTAGTCCAGCTCACGGCCGGTCCACATCTCCTCGACGTGCATCGCGCGGCGCAGATTACGGCCGTACTGATAGCCATCGATGCACAGACAGTGATCGTAGCCACGGGCGTGCTTAATCTGCGGATCGTCGGCCTCCATGCCAGGCGCGACGGGGCGCAGCTCGCGAAAGTCAAACGGCGTGCCCTCGACCGGAGCGATCTCGCCGGTGGGGATGCTCTGCTCGTTGATGGGCAGGTAGTGGGCAGCGTTGGCAACAAAGAAGTGCTCGCAGTCCATGCCGGCGTTATGGCCGGCAAGGTTAAAGTACGTGTGGTTGGTCATGGACACGTACGTGGCGCGGTCACTCTCGCAACCGTACTCGATGCGGAAGACGCCGGTGCGCGTAACGGTAAACACGGCCGTAAAGATGCGGTTGCCGGGCAGGCCCAGCTCGCCATCCTCAAGCGAGGTGGTCATGCGAACGGCGTTGTGAGTCTCGTCGAGTTCAACGTCCCACACGCGTTTATGCAGGCCGTGCTCAAGGTCGCTGTGCAGGTTGTTGGCGCCCTCGTTGGCGGGCATATGCCAGTCCGTGCCGTCGATGGTGATCGTAGCGCCCGCGGTGCGGTTTGCCACGGGGCCGATGGTCGCGCCAAAGCAGGCGGGATTGTCAAAGTAATCCTCGAGCTTATCGAAGCCCAAAACCACATCGCGCACGTTGCCGGGAATGTCGGGCACATCGATACCAAGCACGGTGGCGCCATAGTCCATAATGCGAACGCAGATCTCGGGCCCGTTGAGGGTGTAGCGATGAACGGGGGTGCCGCACGGCGCGGTGCCGAAAAGCTCGGAAGTGATCATTTGGTTCCTAACATCGAGGTATTTCCGACAAACTCTAGCGCGAACAGGCGAGATTATCACTACACCCCACTAAAGCTGGGGGTATTTTTCTCAAAAAAGTGATGATTGGAGCTGTGCGGGCGTTCATTTTTGACGCGCACGAGTCTGATACAATTTGTTCGTTACTGTTTGAATGATATGCGCGCAAAGAACGGCGAGGATTCATCGTGATTAAGGCAGAACGACAGGATAAGGTTCGGCAGCTGCTCGAAGAGCAGGGCACGGTCTCGGTCAAGGAGATTTCGGATGCGCTAGGTGTCTCGGATATGACGATCCGTCGCGATCTTGAGGAACTTGCGAGCCTAGGTGAGATCGAGCGCGTGCACGGCGGCGCCCGCAGTGCACAGGGCCGTCCCCACGCTATGTTGCGCCATGAGTATTCGCACAGCGAAAAGCGCACTAAGCATGCTGAGGAAAAGCTGCAGATTGCGCGCCGTGCTGTGGAGCTTATCGAGGAAGGCTCGACCATCTTTTTGGGTACGGGCACCACGGTTGAGCAGATGGCCTCGATGCTGCCGACGTTTCGCCTGCGCATTGTGACCAATTCGCTTTCGGTGTTTAACCTGCTCGAGGCGCGCGAAGACTGCGAGCTGTGCCTCGTGGGCGGTATGTACCGTCGCCGCACCGCCGCTTTTGTGGGACCAACGGCCGAGGATACCCTGCGCGCGCTGGGCATCGATGCGGCGTTTATCGGCGCCAACGGCATCTTGGACGGTGACGTGTCTACGTCCAACATGGACGAGGGCCGTATCCAGCAGCTCGCCTTTAGCAAGGCCGACTCGCGCTATCTGATCGCCGACTCCAGCAAGATCGGCAAGCGCGACTTCTATACCTTCTGCCGCCTGGACAATTTGGACGCTGTGGTGTGCGAGCCGGGTATTACCGCCGAGGATCGTGCCGCAATCGAGGAGCACACGCAGGTCATCTGCTAGCTCGCGTTGCCGGAGATATTGTTTGTTTTGACCATTTCAATGGTCGGTATTTTTGTAGCTATAAGGTCATTTATAGGTCGGTATTTTTGTATTATTAGATATATCTGAAGGTCGGTATTTTTGTAAACTAGCAGGTAAATTATGCTGAGGTGAGATTATGTTTAAACGAAAGGCATATGATCGTCTGCAGGAGTGGAAAGAACGCTCGCAAGGGCGTACCGCGGTGCTTATTGAGGGTGCAAGACGCGTTGGCAAAACAACGCTCGTCAAGTGCTTCGCGCAAAATGAATACAAGGACTATCTGTACATTGACTTTTCGGCTATCAGCAAAGCCACGCTCGATATATTTCTGAACCATCGTGAAGATATCGGTCTTTTTTTACGCATGCTTCAGCTGCAGTACGGCAAGGCTCTCGTGCCGAGAGAGTCACTGGTCATTTTTGATGAGGTGCAGCGGTTTCCCATCGCGCGTGAATACATAAAGCATCTTGTGGAAGACGGGAGATTTGATTACATCGAGACGGGCTCTCTCGTCTCCATCAAAAAGAGTGTTGAAAGCATTGTCATTCCGTCAGAGGAAGAAAGAATCCCACTCGAGCCCCTCGATTTTGAGGAGTATCTTTGGGCGACCGGAAAAGATCTTTATGCAGAAGAGATCCGTAAAGCGCGCGAATCTCGGACCGCGCTCCCGGACGGCGTTCATGCTACGTGTATGAGACTGTTTGATGAGTATATGCTTGTCGGCGGTATGCCTCAGTCGGTCGACTCCTTTGTGGCTGAGAATGATTTTAGAGGATGCGACAGGGTTAAACGGCAGATTATCGCACTGTACAGGGAGGACATTGCCAAGTTTGGAGGTTCGGACGCTAGACGTGCGCGGGCGGTTTATGATGACATTCCGGGTCAATTATCTGCGGCAAACAAACGGTTTAAATTTGGCAGTTTGGAGAAGGGGTCCCGTTTTGAGACATATGAGTCGGCGTTAATCTGGCTTGAGGATGCGCGACTGATTAACCGTTGCTATTTATGCAGCGACCCGAGCGTGGGTTACCGTTTGCACGAGGACGCGTCTTCGCTTAAATGCTATATGGCGGATACGGGATTGCTCGTGAGCTTGGCGTTTGATGATGGTCCGGACCTTATGGACGTCCATAGAGACATTCAATTTGGAAGAATTTCAATTAATAAAGGAATGCTGATCGAGAACATCGTGGCGCAGCAGCTTAAGAGTCTGGGGCATTCGCTTTTTTATTACAGCTGGCAGGAGCCTTCCAAAACGGAGGGGAGTCGGCCCAGAACGCGTGAGATTGATTTTCTTGTATCGCGCGGCTTTGAAGATGCGGCTGGAAAACCGCGGGTCACTCCTGTTGAGGTTAAATCTTCCAAATCGTATTCAACAATCTCGCTTGACGATTTTGGCAGACGATTCGAACGACGAGTCGGAGAAGAGATAGTTCTTCACCCAAAACAGCTCAGGGCTGAAGGGCATAGGGTATATCTACCTCTGTATATGACGATCTTTATCTGATCGACGGCATACGGTCCTGTGGCCCATTGAACCGCAGGACCGTGTTTCGTTTGGGCTTTATTATGATATGTGAGTGCAAGCTGAGCCGGGTATTACCGATGCGGACCGCGCCGCCATCGAGGAGCACACGCAGGTCATCTGCTAGCTCGTGCTGCCGGACTAGATTAGGTGGGCGTAGTCCTGTGACTGGTGAAAGACGTGGGCGATATAGATTGTTTCGCGCTCAAACTTGTAAAGGCACACGTAGTTGTTGACGGGAAACGATCGATAATTGCGTGCCGCCAGCTCTCGTATGTGGGAGAGGGGTCGTAGGGGCGGCTGCTTGCGAAGCAGATCAAGCTGATATTCAAACTCAGCAACAAAATTGCCTGCTGCACGTGGATTCATGAGGATTTGAGCAAGGTATCCGACAATACTCTCGTACTCATATCGTGCGCTTTTGAGTATTACGACGTTATAGGTCATATTTGTCTCGTATCGCGGTCGCGAAGGAGTCGTAGTCGCTGTAGTCGCCTTGCGATATCTCGTCTTCTGCCAGCATCATACGAGACAGCAGCTTGGCTTTGGCGATTTCGTCTTGCATGAGACGATACTGGTCGCTGCTGATGCAGTGCATGGCCTCGTAGCCGTTCTTGGTAACGGTGACATCGCGCTCAGACTCAACAAGCGCGGTAAATGCAGCGGTGTCCTTCATATCTCGGACAGGCACACAGGTGGACATAGGTACCTCCTTTGCGTTGGGACATAATTGTACCACGGTATATTAAAACGTCGGCGTCGACGAATTATCTCAATCTGTAACAGTTGGGAGTAGAAAACCGGGTTAGATGTTACGGATCGAGACAAACGGTCTGCTCGGACCGAGCCAAAACAAAAAAGGCCGCATGCGATCCCGTGGAGGGATTCGCATGCGGCCGAAAGGGGATATGTGGTTGAAACTAGGCCATGAGCCTGCCGGTCTCCGCGACGTTCTTGTACCAGTACGCGCTCGCCTTGGGATAGCGCTTCTGGGTCTCAAAGTCGATGTAGAACAGGCCATAGCGCTTGTTATAGCCGTTGGTCCAGGAGAACTGGTCCTGCAGCGACCACACAAAGTAACCGTCGACGTTTACGCCGCCGTCGATTGCCTTGAGGATCCACGCGAGATGCTGACGCATATAGTCGATGCGAGGGGCATCGTCGATAAAGCCGTCCTCAAAGTCGTCCTTATAGCCCATGCCGTTCTCGGTGATGTAGATCTTCTTGTAGTTGGGGTAATCGTTCTTAATGCGGAGCAGCAGGTCGTAGAGGCCCTCGGGATAGATGATCCAGTCCCAATCGGTGGTGGGTACGCCTTCGCGCACGCATGCCTCGCCCACGCCCTTGAGGAACCAGCGCGAGGAGCCCTTGTCGCCGGTGCCATTGTGGTTGATGTCGTTTTCGCCCTCGGCGGCACGCAGGAACTGGCACTTGTAGGTGTTGACGCCCAGGCAATCGTTGTAGGGGAGCGCGGCGGTCAGCGCGGCGATGTCCTCGTCGCGGACGTCGAGCTCGCCGCCGGCGATGTGGGCCAGCTTGGTTGCAGCCTCCATGGTGTCGGCCGCATAGTGGCCGCGGAAGGTGGCGTCGAGTACCCAGCGGTTGTTGATGACGTCGGCCATGCGAGCTGCCTCGCAGTCGGCGGCGCTGTTGGGGTCGAGGGGATACTTGGGCTCCAGGTTCTGGACAATACCGATCTCGCCCTCAAAGCCGCCATCATGGAAGGCGACAACGGCCTTGGCGTGGGCCACCATCATGTTGTGCATGAGCTGGAAGGCCTTGTCCAGACGGTACTTCTCGCCGTGCGGCCAGTTGCCGACGATAAAGCTGCCCTCGGCGGTCGCGGGAATCTCGTTAAAGGTAAACCAGTGCTTGACCTCGGTGAACTCGGCAAAGCAGAACTTGGCGTATGCAACAAAGGCGTCGATCGTCGTGCGCGTCAGGAATCCCTCGCCGCCGTCCTGGTAGAAGGCCTCGGGCGTGTCAAAGTGATCGAGCGTGACATAGGGGATAACGCCAGCTTTGTTGCAGGTGGCAAAAAGCTCGTGATAGAAGGCGACGCCCTCGGGGTTAATCTCACCGGTGCCGTTGGGGAAGATACGGCTCCAAGCGATGGAGACGCGAATACCGTTGATGCCGAAGCGCTGGCACAAGTCGATATCGACCGGATATTTGTTGTAGAAGTCGCTTGCAGGATCGGGGGAGAAGCGACCCTGGGCAGCCAGGAAATCGTCCCAGGGAACTTTGCCCTTGCCGTGCGTGCGGGTCCCGCCCTCAACCTGGTACGCGGCGGTGGCGCCGCCAAACACAAAGCCGTCGGGGAACTGCATGGGGTTGGTCATGAGTCATCCTTTCTGTGGGATTCGAATAGGGAGAGGTGCCCGAACTGGGGATCCGGGCACCAA
>CABUVF010000107.1 GCA_902494945.1 uncultured Collinsella sp.
CCGACCGAGACCGTCTACGGTGTCGCCGTGGCAGTCAACGCCTTCTCGGACGCCGTGCCCCAAGATACAAGCGAATTCCCATCGTGGCCGCGCGATCCGCAGGCTGCCGTCAATGGCGCCGCAGTTCCTGCGCTCGGCACCGGCTATCGCCGTATCTTCACTCTCAAGCAACGTGAACTCACGCAAACCGTCGCTTGGCTGGTCGATGGCGTCGAAGCACTCGACCGCTATGGCGTGGATATCCCGGAAGATGCCCGCATACTCGCGCGACGATGCTGGCCGGGAGCCCTGACTATCGTGGTCAAGGCAGCTCCCTGCGTGCCGACCTTTATGCGCGCTGCCGACGACACGGTGGCACTTCGCGCTTCGGCCTCGCCCGTGGTGCAGGCGCTCATTCGCGCCTGTGGCAGCCCCCTTGCCTGCACCAGCGCCAACACGCATGGCGCGCCCGCGCCGGCAAGTTTTATCACGGTGGAGGGTCGCATCCTGGAGGGGGTCGATGTTGCCGTCGACGCCGGTGAGACCCCGTGTCGCGACGCCTCGACCATCGTGTCGTTTCAGCACGGCGAGCTCCAGATCCTGCGCCAAGGCGCACTTCCCGCATCAGAGATCGAACGGGTCCTGTCCGACCCGATGCAATAGAAAGGTTTAAGCGATGTCGTTGAATCTGGGCAGCCTGGGCATGGAAGATGCCTCGTTTGACTTTGGCGGTTCCTACATCATGGCGCTCGACTGCGGCACCACCTCGGTACTTGCGACCATCGTCGACGAGTACGGCTGCATCGTCGCGCAGGCACGTCGCAGCGTCAAAACCAGCTTTCCGCGTCCCGGCTGGGTGGAGCAAGACCCCATGGCGGTCCTTGCTAGCCAGATCGCCGTCATGATGGAAGTCCAGTTTAAGAGCGGTATCCACTCCGACCGCATTGCCGCCATCGGCATCTCCAACCAGCGCGAGACCACGGTGGTCTGGGACCGCGTGAGCGGTCAGCCGATCTATAACGCCATCGTATGGCAGTGCCGCCGTACCGCGCCGGCAATCGACGCGTTGGTTGAACAGGGTTGCGAGGAGCTGGTGCGCTCCCGCACGGGACTCACGCTCGACCCGTATTTCTCGGCCTCCAAGGTGCAGTGGATTCTCGACAACGTCGACGGCGCACGCGAGAGCGCGGCGGCGGGCGACCTCATGTTTGGCACCATCGACACCTGGCTCATCTACAACCTCACCGGCGGCCAGGTCTTTGCCACCGACTACACCAATGCCAGCCGCACGGCGCTCTTTAATATCCATACGCTCGATTGGGACGACGACCTGCTGGCGCTCTTTGACGTTCCACGTTCCATGATGCCCGAGGTTCGCTGGAGCTCGGGTGACTACGGCCGCGTCGCGAGCGACATCATGACCAACATGCCGCCCATCATGGGTGTGGCGGGCGACCAGCAGGCGTCGCTGTTCGGTCACTGCTGCTTCCATCCCGGCCAGACCAAAAACACCTATGGCACGGGCTGCTTTATGCTCATGAACACCGGCGACGAGATCGTCGAATCCAAGAATGGCCTGGTCTCCACCATCGGTATCGCTGCGGACGACAAAGTCAGCTATGCGCTCGAGGGCTCTATTTTTGCCGCCGGCTCAACGATGAACTGGCTTCGCAACAACATGGGCATCATCTCGAGCGTGAGCGAGTCGGCACAACTCGCCGCTTCGATTGGCGACAACGAGGGCTGCTACTTCGTTCCCGCCTTTGCAGGTTTGGGTGCTCCCTGGTGGGACCCGCATGCCCGCGGTATCGTGTGCGGTCTGACCGGCGCCTCGAGCCGTGCGACCATCGTACGTGCCGCCTGCGAATCCATGGCATATCAGAGCTACGACGTGCTGCGCGCCATGGAGCAGGACGTGGGGCTTTCGATCGAGCGCCTGTCTGTCGATGGCGGTGCCTCGCGCAACGAGTTCATCATGCAATTCCAGGCCGACCTGCTGGATATCCCCGTGCTGCAATGCGAGACGGTGGAGACCACGGCAATCGGTGCCGCGTACTTGGCGGGTCTTGCCGTCGGCTATTGGGAAGACCTGGAAGAGCTGGAGCAAAATGCCCAGATCGTTAGGACCTTCCTTCCCCACATGTCCGCCGAGCGCCGCGAACAAAACCTTGCGGGCTGGTGTGATGCAGTCAGGCGCTCGCTCAGTACCGCACAGTAGGGCTGCGATGGGCTGCTCGATACAACAAACCGCTAAACTAATGCATGGCGTGCGGCGGCAACATTGCTGCGCGCCTTGTCAGCAAGGCCGTTTTGCGGCCGCAACGAAAGGGGCAATCAACCCATGACCGTCACCTATGATGCGTCCCGTGTGACGCTTGTCGATCACCCGCTCGTTCAGCACAAGCTGTCGATCCTGCGCGATAAAAACACCGGCACCAACCAGTTCCGCCAGCTCGTGCGCGAGCTTGCGCTCTTTGACGGCTACGAGGCCATGCGCGACCTGCCTATGGAAGACGTCGAGGTCGAGACCCCCATCACTACCGCCACGTTCAAACAGCTTGCCGGCAAGAAACTCGCCATCGTGCCCATCCTGCGTGCGGGCCTTGGCATGGTCGACGGCATCCTCGACCTGGTGCCCTCCGCTCGCGTGGGCCACATCGGCATGGAGCGCGACGAGGTCACCCACGAGCCGCATGAGTATTACTGCAAGATGCCCAAGGATATCGACCAGCGTATCTGCCTGGTTGTCGACCCCATGCTCGCCACGGGCGGTTCGGCCGAGATGGCTATCAGCTACCTGCGCGAGCGCGGTGTCAAGGACATCCGCATGCTGTGCATCGTTGCCGCGCCCGAGGGCCTCAAGTCGCTGACCGAGAAGGATCCTGACGTACATATTTATACGTGCGCCATCGATGACCATCTCAACGAGGCCGCCTACATCGTTCCCGGCCTGGGCGACGCCGGCGACCGCATCTACGGCACGCTCTAGTCGCTGGGCTAAACGGCCGCGGCTGCAAATACGAAGAAACGGTGCGCGCGGACGAACAAAAGGCGACCGCGCGCACTCCTGTTAACGGACGTTTTGCCCTGCAGGGTTCGAGAAAAACGTATTACCGTACCTGCGGCATAAAGAAGGTCTTAAGAAAACGAACAGGTGCGTATTAACCGATGCTTTTTCGGTTGTACTTTAGCGATTGGCTCGTACAATATTCACCAATGTTTGGCGGGAACTGTTCTGTGAGGCGTTAAAAAGGAAAGTGAGGACGCCAGTGTTTCAGATAGCCGATCTGCTCGCTATCGTTGCAGGCGCCATCGCGGGCGCAATTGCCTTCCTTCCCTTTGTCTTTACGCTCAAGCCGGTTCTTGACGATAAACAGAATGCGGACATGCTCAAGGGTATGGTGAGTCTGGCGGTCTCGGCAATCGCCCTGCTCGTCTTTACCTTGGTTGTGTTTGTGTTGTTCGGAGAGGCATTTCGCATGTTCCTCCTGGGCGAGGCGATCGGCTTCGTGGCCTTTATGGCTGCCTGCGCGGTTCGTGTCGCCAAGGCGCTGCGAGATCCTCATGAGGTCGAAAGGTAAGTCGTGGATATTTTTGAAAAGCTGCCTGATGAGATTAATCATCTGGTCAGCGAGTTCAGCTCCACCCCTGTCGTGGGCGATCTGAGCTGCGGCATCACGCAGTACTCGTTTTGGCTGATCGTCTCCACGATCGTGCTCCTGATCGTCCTGGCCGTGTTCAAGAAGAAGCAGACCCTGGTTCCCAAGGGCTTCTTCGTCAACGGTTTCGAGTACATCATCGAGTACGTCGAGAACGATATCGGCAAGGGCGTCGTGGGTGAGAACTGGAAGAAGCACTTCCCGTTCCTGTGCTCGCTTTTCCTGTTCATCCTGATCAATAACATGATCGGCCTGATCCCGGGAATGAAGCCCGGCACCGGCGCAATCGGCTCCACCGCCGCACTCGCCATTTTCGCCTTCGTGTACTTCATCTACTACGGATGCAAGGCTCACGGCGTGATCGGCTACATCAAGAGCCTCGCCCCGCAGGGCGTGAGCTTCCCGATGAACGTGCTCGTGTGGGTCGTCGAGCTTTTCTCGACCTTCCTGCGCCTCATCACGCTCGCCGTCCGTCTGTTCTGCAACATGTTCGCAGGACACGTGGTCATGGGCTCGTTCGCCATCATGGCGAGCATGTTCATGCAGCCGCTGCTTCAGCAGGTTTCCGCGGCGCACGCCGTCGGCGCCCTGCCTTCGCTGGCCTGGCTTGCCATCCTCATCCTGATCTATGCGATCGAGCTTGTGGTCGGCGCTATCCAGGCTTACGTCTTCACGGTCCTTACCGCCGTGTATGTCTCCGAGGCGGAGGAGGTCGCAGAGGAGGAGTAGTCTTCCGTTCGCGCCTTAAAGGTAAGGCAATTCGTTAAACCGCCGGTGCCCGTACCCATGGAGCCCGGCAGTTATAAAAAGGTTATCCTGCGTGAAATAAGACACGCACGACAAAGGAGGAATCGTGGGAGTTATCGGTTACGGTCTCGGTGTTATCGGCGCTGGTCTTGCTATCGGCCTGTCTGCTCTGGGTGCTACGGGTGCTATGGCCCGTCAGCCTGAGGTCCAGGGCCGCGTGTTCACCGTCTTCATCATGGGCTCCGCCTTCGGCGAGGCTCTGGCTCTGATCGGCTTCGTTGTCGCGCTGATCGTTAAATAGCACGGAGCGTCAAGTATGAATCTTTCATCCCAGAAGAGCGCGATCGCACTCTCCGCGTCCGCGGCCGCGCTGCTCATGCCGGTTTCCGCGTTCGCTGAGGACGGCGCTGCCGGTGCGGACATCCTCATCCCTAAGATGGCGGAGTTCATCCCGGCGCTTATCGCCTTCCTGATTATCTGGATCGTGCTGGCCAAGGTCGCCCTGCCGGGCATCATGAAAACCATGGAGGAGCGCGGCAAGAAGATCGAGGAGAGCCTCGACGAGGCCGAGAAGACCAAGCAGGAGGCTATCGCCAAGCGCGCTGAGTCCGACTCGATCGTCACCGACGCCCGTCGTCAGGCTGCCGACATCGTTCTCGAGGCCCGTAAGGACGCCGAGTCCGAGCGCGCCCGTATCATCGAGGCTGCTCACAAGGAGGCCGAGGAGATCATCGCCAAGGCCCATACGACCGTCGAGGACGAGCGCAAGTCCATTTACGCCGGTGCCGCGAGCTCCATCGCCGACCTGTCCGTTGCCGTCGCCACCAAGATCGTGGGCGAGGCACTCGAGGACGAGACCGAGCAGAAGAAGCTCATCGAGCGCTACATCCAGGAAGCAGGTAGCCTGAATGCCGACTAGCCGCTATCAGGACAAGGTGCTCGAGACCTACGCGCGCTCCCTTCTGGAAGCCGCTAAGGCCGAGAACCATGTGTTCGAGGACCTCGAGATGATCGAGCGCTTGGCTTCTGCCAGCCCCGAGATCATCGCCGTGCTCGACACCATGTCCAAGCGCGACCAGCTCGACCTTCTTCCCAAGGTGGCAGCTGCCTTTAAGTATGTTGCCGAGGAAGACGAGGATGTAGTGGGCGTGACCGTCACCACGGCGATCCCGCTCGACGACGAGCTGCGTCAAACCATCACTAAGAAATGCGAGCAGGACTTCGGCCGCAAGGTATTCCTTATCGAGCAGGTCGACCCGTCTATCGTGGGCGGCCTGGTGCTCGAGGCCCGCGGCGAGCGTCGTGATATTTCCGTCAAGACGCAGCTGCGCATCGCGCAGGAGACCCTCGCAAACTCTGCTAATTCGTACGGAGGTGAAGCCTAATGTCCGAAACCCTCAATGCCCAGGATATCGCCAAGAAACTGCAGGAGCAGCTCACGAGCCTCTCCGCGACGGTCGATACGCATGAGGTTTCAACGGTCGACGAGGTAGGCGACGGCATCGCGCGCGTCTCCGGCCTCAAGAGCGCCATGGCAGGCGAGCTTCTGGAGTTCAAGAGCTCCGATACCGGTGAGACCGTCTTCGGCCTTGCCCAGAACCTTGACCGTGACGAGGTCGGCGCCGTTCTGTTCGGTGCCGTCGACTCCATCAAGGAAGGCGACGAGTGCCGCACCACTGGCCGCATTATGGATATCCCCGTGAGCCGTGCCATGCTCGGCCGCGTCGTCAATCCGCTCGGCCAGCCCATCGACGGCCTGGGCGACATCGTCGCCACGCACCGTCGCCCCATCGAGTTCAAGGCCCCCGGCGTCATCGACCGTACCCCGGTGTGCGAGCCGGTTCAGACCGGTCTGCTCGCTATCGACTCCATGGTGCCTATTGGCCGCGGTCAGCGTGAGCTCATCATCGGCGACCGTAAGACCGGTAAGACCGCCATCGCCATCGACGCTATCCTCAACCAGCGCGGCAAGGGCATGGTCTGCATCTATGTCGCCATCGGCCAGAAGGCCTCCACGGTTGCCAACATCCGCGAGACCCTCGCTCAGCACGGTGCGCTCGACTACACCATCATCGTTTCGGCCACCGCTGCCGATTCCGCCCCTATGCAGTACATCGCGCCTATGGCCGGTGCCGCTATCGGCGAGTTCTTCATGTACAACGGCGAGGACGGCAAGCCCGCCAGCGAGACCAACCCCGGCGGCCACGTGCTCGTCATCTACGACGACCTGTCCAAGCAGGCTGTGGCCTACCGTCAGATGTCGCTGACGCTGCATCGTCCGCCCGGACGCGAGGCCTATCCTGGCGACATCTTCTACCTGCACTCTCGTCTGCTCGAGCGTGCAGTCAAGATGTCCAAGAAGAACGGTTATGGCTCCATGACGGCTCTTCCGATCATCGAGACCCAGGACGGCGACGTCTCGGCCTACATTCCGACCAACGTCATTTCCATTACCGATGGTCAGATCTACCTGCAGTCCGAGCTCTTCTTCCAGGGCCAGCGCCCGGCAGTCGACGTGGGCATTTCCGTGTCCCGCGTCGGTGGCGACGCGCAGACCAAGGCCATGAAGCAGGTCGCCGGCAACCTCCGTCTGGACCTTGCTTCGTACCAGGAGCTCGCCGGCTTCACGCAGTTCGGCTCCGACCTCGACGAGGCCACGCAAAAGCAGCTTACCCACGGCGCTCGCATGACTGAGCTCCTTAAGCAGCCGCGTTACAAGCCGTTTGAGGTTGGCGAGCAGATCGTTACGCTGTTCGCTGGCAACGAGGGCTTCCTGGATGACCTGGAGATCGCCGACGTGCTGCCTTTCCGTGCCGAGCTTATCGAGTACATGGACAATGGCTTTGGCTC
>CABUVF010000108.1 GCA_902494945.1 uncultured Collinsella sp.
ACGGCATACGCGCGGGCCCACTGACGAGCCGTGGCCTGGGGAATGCCAAGCTCCGCGGCGAGGGCGCGATGACCGACCCCCTCTTGGAGGATCTCGACGGCGCGCTGCCTAACCTCGGGCGCATGCGTGCGAGTCCTAGTTGCTTCCGACATACCTGCCACTTCTTAGCCTTAACCGTTAATCTGCTTTCTTACGTGCAAGTTAGATAGTAGCATTTTACTGTTTGCTCAAAGCAGTTAATTAAAATAGACGCGGCGTTATCTGGGCATTTGGCACCAATTTACGACATTTCTTTATCGATTATTTACGCTGGTAGCTGACTCGCAGCCAATCGTCATTCGCCTGTCAACAAAATTGACACCTCTTTATGTCCTTTGCTATAGCGGATATGATTATTAACCCCTCCCCCAATAATTTTGAGTAATCGGCAAGGCAGTAGACGTCCTTACTCCTCATGATTACCGCGCATTGCCATCCACCGGAGCAAAACAAAAAGGGCGGGGCCTGCTGCGCTTGCAGGCCCCGCACCGGTTGACACCCGACGGGACACAGCCGGGCGAGGCGGATCCGTGCTACCGCCCCGCCTGGCCGCGAAGTTAACTACAGCTCGTTGGCCGCGTGATATGCCGTGCGAATGGCGCTCGCGATGTCGGCGGTGCGCTCGCCCGAGCAGTCTCCCACGCAGGTCACGGGCACCGTCACGCCATCCAGGTCAAACGCGTTGGCCTTGGAGCCCACGGCCATCACCACGTAATCGCAGGCGATCTTCACCGGCTCCTCGGCACCGTCCTCGGTGGTGTGCACGGCCTCCACGCCCTCGTCGGTAACGGCGGTCAGGCGGGTCTTAACGTGCTGTTCCACGTTGTGGGCGGCGAAGTCGCTCATGATCAGCGGCAGAATGGTCTCGGACTCGCCCGCGGCAATCTTGTCGAGCATCTCGACGATCGCCACCTCGCAGCCGTGCTGCAGCAGGTACTCGGCAGTCTCGGTGCCCACCAGGCCACCGCCAATGACGGCGACGCGCCCGCTGAGCTCCACCTTGCCGGCCAGCACGTCCCAGCTCGAGACGACCTTGTCCGAGTCGGCACCCGGAACGGGGATGACCACGTCGTGCGCGCCCACAGCCACAATCGCGGCGTCGGCGGCGTTGAGATCCGTGGGGCTAGCGGCATGGTTGAGCTCAACCTTCACGCCCAGGCCGGGCAGAATCTTCTCGTAGTACTCGACCGAGCGCATGATCTCGTCCTTGCGCGGAGGCGCGGCTGCCAGCACAATCTGGCCGCCCAAGTGATCGCTCGCCTCATAGACGGTCACGTCGTAGCCGCGCTTGGCCGCCACGCGCGCGGCCTCCAGGCCGGCAATACCGCCGCCCACCACGGCGATCTTCTTGTCGCCCTCACCCGGCTTAATGGCGATGGTCGCCTCGTCACCGTTCTCGGCGTTGAGCACGCACGAGATGTACTTGCGGTTTTGAATCGCATCGACGCAGCCCTTGTTGCAGTTGAGGCACTCGCGAATGGGTTCGCCCGTCGCGGCCTTGAGCGCGATGTCGGGGTCGCACATGAGCGAGCGGCCATAGGCGATGATGTCGGCCGCACCGTCCTCAAGAATCTTCTCGCCGGCCTCGACCGAACCCACGCGGCCGACGGTTGCCACCGGCACGGAGACCAGGGCCTTGACGCGCTCGGCCACCGGCAGCGTCCAGTTGTAGGGCATGGCGCCCATGGGCGGAATGGTGTCTCCCATGTTGCCGGTGTGGTTGGCCTGCGCGACCTGGATCATGTCGATGCCGGCGCCCTCGAGCAGCTTGGCAAACTCGCAGGCCTCGTCGGGCTGCAGGCCGCCCTTGCCGCGCGGCGTGCCGTCGGGGTTCTCCATGATCACGGGGAGCTTGTACTCCACCATCAGCTGCGGCGCGGCTTCCTTAATGGCGGCGACGACCTCGAGCGCATAGCGAACGCGGTTCTCGAACGATCCACCGTACTCGTCGGTGCGCTGGTTGAGGATGGCCGAGCACAGCGAACCCACTAGGCGGTCGCCGTGGACCTCGATGGCGTCGATCCCGGCCTGCTGCGCGCGGGCGGCCGAGGCGGCGATAGCCTCCTTGATCTGGGTGAGCTGCTCTACGCTCGCCTCGTTCGCAAAGTGCTGCATGTCGTGGTGCAGCTTGGCATATGCCTGCTTGCGGATCTCGTTGGACTCGGCCATCTTGGCGGCAAAGGTCTCCTCGTCGCCGGCGGCCTTGGCCTCCTGCGCGGCCTTGGCGGCGGCCATGGAACCCATGACCATGCGGCCGACACCGGGCACGTCGTACTCGGGGTGGAACAGCTGCAGCGCGACCTTGGCGCCGTGCTTGTGAACGGCGTCGGCCAGCGCCTTAAACGTGGGAATCTGAGCGTCAGTCGCCAGCTTGGGCGTGGGGCTTGCGGTCATAACGGGAGCGACGTCGCCGATGACGATGTAGCTCACGCCGCCACGGGCCAGGCGCTCGTAAAAAGCCAGGCTGCGCTCGCCAATGGAACCGTCGCGCTCCTCGTAGCCGGTGGTCAGCGGCGGGAACATAATGCGGTTCTTGAGCTCAAGGGGGCCAACCGTAATGGGCTGGAGCAACTTAGTGGCAGGTGCGGTCATGGACATTCCTCTCTTGTAGGCGCGGCGGCGATGTTGCCGCGTAGTTGTCTAAAGGATATGGCATGGGGGCACGGGGGCGCAATGTAAATCGGCGGACAGCAGGTGGCGGCAGGTGGATGGGGTGTGGCGGGGCGTCGGTTTGTCTCAATCTGTAACAGTTACTTGGCAAAACCGGGGTCTACCTGTTACAAATCGAGACATTCCTCTCAACCCATCCTCAACAATCTAGATCTGTAACAGCTAGGCCCGCTTTTGACCCCTACCTGTTACAGATTGAGACAAACCAAACCCGCCTGCCAGAAAATCTCAATCTGTAACAACAACTCGGCAAAATCCGTCCCTCGTGTTACAGATTTAGACAAACGGGACCCAACCCACCGGTATATCTCGATCTGTAACACCTGGCCGCCCAAATCGGGTCTAGATGTTACAGACCGAGATTTTGTTTGAGATGTTGGGAATTGGGCTGAGAGAACAGTCCCGGAATAACAAAAAAGCTCGCCGGCTAGGCCGACGAGCTGCAAGTTCTTGGTCGCGGGGGCAGGATTTGAACCTACGACCTCCGGGTTATGAGCCCGGCGAGCTACCAGACTGCTCCACCCCGCAATGTCTGGGCGCCTCATGTGCGCAAGAAAGAATATTACGCGGGAGTTCGGTAAACGGCAAGGAAAATCTCGTAGAGCATAATTCCTTCATATTTAAACCCCTCAGACCCTATCACCGTAAACGAATCGCAGCCGAGCGCCGTCGGCGGCGCGTATACAATGGTGCGCGTCCTTTTATGCCAACACCGGGAGTAGACATGCTGCTCGCTATCGATATGGGAAATACGCAGACGGCCATGGGCCTGTTTGACGGAGACGAGCTGGTGCAGTCGTGGCGTATGCCCACCGACCGCTCCTATACCGCCGACGAGATCCACGTGCGCCTGATGGGTTTCTTTAAGATGTACGGCCTCTCGCTCGATGTGGTTGACGCGATCGCCTTTGCGGGCGTGGTGCCGCAGCTCTCGCGCGAGTGGCACGCCGTGGCCGACCGCATTGCCGCGGACGCCATCGTCATCGGGCCGCAGACGGCCGCGGTGACCAAGCTGCGCGCGGCGCGCCCCCAGGCCGTAGGTGCCGATCGCGTCGCCAACGCCGTTGCGGCCGAGACTTTCTACGGCGCGCCGGCAATCGTGGTGGACTTTGGCACCGCGACCAATATCGACGTCATCGATGAGGACGGTTATTACATTGGTGGGGCGATCGCGCCGGGCATCCGCATCTCCATGGACGCGCTTGCCACCCGAGCCGCCAAGCTCGCCAGCGTGCCGCTCGAGGCGCCCGAGCACGCCATCGGTCGCGATACCGAGGAGTGCATTAAGGTCGGCGCCGTGGTGGGCGCTGCCGCCATGGCCGAGGGCCTGGTCGCGCGCATGAAGCGCGAGCTGGGCCGCGAGGACGCCACCGTTATCGCCACGGGCGGTCTCGCCGGCATCGTCGCCGATTCGACCGACGCCTTCGACGTGGTCGACGGCCAACTCACCATCAAGGGCATCTGCGAAATCTACCGCCGCATGCAGGAGCTGGGATAGAGCAGGGGCTTAAGTCGAGCACGCCCGATGTCACAGCCCCGCAAACGTTCGCCAAGCCTATTCCTCAAAACTGAAAAATTTTCAATTTTGAGGAATAGAGACTCCTCGAATACGCCCAGCGCAGCGATATCGTGCATGTTTCCTATTCCTCAAAAACGAAAATTTTTCAGTTTTGAGGAATAGGGCGCTGGCAACCCATTCCCCAGATAGGCGAAACCCTCCCCGGCACAGGCCGAAGAGGGCTTCGTTGTCATCGTTATCTTTGAGCGCGGGCGCCTCGCGTTACAGTCCGCGAATCCGTACGGCCTCGGGCGGAAACTCCTGCTCGCCGGCATCGGTCTTGATGGTCGCGCGGCCCCAGATGTCCAGGCCCGCAAACACACCGACCGCAAGCGGCAAACCGTTGGGCGACACCGCCGCAACCTGACGACCCAGCAGCGGCACCATATCGAAGTACTCACCCAGCACCGGAGCCAGCGGGCCGGCAGCGCCCTGTGGTGTGTTGGCGGCAACCGCCCAGGTGTCCACGCGGGTCAGCACGGCGGTGGCCAATGCCTCGACCAGCACCTCGTCGGCCATATCCACGCCAAGCTCGCCCAGCGCCGCACGTTCAATATCAACCGTCACCGCGGCAAACATGCCCGCAGCACCGGCACCGCCGTTCACGGCAACACGCGCGAGAGACGCCTCAAACGCAGGCGCACCGCACACGATATCGCTCGGCCACTGGATACCCACTTTACCGGCAAGGCCCAACCCCGGCGTCGAAGCCGTGCCCACGAGCGCGTCCATCATGCCCATCGCGGCCACAAACGGCAGGCCGTGGAAGGCGTGCATGTTCACATCGGGGCGAACGACCAGCGAAAACGTCAACGACGCCTCGCCGGCACTCCAGGCGCACCAACCCGCGGACTTGCCCTCGCGGCCCGCGTCACGCGCCGCGTCGAGCTCGGTGCCAGCGGCAACAGCATTCATCTCGATCATCTACATACGCCCCAATTCACCCACGATATGGCCCACGCGGTCCTCGGGCTCCTTGACCTCGACGCCGTTGTAGCGGAAGAACCGCGCCGGGTCGTGCATCAGGTCCTCAAGCGGCACCAGCACAAAGTCGCGCTCGCCGATCAGTGGATGCGGCAGGCGCAGCTTTTTGCCGCCGTGGGTCTCGCCGTCCATCCACAGCAGGTCCAGGTCGATGGTGCGCGGACCGTTGGCCTTGGCCTTTTTGGAGCGGTCGCGCCCCAGCTCGGCCTCAATCTTCATGAGCTCATCGAGCAGCACCAGCGGCGCCAGCTCGGTCTTGATCTCGATGACGGCGTTGGCAAACGCGTCCTGGCGCGTCTCGTAGGCCGGCTCGCTCTCGTAAATCTTGGAGGAGTTGGACACGCAGGTGAGTGGAATCTCGGCGATCATCTCGCGTGCAGCGCGGATGTTGTCGCAGCGATGCCCCAGGTTGGAGCCCACAGCCACAAACGCGCGGCGCGGCTGCGGCTTGGCAACCGCCCAGTAGCCGTTCAGGAACTGCGCAAAGCCCGCGGCGTCGTGCACGCGCACGATGTTGGCACCGGCCTGGATGGCGCCCAGGCACACGCCAAACGTAGCGGCATCGCGCTCGGCGGCCTCGGTCACGCCCGAGACGGCGCCCACAAAGCGCTTGCGCGATACAGCGCACATGAGCGGATAGCCCAGTGACGCCATCTTGGCAGTCTCGCGCTGGATGACGATGCCCTCGTTAGCCGACTTACCAAAGCCCGGGCCAGGATCGATGCAGATGCGGTCGCGCGACACGCCGGCATGGATGAGCGTGCGGGCCTGGTCGGACAGAAAGCCCATGACGCGGCGCATGATGGGCGCCGAATCGGGCAGGGTGAAGCGGCGGAGCTGCGAGGTGGGCACGTAGGCCTCCTCGCGGCGGGCGCTGCGGCGCATCATGGCGGCCAGGCGGTCATTGGACTCCGATGCGGCCTCGGTGGCCTCGGGCGCGGGCGCGACGGTCTCGGCGGCAGCAGCCTGCTCGGCGGCCGGCGTCTCCTGCTCGCTTGCAGGCTCGGTCGCGGGCTCCGGATCGCCAAACGGCAACGAGGGCTGCACCACGCCGCCCGGAAGCTTGGCCTCCGGCTTAGGCTCGCCCAGTAACTTGCCGCGACGGCGGCGAGCCGGCTTCTCAGCCTCACGCGCGGCCTCGGCAGCCGCCTCGCGCGCCTTCTCGGCAACAAACGCCGCAGCCGAGGTATCGAGCTGCACCGTTGCGTGCGTGCGTGCGGGCGCGGCGACCTCGCCGGCATGCATCACGATGACGCCGCAGGTGCTCGTCTTAACAAACTCGACCATCTTGGGGTCGGTGAAGCCGGTCACGTCGTTGACGATCGAGGCGCCGCAGCGCACGGCCGCCTTGGCAACCGCCACGTGGCGCGTGTCGATCGAGACGATGGCGCCCTCCTTGGCCAGCGCGCGCACCACGGGCAGCACGCGGCGAGCCTCCTCGTCGGGGTTGACCGGGGTAAAACCAGGGCGCGTGGACTCGCCGCCTACGTCGATGATGTCGGCGCCGGCGTCGAGCATCGCCAGACCGTACTCGATGGCGGCATCCGGGTCGAAGTGCTCCCCGCCATCGCTAAACGAATCGGGCGTCACGTTGAGGACGCCCATGATGCGCGGACGGTCAAAGCTGAGCTCATACTTTCCGCACCGCCATGTCTTGCTGTCGTTCGCCATGAACATCCTCCTAAAATGCCCACGCCGCCGAGCTTGGGGAGCTGGCGGCGGGGTCGCTTTGCACTCAGTCTTTCTATTGTATCCGCGCACACGGGCTAGAACGCAAACGCGGCCGCGATGTCGCAAGAAATCAGCAGGTCGGCATTTGCATCCTGATCGGTAGGCGCCAAATTGCAAATGGCCAGCGTATCGCCAGTAAAGTAACGCGTAAGGCC
>CABUVF010000109.1 GCA_902494945.1 uncultured Collinsella sp.
ATACAGGCAACCGTTCCCGTCGCAAGATCGGTTTGGTCGATAAGTCCCGAAACCAAGGGCTCGACAAGAAGCATGACGGCGGCAGCACCGAGCGCCGAATAAGAAAGGACCCATAGGGAACTGTACTCATTTACGAGCAATTGATTCGTAACCCATGCAGCTACCACGCCGAGCGGGATGAGGAGCGTCGCGCACCAAAAGACGCGGGCAATGGGTGGCTTTTCGTTGCGTTTGATTGAAAAATACACGCGCACGACGACGGCGGCCACGATAAGGACGGCGATGAATATGGGCAGATTGGCCATGTCGCTCGAAGTGATTTCAAGGGGGATATCTTCGGTCATGGACGTTCCTCTGGTACAGCAAATTAAGTTCAGTATTAGATTACTGTAACCTTTCCACGGCATTTCGAGAAACAAAGCACCCGATACGCAAGGCTAAAGGTCTGCGAATCTTGTATTACGAACATCTGTGCGCGTCGAGTGCGCTAAACTCATCGGCAGTATGATTCGATGCAATAGGAGGCAAGGAGCTTCCATGTCTGATTCTTCTATCGTTATTCGCGGCGCTCGTGAGCACAACCTCCGTGATATCGATGTTTCCATTCCGCGTGACCAACTCGTGGTCATTACCGGTCTTTCTGGCTCGGGCAAGAGTTCGCTGGCATTTGACACTATCTATGCCGAGGGCCAGCGTCGATACGTCGAGAGCCTTTCGAGTTATGCGCGCCAGTTCTTGGGCCAGATGGACAAACCCGACTTGGATTCAATCGACGGCCTTTCGCCGGCGGTGTCGATCGACCAAAAGACGACGTCTAAAAACCCTCGCTCGACGGTTGGCACCGTAACCGAGATTTATGACTATCTGCGCCTGCTGTTCGCCCGTGTGGGCACCCCGCACTGTCCCGAATGCGGCCGTGTCATTGAGCGTCAGACGACCGATCAGGTTGCCGACAAGGTCTTGGCGGCGGGGGAGGGCCGCCGCGCGTTTGTGCTGGCACCGGTGGTACGCGGGCGAAAAGGCGAGTACACCAAACTGTTTGAGGACCTTCGCGCCGAGGGCTTTAGCCGCGTGCGTGTCGACGGCGAGGTTCGCTCGCTCGACGATCCGATCGATCTGGACAAGAAGTTCAAGCACGATATCGAGGTCGTGGTCGATCGCATCGTGATCCGTGAGAACTCTCTGGGCCGTATCGCCGAGTCCGTTGAGCAGGCGACTGCGCTGGCGCACGGCAATGTGAACGTATACTTGCTGCCCGACCGCGACGCTCCCGAGGGGACCGAAGGCGAGTTGCTGGAGTATTCGCTGGCGTTAGCGTGCCCGGAGCATGGACACTCCATCGATGACCTGCAGCCGCGTGATTTCTCGTTCAACGCGCCCTATGGCGCGTGCCCCGAGTGCGATGGCCTGGGCTTTAAGAAGACGGTCGACGCCGAGGCCCTAATCGAAGACCCCTCGAAGTCGATCGCCGACGGGGTCTTTGGCAGCCTGTTTGGCAACTCTAACTACTATCCGCAGATTTTCGCTGCGGTCTGCAAACACTTTAAGGTGAGCGTCGATACGCCGTGGGAGGATCTGCCTCCGCGGGTGCGTCGCGCGTTTTTAGACGGCATGGGCGACCAGAAGATTTCGGTCGACTATCAAAAGCTCGATGGGCGCCGCAGCCAGTGGGACACCAAGTTCTCGGGCGTGCGCAATATCCTGTACGAGCGCTATACCGAGACGACGAATGAGAACACCAAGGCGCGCTTGGAGAAGTACATCCGCGAGGAGCCGTGCTCGAGTTGCCATGGTGCTCGTCTGCGCCCCGAGATGCTCGCCGTTACCGTAGGCGGTAAGTCCATTTACGAGGTCTGCTGCCTATCGTGCCGCGAGTCGCTCGAGTTTTTTGAGGGCCTGGAGCTTACCGAGCGCCAACAATTTATCGGCGGGCGCATCGTTAAGGAAATCCTGGAGCGCCTGCGCTTTCTGGTCGATGTCGGACTCGACTATCTGACCCTCGACCGTGCCTCGGCGACGCTTTCCGGAGGCGAGGCCCAGCGCATTCGCCTGGCAACGCAGATCGGCGCCGGCCTCATGGGTGTGCTGTACATTTTGGACGAGCCGTCGATCGGCCTCCATCAGCGCGATAACGAGCGCCTGATCAAGACGCTTGAGCGCCTACGCGATATCGGCAATACCGTCATCGTCGTCGAGCATGATGAGGATACGATTCGTGCTGCCGACTATGTGATCGACATGGGCCCCGGTGCGGGCGTGAACGGCGGACACGTGGTCGCCGCGGGAACGCCTGCCGATATCATGGCGTGCCCCGATTCGATGACGGGTGCCTACCTGACCGGCAAGCGAATGATTCGGGTTCCCGATGAACGCCGCAAGCCCGGTCGCGGCTGCCTTAAGATCACGGGCGCCCGCGCCAACAACCTCAAAAACGTTACCGCCAAGATCGAGTTTGGTACGCTTACGGTTGTTACCGGCGTGTCGGGATCGGGCAAGAGCTCCCTGGTTACCGACACCATTGCGCCTGCGCTTACGAATGCCATTCACCGTTCGACGCGTCCTGTGGGCCCGTACAAAAAGCTCGAGGGTATCGAGTGCATCGATAAGGTGATCGACATTGACCAGTCGCCGATTGGCCGCACGCCGCGTTCCAACCCTGCTACGTACATTGGCCTGTGGGATGATCTTCGCGCACTGTTTGCGAGTACGCCGGAGTCGAAGGCGCGTGGCTACTCGCCGGGACGTTTCTCCTTTAACGTGAGCGGCGGCCGCTGCGAAGCATGCAAGGGCGACGGACAAATTAAGATCGAGATGCACTTCCTTCCCGATATCTATGTCCCCTGTGAGGTCTGCGGCGGCAAACGCTATAACCGCGAGACGCTCGAGGTCACCTACCGTGGTAAGACCATCTCGGACGTGCTCGACATGAGCGTCACCGAGGCACTGGCCTTCTTTGGGAATATCCCGCAGATTAAGCGCAAGCTCCAGACGCTGTACGATGTAGGCTTGGGCTACGTGAGCCTGGGCCAGCCCGCCACGACGCTCTCGGGCGGCGAGGCGCAGCGCGTGAAGCTCGCCAAGGAGCTTCATCGACGCCAGACGGGCAAGACGTTCTATATTTTGGATGAGCCGACGACCGGCCTTCATTTTGAGGACGTCCGCCAGCTGCTCGATGTGCTGCAGCGTTTGGTCGATGCGGGCAACACGGTGCTGGTGATTGAACACAACCTTGATGTCATCAAGGTTGCCGACCGCCTGATCGATATGGGCCCCGAGGGCGGTAACGGCGGCGGAACCGTCGTGGTTTCGGGCACACCGGAGCAGGTTGCGGACTGTCCGCAGAGTTATACGGGCAAGTTTTTGGCGCCGTTGCTCAGGCGTGACCGGGAGCGTCAGGCTCAACTTGATGCTCAATAAATAGGCGATTCAGTTTATGGGCGCCATCGACTCCTTGTGATTCGATGGCGCTTGCTGTGTCGAAGTGACGTATGCAGCCGAATTGGACATATACTTAATCTTTGCGTCCGAATGCGAGGGAAAGGATATGTCATGGCAAAGGCTGTAAAGACGCCAAAAACCAATGCGATGCGCGAGCTGGAAAGCGCCGACATTTCCTATGTTCTACATACGTACGAAGACGATGGTGATGAGTCGGCGGGCCTGGGGGTCGCGATTTCGGAGCAGCTTGGCGAGGAGCCCGGACAAGGATTTAAGACCTTGGTCTGCGTGACGCCGTCCAACGACCACGTCGTGTGCTGCATCCCTGTTGCCGACGAGCTCGATCTAAAGTCCGCCGCGCGTGCCGCGGGGGAGAAGTCCTTGGCCATGATGCATGTGAAGGATTTGCTTGCGGCGACTGGCTACGTTCGCGGCGGCTGCAGTCCGGTCGGTATGAAAAAACGCTACCGGACGCTCATTGATGAGACATGTGTCCTTTGGGATACCATTTTTATTTCGGGAGGCAAGCGTGGTTATCAGCTTGAGCTTGCACCTGATGATTTAATTGCATTTTGCGGGGCGACGGTCGCCCCGATTACGAGAGAGGACTGAGCGATGCCGCAGGAAGAATTGAAGTGCGGAGCTCATTTTGCAAAAGAATCTGCGCCTCAGACACCCTCATCCGAAGCTTCTTCGTCGCGAGACGACACTGACGACATGGGCTCGTCGGACTACTCCACGGTTGGTCGTTCCGCCGGGCTTATGACCATCCTGACCATCGTGTCTCGCGTCACCGGTTTTATCCGCACGTGGGCAATGGCGGCCGCTATCGGCATGTCGCTGCTCTCGTCTTCCTATCAGGTCGCCAACAACCTGCCCAATATGCTCTACGAACTCGTGATGGGCGGCATGCTCGTGACGGCGTTTTTGCCCGTGTACATGGGCGTGAGGCGTGAGCAGGGTCGCGAGGCCTCTAACGAGTACGTGGGCAACCTGCTCGGTATTCTGCTATTGGTGCTGGGTGGCATTTCGTTGCTGGGGACCGTGTTCGCCCCGGGCTTTATCTGGACGCAATCGTTCCTTTCGGGTGACGGCGGCAGCATGGATACCGCTGCGTTCATGTTCCGTTTCTTTGCCATCCAGATTCTGTTTTATGGTTTGGGCTCGGTGTTTTCGGGCGTCCTCAACGCACACCGCGACTACTTCTGGTCGACGTTTGCCCCGGTCCTCAACAATGTGATCGTCATTGCGAGCTTTATGGGCTTTGCGCCCGTGTCCGCACAGTTTGGCGAACGTGCCGGCATCATCTTGATTGCGGCCGGTACGACCCTCGGTGTCTTTGTTCAGATGGCATGTCAGATCCCCGCGCTTGGCAAGCACGGCGTGCATCCCCATATCCATATCGACTTTAAGGACCCCGCACTGCGCCAGACGATTGCGCTCGGTATCCCGACGCTGCTCGCCACGGTGTGCATGTTTGTCTCGACTTCTATCACCAACGCTGCTGCGCTGGTGGTCCAGCCCGAGACCGGTCCTTCCGTCATCGCCTATGCGCGCCTGTGGTACACGCTGCCCTACGCGCTGATTGCCGCCTCGCTTTCGACGGCGCTCTATACCGAGCTCTCTCACGACGCGCAGGAGAAGGATTACGACAGCGTTCGCACGGGCATTTCGCGTGGCGTCGCCCAGATGCTGTTCTTCCTGATTCCATTCGCGCTGTACCTGATTGTCTTCGCGCGTCCGCTCAACATGATCTACTGCGCTGGCAAGTTCGATGAGTCCGGTGTGGCGCTGGTGTCGGAGTTCCTTATCTACCTGGCACTTTCCCTGCCGCTCTACGGCGTGGTCGTGCTGATGCAGAAGAGCTTCTCTGCCTTGCTCGACATGAAGCCCTATAGCCGCTATTGTCTGTATTCCGCCATCGGCCAGGCCGGCTCGGTTCTGCTGTTTGGCGTTGTGCTGGGCTTCGGTATGCCGGCAATCGCGCTTTCGTATGTCGTCGACTACGTGATCTTGGTCGGTTGCTCGCTGTGGTGGCTGCGTCGTCGTCTGCGTGGTCTTCAGGTTAAATCTATCCTGCATGGCGGTTTCTTTGGCCTTTTGCTCGGTGGCCTGGGTGCTGCCGCAGGCGCCGGCGTCATGTGGGCGCTTGAGCACTTTGTCGGGGCACTTGGCGGCTCGATTCTGATTACTCTTGGCTACGTTTGCGTTGCGGGTGTCGTCTCGCTTGCTGTTACCTTTGGCCTTGCCGTCGTCCTTAAGATGCCCGAGGTCTCGGCGCTGATTCGTCGCAAGTAGGTGCGCGTGGCCGGTCACGACAACATTCCAACGCTTGCCGAGCAGGTTTCGCGCGTTCCCACGCAGCCCGGCTGCTACCTTTGGAAAGACGCCAAGGGCGATGTCATCTACGTGGGCAAGGCGAAAAACCTGCGCGCCCGTATGCGTCAGTACGTGACGCTGCAGGACGAGCGCCAGAAGATCCCGCTGATGATGCAGCTGGTGGCGAGCTTTGACTATATCGTGGTGGAGACCGAGCACGAGGCGTTGGTGCTCGAGCGCAATTTGATTGGTCAGTACCATCCGTACTTTAACGTCGACCTCAAGGATGACAAGAGCTACCCCTTTATCGCCATTACAAAGGGCGACCTGTATCCCGCTATCAAATACACGCGTGAGCGTCATAAGCCGGGAACGCGCTATTTTGGACCTTATACCGATAGCCGCGCGGCACGTGAGACGATAGATACGCTGCGCAAGGTTATCCCCATCTGCTCCGCATCCTGTGCGGAGTGGCGTCGTTGTCGCCGTATCGTCGAGTCCCACAAGGGCGAGGAAGACATCGTCAATATGATTTGCGCGCAAAACGGGCGCCCCTGCTTTGACTACCATGTCGGGCGTGGCCCGGGTGCGTGTGTCGGCGCGATTTCCCCGGCAGACTATGCCAAGAACGTCAAGCGTGTCGAGCGCTTTTTGTCGGGCCATCGCAAGGATGTCGTCGATGAGCTGACCTCCGAGATGACGGATGCCGCTGAGGCGCTCGACTTTGAGCGCGCGGCACGCGTCAAACGTCGTTTGGAGGTCATCAGGGGTCTGGACGATCGTCAGCAAGTCGTTTTTCCCTCCAGTGTCGATATAGATGTCATCGGTTTCTATCGCGAGGAGACCATCTCCGCCGCTTGCGTCTTCGTCGTTCGCGAGGGCCGAACAGTTCGCACCTGCGAGTTCATTCTCGACAAGGGTCTTGATGTTGACGAGGAAGAGCTCCAGTCGGGCTTTCTTAAGCGCTATTACGACGAGACGGCTGATATTCCAGCTGAGGTCAACCTTTCCGTCGAGCTTGAGGATGCGGAAGCGCTGGGGGAGTGGCTTGCGGGCAAGCGTGAGCGTTCCTGCCATCTCCATAGGCCGCAGCGTGGCGAAAAGCACCGTCTGCTCGATATGGCATCCAAAAATGCGCGCCATGCCCTCATGCGCTACATGATGCGAACGGGGTACGCTGACGACCGCACCAATCAAGCGCTCCTGGAGCTCGAAAGTGCGTTGGCGCTGCCATCGCCGCCGTTGCGTATCGAGTGCTTCGATATCTCTACACTGCATGGCACCTTTACGGTCGCCTCGATGGTGGTGTTTACCAACGGGCGCGCCGACAAGAGTCAGTATCGTCGTTTTAAAATTCAGGCCGAATTGGACGAGGCAAA
>CABUVF010000110.1 GCA_902494945.1 uncultured Collinsella sp.
AAGGCGCTAGCGACCACCGGTACCACCATGCTCATCGTCTCATTTGCGCTCGGTTCGCTCATCGGCGAGGCCATCAACTTGGAGGCCGCCATCGAGAACCTTGGCGAATGGCTCAAGCGCAAGACTGGCAGTGAGGGCGATAACAAGTTCACCAACGCTTTTGTCTCGACTTCACTCACCGTGTGCATCGGCGCCATGGCCATTGTGGGATCGATCCAGGACGGCCTGCTCGGCGACTGGTCAACGCTTGCCCTCAAGGGCGCACTGGACTGCATCATCGTCTGCACCATGACGGCCTCGCTTGGCCGCGGCTGCATCTTCTCCGCCCTGCCCGTCGCCGTGTTCCAGGGGACGATCACGTTGTTTGCCGGCGCGCTCTCCCCCATCATGACCACAGCTGCCCTCAACAGCCTTTCGCTCGTAGGTTCCATGCTCATCTTCTGTGTCGGCGTCAACCTCATCCGTCCTCAGACCTTCCGCACGGCCAATATGCTTCCCTCCGTCGTCATCGCCGTCATCTACGCCCTCCTGTTCTAAATCTATCAACGCATCGGTATCTCGAACATCTGTTTGATGCTGTGCTATGATATGAGGTCACCGTAGCTGCGTTCGAGAGGAGGAGCGGTGGCCGACCAGGACATCAAGATGCTCATCGAGCGCATTATGGCCGAGGCCCGGACCCATCAGTCCGCCCGCTTCTCAAACGAAACCTACGCAGACGAGCCGATTCTCAAGACCGGTCGTCAGATGCAGAACTTCCTCCCCGACCAGTACCGCAAGATGCGCGAGATATCACGCTGGCAAGATGATCCCAAAGGCGGCGCGGGACGTTGGCTATCGGAGGCGGAGCTCTTTTACCGCCAAGGCCTGCTGATGGCCGACTTCGAGGACGATTGCCCCTACAACGGCACCTTTAAGTCGTACTTTCCCACCTACAATGCCATGAGCGATCGACAGTTGCGCGGCTACTTTACCTGGCGTGCCCAAGTGCGCCGCGGAACCGTCGAGGAAACGTCTACGTCCTTTGCCTTTCTGTATCTCTATGAGCTGATTTGCGGCATTGGCGTAGATAATCCACTCGATGGTTTTAACAAGATCAAGGCTTTTTGGGATGTCTATCGCGCCTTCGAGCCCGGCATCGACCGGTTTGCGCGCGTGTGGCTGCAAGATTACGCCGTGTTCCATGGGCTCGACCCCAAGCTGCTTCGCGACTCTAAAACCGTCATATTCGATAACGCCCTTATCGAGCTGCGGCGCGCGGCACGAGACCTTGTACCCGCGCCGACGGCGTCGGACCAGGCCCCCAAACGTCGCAAGGCCTCCGAGCCCACGCTTCCCCTTCCGCCCGACGAGGCACGCGAGGAGCGACTCATGGCCGCCATCAACGCCCTCTCCACGTACAACCTCAATAACTCAAGGCTCAATCGCAGTCACCATCGCGATCTGCGCCACGTGGCATGCGCCGTGTATGTCCGCATGGCGAGCTACTATGACACGCACCGAAAGACCGGTATCGTGGCGAGCTTGTTTGGGGAGGAGACGGCCATGCCCTACACCATGTTTGCCTCGGCCGTGTTCTTTGCGCCCGAGCGCCACGAAGACTGCGAATATCGTCTGGACCCCATTCACATCTACCGCTGCCAAAATGGCTTTTGGGAATGCATACGCATCCACGGCAGCAGACAAAAGAGCAGCAAGCTTGGCGAGATGATGCGCGCCTGCGACCAACGCCTGTGCCTGGCCCTGGACCCCGCCCATCCTCTAAAGGAAGAGAAGGTCCCCAAATATATGGCCAAGATCATCGATGACGAGATCGTGGCATGGCTTTCGTGGGATGCCGCGCACCAGCCCGTCAAGATCGATATCGACCTGAGCCAGCTGGGGCACATTCGGAGCGCCGCCGCACAAACGCGCGAGGCGCTTTTGATCGACGAGGAGCGCGAGGACGGCACGCTTGCGGATGCCGAGGTGGCAGTTGCCGAACGACGGGAAGCCGAGCCCGTGGCCGACACGATCGCCGAACCAGTCGCGACGACTATGCAGCAGGACGAGGCTAGCGTGCCGACCATCTCCACCGAGCAGTTTGGCGTCGTAGCCCCGCTCCTCGCGCCAACGCCCGCGCCCGCCGACACCGCGTCCGCACTCGATCCCGCCGCAGACGCCTATCTTCGAGCACTACTCGAGCAAAACGCAGCACAGACGGCATCGGCGGTGGAACAGTCGGGCAAGAGTGAGGACATGCTCGTCGATAGCATCAACGAAGCGCTCTTTGACCTGGTGGGCGACACCGTTATTGAATTTGGCTCAGCAGGACCGCAAATTATCGAGGACTACGAAGCAGACGTGAGAGGATACTTAGACCATGAGTGATACCGCATCCGCAGCACCCCGTGTGCCCAAGCGCGTCGCCGCCGTCATTCTCAACTCGCTCAAGGGCGGCGTTGTCCCGCGCATTGGCCTTCCCTACATCACCGTAGGACGCGAGGTCGAGATCCGCGCCCTGCTCACCGACCTAAGTCTCATCGCCGACGGCGGCGCAAGCTTCCGTTTCCTAGTCGGTCGCTACGGCGCCGGCAAGAGCTTTTTGCTCCAAACCATCCGAACGCATGCCATGGGCGAGGGCTTCGTGGTCGCCGATGCCGACCTTTCCCCCGAGCGCCGCCTACAGGGCGGCCAGGGCCAGGGCCTCGCCACCTATCGCGAGCTCATCCGCAACATATCGACCAAGACGCGCCCCGAGGGCGGTGCGCTCAACCTTATCCTGGATCGCTGGGTCGCCTCGTGTGCCGACGTCGACGAGTCTGCCGTCAATGCCCAACTGGCCCCGATCGAGGAGATGGTCCACGGCTTCGACTTCACCCGCATGCTCCGCCGCTATCGCACGGCCGTATCCGAGGGCGACGAAGAGGCCATGAGCCGCGTGACCAAATGGATCCGCGGCGAATACCGCACCAAGAGCGAGGCTCGCGCCGAACTGGGGTCCTCAACCATCATCAGCGACGACGACTGGTACGACTACGTTAAGCTCATTGCGCGCTTTTTGGTCTGCAGCGGCTACAAGGGCATGCTGGTGCTCATCGACGAGCTCGTGAATCTGTACAAGATTCCCAACGCGATCACGCGCCAATATAACTACGAGAAGATCCTGACCATGTACAACGACACGCTCCAGGGCAAAGCGCAGTACCTGGGCGTGATCATGGGCGGCACGCCGACCTCTATCGAGGACCGCCGCCGCGGCGTCTTTTCCTACGAGGCCCTTCGGAGCCGTCTCGCTCAGGGCCGTTTTGCGCGCGACGATCTCAAAGACATGCTCGCGCCCATCATCCGCCTGCAGCCGCTCACCTACGAGGAGCTGCTGGTGCTCATCGAAAAGCTCATGCAAATTCACGCCGGCTACTTTGGCTGGACGCCCACGCTTACCGAGAACGACTTGGTGGACTTCCTCAAGATTGAGTTTGGCCGCGTGGGGGCCGACACGCATCTGACGCCCCGCGAGGTCATCCGCGACTTTATCGAACTGCTCGATATCCTGTGTCAAAACCCAGATGCTAACGTGGCCGAGTTACTGCAAAGCGTCGGTGGCGACGCGCTGGCGCTGGCAGCCGCAACAGACGACACCGGCGCCGCAGGCGGTGACCGCAACTTCGCCGAGTTCACCATCTAACCTGCCAAAAAGGGACAGGTTTATTTTGGTAGGTTTTATCTGGGCAAACGTTGAGACGGCAATGCAGCAAACCATTGCCAGCCCCGTTGAGAGGTTCGCATTTGAGAGGAGGTCCCATGAACGCCTTTGACCGATATGCTCCGTTTATCCAAGACTTCATCTACTCCCACGATTGGGAGAGTCTGCGCTCCATCCAGGTTGCAGCGGCGGACGCCATCTTCAACACGCAAGACAATGTGCTCCTGACGGCATCCACGGCATCTGGCAAAACCGAGGCGGCCTTCTTTCCCATCCTGACCGAGTTTTGGGAGAACCCGCCCGCGAGCGTGGGTGCCCTCTACATTGGCCCCCTCAAAGCGCTCATCAACGACCAGTTCGTTCGCCTCAACGATCTGTGCGAAGAGGCCGATATCCCCGTCTGGCACTGGCACGGCGATGTCTCGCAGTCGCACAAGGCAAAGCTCATCAAAAAGCCGAGCGGTATCCTGCAGATTACGCCCGAATCACTCGAGGCACTCCTGATCCACAAGCACATGGCAATCCCGCGTATGTTCTGTGACCTACGCTACGTGGTCATCGATGAGGTCCACTCGCTCATGCGCGGCGACCGTGGCGGGCAGACGCTCTGCCTTATCGAACGCCTCTCGCGCATGGCGGGCGTGCAGCCCCGCCGCATTGGCCTTTCGGCCACCATCGGGGACCCGGAACGCACAGGTGCCTTCCTGTCGCAGGGGACGGGACGCGACTGCGTCATCCCCCGCTTTGAGGAGCCGCGCCGCGTGTGGCGCATCTCCATGGAGCACTTCTACAACTCGGGTCCCCAGGCGCAGCAGCGAGGATTCACAGGCACAGGTCCGCAGGAAGCTGAGGTGCTCGCTTGCGAGCGCATTGAGGCGGCACCGCCCGCGGCACTGCCCGTCAGCACCCAAGACATACGTCATAGCGGACAACTCACGCAGGAGGAACGCCGCCAACGTCGCGAGCAGGCACGGGGCAAGGCTGCGCCCAAGGAGCGCCGCACTTCCTCAGCCCCCGAGGGCGAAGTCGACATCCCGCAGGCAACCGAACAGGCACTGCTCAACCCCACCGACACCGCACCCGACAACGCCGACCCCGGCATGGGCTACATCTTTGAGCATACCCGCGGCCGCAAGTGCCTGGTCTTTGCCAACTCGCGCGAGGAGGCAGAGGCCGTGTGCTCCATGTTGCGCAGCTACTGCGAGAGCCTGCACGAGCCAGACCGCTTTCTCATCCATCACGGCAACCTTTCGGCATCGCTGCGCGAGACGGCCGAGGAGCTCATGCGCGACGAAGAGCAGGCGCAGACGACCGTCACCACCTCCACGCTGGAGCTCGGCATTGATATCGGTCGCCTGGAGCGCGCGTTCCAGATTGACGCGCCGTTTACCGTCAGCTCCTTTTTGCAGCGCATGGGGCGCACAGGCCGTCGCGACCTTCCGCCCGAGATGTGGTTTGTCATGCGCGAGGAAGAACCCGAGCCGCGCACGATGATGCCCGAAACGATACCCTGGAAGCTCCTGCAGGGCATCGCACTCGTACAACTCTATCGCGAGGAAAAGTGGGTCGAGCCGCCCGAGCTCGATCGACTCCCCTACAGCCTGCTCTACCACCAGACCATGTCGACGCTCGCCAGCACCGGCGAGCTCACGCCGGCCGAACTTGCCCAGCGCGTGCTCACGCTCAGCTATTTCCACCGCGTCTCGGCCGATGACTATCGCGTACTGCTGCGCCACCTCATCAAGATCGACCACATCCAGGTCACCGAGGGCGGTGGGCTCATCGTGGGTCTCGCGGGCGAGCGCATCATTAACAACTTTAAGTTCTACGCTGTGTTCCAGGAAAACGAGGAGTTCACCGTTCGCAGCGAGTCGGCCGAGTTGGGCACGATCGTCAATCCGCCACCGCCCGGTGAGCGCATCGCCATAGCCGGGCACTGCTGGATAGTCGAGGAAGTGGACTGGAAGCGACACACCGTCTTTGCCACGCAAGTCAAAGGTCGTGTGCCGGCATACTTTGGCGACTGCCCCGGCGACATTAACACGCATGTACTCGAGCGCATGCGCAAGGCGCTCAACGAGCACGCGGCATATCCGTACCTCATGGGCAACGCACGGGCACGCCTTGCACAGGCTCGTCATACCGCCGAGATTTCGGGTGCGGGGACCAAACCGCTCATCAACCTGGGTGGCGACACCTGGGTGCTCTTCCCCTGGTTGGGCAGCTACGCCTTTCTGGCGCTCGAACGTATGCTCAAGATTAAGTGTGCCGCGGAGCTGGGCCTTCGCGGGCTCGATCCGTCGCGTCCATACTTTTTGCAGTTTAAGATGAAGGCCGACGAGGAGACGTTCTTTGAGGTGCTCGCCGCCGAGGCCGAAAAGGACTTCGGCCCCATCGAGCTCGTCTATCCCGGCGAGGTGCCCTATTTTGATCGCTACGACGAGTACGTTCCCGAGGAGCTCGTGCGCAAAGGCTTCGGCGAAGGCGTGCTCGACATCGAGGGCATGAAGCAGCGCGTCCTCAGCTGGCGCGACCGCGCCTAAGACCGGTCTTTTTGGGACGGGGAGACTTACTTGTCGTGAAGGACGGTGCCGAGGAAGTCGGCATCGAAAGGCACGGCTTCGGCGAAGGCGTAGTCGCCGTCGCTGGCGACTAGCAGGTAGTTCTCCTCGCCGCCGAACTCCGCATCGCCACATGGGACCACCCAAGCATGGTCGAACACCTCAAGCGCCGTGGCGGCACAGTCGCGCAGGAACGCCACATCGCTCCCCTCGTTTGCACTCACGATATTGGCAACGTAGACGCCACCGACATTTAGGCTGCCCCGCACCAAACGCAACGCCTCAACCGTCGCCAGCTCGCGTACGGGCTCGGCACCGCCAAAGCAATCGCCCACGATCACGTCGTAGCGACGATGGCCCACACTCGTCACGCCCAGATACGAGCGAGCCTCAGCGGTAATCACCCGCAAGCGGTCGCCCACCGCGCGCTCCAGCTCGTCCAGGTAGAACCAACGGCGCGCCAGGCGCGTAATCTCGGCATCGTACTCAATGATGTCCATGCGCAAGCTCTCGTGCGACATCAGCGCGAACTTGGGATAGGCAAACCCACCGCCGCCCAGCATAAGCGTACGGTCGATACCGTGACCATAAGCGTCACGCATTGCGTCCTCGGCCTCAAACACATCGTCAAATGCACGATAATACGCAAAGACGGGCTCTGCCCAACGATCGCCAACATAGCTTGCGCTTTGGTAGACGCCGCCCTGCACGAGCACGCGAATCTCATCGCCGCCCTCATCGTGCACGCGTTTCACGCGCGCCAACCCATTGCGGGTTCGCGCAACCTGCAGACAGGCAGCACGAACAGCGACAGCGGCCGCACCAAGCGCCGCGGCTCCCAGAGCAACGCCGGCAACGACGCCGGCAGAAACACT
>CABUVF010000111.1 GCA_902494945.1 uncultured Collinsella sp.
TAAGCCGGGTTCTGTCGTGAACGGTCATTTATCTTGTCTGCACGTTACCATGCAGCTCCACGCACGCTACCCGAACGCGGACCGGGCCGGCCCATAGCGTTCCTATTCGCGCTTGCTCCGGATGGGGCTTGCCAAGCCGCCGTGTTGCCACGACGCTGGTGGTCTCTTACACCACCGTTTCAGCTTTTCCCTTTACGCCTTGCGGCGCAGGTGGGAGTCTTCTTTTCTGCGGCGCTTTCCGTCGGATCACTCCGCCCGGCCGTTAGCCGGCATCCCGCCCTCTGGAGCCCGGACTTTCCTCACGCGTACTGCAAGCAGCACATCGCGCGACCGTCTGGCCCACTCAGCAGTGCAAGAGTGTAGCACACCGTTACCGCAGGCAATGGCACAACGCAAACGCTCGACACGATAAACCAAGAACCGCCATGCGCTACAATGGTCCTGTCGATGGGCAACGTCGTCAGTCGAGACGCGACCGCGCTCCGCACCCCTCCGTCTACTCGGTGTGTTCCCGCCTCCTCCCCGAGGCGGGATGTCGGCTTTTTTCATGCACCGACAATCCAATAGCCTGTGGACGCCCGGCAGCGTTGCGCATCTCGGCGCCAAATGCAAAAAGGGACCCGTCCATTACGGACGGATCCCTTAAAACAAGTGATCGTCAAACCGAATTACTCGGCGTCGGTCTCCTCGTCCTTCTTCTCAGAAGGCAGCGGGGTAACCTCGATCTCGACGCCCAGAGTCTCAGCAGCAGACTTCATGGACAGGGAGATACGACGACGGTCGAGGTCGATCTCCATGACCTTGACCTGAACCTTGTCGCCCACGTGGGTGACCTGAGAAGGCTGGTCGACGTGCTTGTTGGCCATCTCGGAGATGTGCACCAGGCCCTCGATGCCCTCGCCCAGGTCGACGAAAGCGCCGAACGGGACAAGCTTGGTCACAGTGCCCTCGACGATAGCGCCGACGGGGTACTTCTTGACCAGTGCGCGCCACGGATCCTCGGTGGTCTGCTTGAGACCCAGGGAGATGCGCTCGCGGTTGAGGTCGACGTCGAGAACCTCGACCTCGACCTCCTGGCCGACCTTGACAACCTCGGAAGGATGGTTGACGTGGTTCCAGGAGAGCTCGGAGATGTGGATGAGGCCGTCGATACCGCCGAGGTCGACGAAGGCGCCGAAGTCGACGATGGAGGAAACGGTGCCCTGGAGACGCATGCCAGACTTGAGCTTGGACAGGATCTCGGAGCGCTCGGCCTTACGGGACTCCTCGAGCACGACGCGACGGGAAAGGACAACGTTGTTGCGGTTGCGGTCCATCTCGATGACGCGGGCCTCGATGCGGGTGCCCATGTAGGAGGTGAGGTCCTTGACGCGACGGAGGTCGACGAGGGAAGCGGGCAGGAAGCCGCGCAGGCCGATGTCGAGGATCAGGCCGCCCTTGACAACCTCGATAACCTCGCCCTCGACGTTCTCGCCGGAGTTGAACTTCTCCTCGATGCGGTTCCAAGCACGCTCGTACTCGGCACGCTTCTTGGACAGGACCAGACGACCGTCCTTGTCCTCCTTCTGGAGAACCAGAGCCTCGATGGGATCACCGAGTGCAACGATGTCTGCAGGGTTAGCGTCCTTGCGGATGGACAGCTCGCGGACCGGGATAACGCCCTCGGACTTGAATCCGATGTCAACGAGCACCTCGTCATGCTCGATCTTAACGACAGTGCCGTTAACGAGATCGCCCTCATCAAAGTCGGTAATCGTACCGTCGATGAGGTTGTTCATCTCCTCCTCGTTGACATCGTCAAGAGAGAAAATGGACGAGTTCTGAATCTCACTCAAAGGTGGACCCCTTTCGAACTACGGGGCCCCGATTGCTAGGACCTACAGAAGGGTGCGACAAGCACACAACGTTTAGGAACACTCGGGAGCCGACAGATACTAATGTGACGCTTATGCAATCACGTTCGTATAGGTTACGGGGAAATGAGTTCGATTTCAAGCGTGAACTGCGATTTTTTACTCGTGTGGAGACTTTTTCGTAATCTTATGAACACACGTCTCCGCAACTTGACGATAACCAGCCAGGCATTCGGCTTTGGGGTAAAGTATCCGGAGCCAACGATTCTAGATCGATTTTTCGAGAAAGGTGCCCGCGTGCTCAAAGCAGTCGTTTTCGATATGGACGAAACGCTTCTTAGCATCAACCTCAACGCGTTCATCCTTCGCTATTTTAAGGATGTCTCTTCGATGCTCGCGGATATCGGGCGCCGCAGCCGCGGTGGCACGATGGCACGCCTCGGCACCATCCTGGTCGACCTCAACGCCAATCGCCGCAGCGGCACGGACAACCGCACCAATCTTGAGTTTTACCAGACCGAGGTCGAGCGCAGGTGTGGCATATGCCTCTCCGACCCCCTCATCTACGAGGCGTTTACCTACTACGACCGTGAGATTCTTCCGTACAAGAATGACGACGTCATCAACGCCCATGCCATGCCGGGCGCACACGCCGCACTCCAGGCCGTACAGGACGCAGGGCTGCGCTGTGCGCTCTTCACCAACCCCAGCTTTCCCCAGGGGGCTATTGAGTGCCGTATGGGCTGGGGCGACCTGGCCGACGCCCCCTTTGAGCTCGTGACGCACATGGGAAATGCCACCCGCTGCAAGCCCGATGCCACCTATTACCTCGAGCAGCTGCAGGCAATGGGGCTCGAGCCGCACGAGGTCCTTATGGTAGGCAACGACCCCAAGCGCGACTTCCCCAGTCCCGCCTGCGGTATCCAAACTGCCTATGTTGGCCAGGGAAAGCCGGGACTCGCCACCTGGCGCGGAACCATGGAAGACTTCGCCCGCGACTTTAACGCCGTAGTCGAAGCCTTCTACGAGCACCAAGTAGCCGACGAACTAAGCTAGTCCCCAAATCAGGAATGGGGCGCACGTTTGCCTCACGCTTCGTTACGTGGGCAACGGCTTGAGGGCAAGATGCGATGCCCCAGTGTCCTAGGCCGTGATCATTTTGACGCGTTCGCCGATTTTGGCGTCGCGCTTGTCGGAAATAACAGTAAAGCCCTCCAGGTCGCACACCTTTACATTTGAAAACACGTGGAACTTGGAGCTATCGGCGAGCACGTAACTCGCCTGGGAATTCTGCATCACGATACGTTTTTTGATAGCCTCGGGATAACCTGGCGTCATGATGCCGCGGTCCTCGTCCACCGCGTTGACACCTATAAACGCCCGGTCAAAGTACAGCTCGCGCAGCGCGCTCTCAACCATAGGACCGGTGAGCGAGCAGGTAACGGGGTTGAAGTCGCCGCCAATTACCACCACCTTAGCAGCAAGCTCGCCCGTAAACCAACATGCATAGCCGTTGGTGGTGTAGATAGTCACCGGCTTGTCGACGAGCAGGCTCAGGAGCGCCATCGCGGTGGTACCGGAGTCGACATAGACCGTCTCACCGTCCTCGACCTCCGCCGCCGCACAACGCGCGATCAGGTCCTTCTCGCTGCTCCGCTGCGCACCCTTCTCAAAAACGCTCGCCTCGTGAGCCGCGGAATGCAACTTAACCGCGCCGCCGGTCAGATACTCGATGCTCCCCCGCTTCTCAAGTTCTTTGAGGTCACGGCGAAGCGTAGACATCGACACATCGGGCATAAAGGCCGCGAGCTCGTCGATCTTGAGCAGATCGACCTCCTTAAGCTTATTGAGAATCAGTTCATGCGCTCATACGGAATCATCGGCGTTCCGTCCTTTTCATCTGTTTTCAAAGTTTACTCCAATCATGTCAATCAAAAGCAAAAAAGGGCCGCTGCGATATAAACAGCGACCCTTTATTAGATGGAAGTCGGTCTTAGCCTTGGACACATGGTGTGGGGCCTCAAAGCAAGACTAGGCGAGCTGATCGTCCTTACCGGTGAAGATGTAGCCGAGCACGCCGACGACAACAGCCGAGATAACCATACCGATCATGGCGAAGGCGAAGTTCATCGGATCGGAGGAGACGAAGGCCGGGAACGTGGTGACGGAGCCAAAGACAAAGGCAGTGGTGACAACCTTGAAAACGCCGAGGAACGCGCCACCGCAGGCACCGCCGATAATCTGAGCCAGGAAGAGCTTCTTATTCTTGAGGAGCATGCCAAAGAGCGTGGGCTCGATGATGGCAGAGAGGCAGATGGTCACGGCGCCGGTCATAGCAAAGCTCTTGAGCTTCTGGTCGCGGGCCTTGAGGAAGACGCCGAGGGCGCAGCCGATAACGGCAAAGTTGCAGGCAAAGGTGGCCGGGCAAATGTAGTCGAAGCCGTTGGAAGCGATGTTGTTGATCATGATAGGGTTGACGGCCCAGTGAATACCCATCGAGACGAGCACGGACCAGCCGCCGCCCACCAGGATGCCAGCAAGTACGTTGGAGCGGGCGATGAGCCAGTTGACCACGAAGGCAATGCCCTCGCCGGCATAGACGCCCAAGGGACCAATCACGAGCATAGTGGCGGGAACCATGATGATCAGCGAGACCGCGGGGAGCACGACGAGCCTGAGAGTCTCGGGCACATGCTCATCCAGGAACTTATAGAGGAACGAGTAAACCCAGATGGCGATGATGGCCGGGATAACGGTGGAGTTGTAGCTCATGAGCACCACGGGGATGCCGAAGAACTCGCTCATGGCGCCGTTGCCCGCATCGCCCATCAAGCCGATAAAATCGGGATAGAGCAAACAGGCGCAGATCAGAGCCGACAGGTACGGGCTCGCACCGAAGCGTTTGCCCGAGGAGAAGCCTAGAAGCACCGGCAGGAAGTAGAACACGCTCATCGAGAGGGTGTAGAGGATGGTGTAGGTACCCGTGCCCTCGGTGATAAGGCCAAGCTGAACCGCAAGGATTAGCAGGCCACGGAGGATACCGGAGCCGGCCATGGCGGGCAGCAGCGGAGCAAAGACGCCCGAGATAGCAGAGAAGATCCTGGAGACGATACCCTCATCGGAGGAGGTGCTCGTGGAGACCTCGGCGCCCGAGCCCTTGACGAGCGGCTCGAACTTCTCATAGAGCTTGGGCACCTCGGTGCCGATCAGCACTTGATACTGGCCGGCCGAGTTGACGGTGTTGACCACGCCGTCGACCTCCTTGACGGCCGCGTCGTCACACTTGGAATCGTCGCGTAGGTTCAGGCGAAGACGAGTGGCGCAGTGCGTCATGCCCGAGATGTTCTCGGGGCCGCCCACGGCGGCAAGAATGCCCTTGGCAGTAGCTTCCCAATCGCGTTTCATATAATGATTACCCCCATCGTGCAGAAGAGCTCGCGCACGAGCGCGGCCGCTGCAAGCGCATCGTTTGCATCGATCACGGACTGAATCTTTTCCTGGCCCACGCTTTCCAGGGCGTCATTCATAAGCTTCATCATAACGAGGTTATGAGCGCACTCCCCTTCCGCATCCTCGATAATCGGGAACGTATCGAAGTAGACGGCGCGGTCAAAGGCGTACTTCTTGAGATAGAAGAGCATTTCGAGCATCTTGACAGGCGTAGCCATGCCAATCATGAGTCCGTCGTCCATCACGCCGTAACCATCGTTGAGGTGAATGCCGTAGAGCTTGCCGGCACGGCCGAAGATATCGGTAGCCATCGCGGGGTTCTCGTGCTTCATGAGCATGTGACAGTAATCGAGCGTGACACCCAGATTCTCGCGGTCCGCCGCGTTGAGGATCATGCCGGTGAGGCCCATCGTATCGATATAGGCGTAGCTGCGCTCCTCATAGGGCTTGTACTCGATGAAGATATGCAGGTCGGGCGCATAGTCGCAGACCGCCTGGAACGCCTTAACGAGGTTGTCAAACACGTGGGTGTAGTCGATCTGGAAGCTGTAGTCGAAGCCATCGTGGCCGAGCCAGATCGTCACGGTATCGCCGCCGCAGGTGCGACAGTAATCGCAGGCCTCATAGCAGAGCTTAAGCGCCTCTCCAGCGAGCGCGGGATCCTGGTTGCCCAGGTCCCCATTGATAAAATCGCTGCGAAAGCGAAGAGCCGTGCCGTTGAGCTTAAGGTCGTGTGCGTCGAGCTTGGCCTTCATCTCCTCGGCGGGGATGCCCACCACGTGCTCAGGGTAATTAAGGTCCACATGGGTGAGGCCGACAAGGGCCACATCCACCATCGCCTGATCCAGGAGGGCTACGACCAGCGCCAGGCGGTCCTGCTCATCTACGCATGGTGTCTACTGCTCTCCCTCGGCGCCATGGTGATCAACCAGGTCCCCGTGGGAGCCCGCGTGGTGATCTTCCTCTTGCTGTTCGCGTGCTCGGCGCTATTCGCCGCGCGCCTGCACCTGTTTGAGCCAGTACTGCGTCACCACTACAATCCCAAGACTCAGCGAGATGAGACCGTCACGCCCGAAGACCACGCTTTCGCCGCCGAGGAGCGCGCGGCGCACGTGGCCCATGAGGAGCGGCTCGAGCATATCGAGGGGCTCCTTCCCAAGAAGGGAAACGACCCTGCGGGACGACAAGGCGAAAACCATCGTTGATTCCGGCAAGAGACGCCGTTTCTCTGGTAGCTTCATCTTCAACCAAGACCGACAATGCCGGCCGGGCACTCAACCCAAAAGGAGACAGCATGCCCAACGAGCTCAGCTATGAGGTCAGCCTCGAGCGCAGCAACCAGATCCGCGCCGACCTGCCGCAGCACCCCGAGAAGTACACCATGCTCACCGGCGACCGCCCCACCGGCCGCCTGCACCTCGGCCACTACTTCGGCACGCTCAAGAGCCGTGTCGAGCTGCAGGACATGGCCGTGCACACCAACGTGCTCATCGCCGACTACCAGGTCATCACCGACCGCGACAGCACCGATAACATCCAGGACAACGTGTACAACATGGTCATGGACTACCTTGCCTGCGGTATCGATCCCGACAAGACCATGATCTACGCGCACTCCGCCGTGCCCGCAGCCAACCAGCTCATGCTGCCGTTCCTGTCGCTGGTGTCCGAGGCCGAGCTGGCTCGCAACCCCACGGTCAAGGCCGAGATGAAGGCCTCGGGCCATGAGCTCACCGGCCTTCTGCTCACCTACCCGGTGCACCAGGCCTGCGACATCCTGTTCTGCAAGGGCAA
>CABUVF010000112.1 GCA_902494945.1 uncultured Collinsella sp.
CCCGTCTGCGCCCGCAGTGTGTGGCAGCCCAGCTGGGCCGGTACCACGCTCGCCGAGCGCATGCCCTCGCTCGTCACCGACCTCAACGTCGCTTCCAACAAGGGCCTTTCCGAGCGCTTCGACTCCACCATCGGCGCCGCGACCGTGCTTATGCCTTTTGGCGGCAAGACGCAGCTCACCCCGAGCTCGGCCATGGTCGCCAAGTTCCCCGTGGACGGCGAGACCACCACAGCGAGTGCCATGGCATGGGGCTTCACCCCCTATTTGATGGAGGCCGACCAGTTTGCGGGCGCCTACCTGTCCGTGGTCGAGTCAATCGACAAGCTCGTTGCCGCCGGCTTTGAGCTCAAGAGCGCCTACCTCTCCTTCCAGGAGTACTTCGAGCGTCTGCGCACCGAAGCAGAGCGCTGGGGCAAGCCCATGGCTGCCGTCCTGGGTGCCCTTATGGCCCAGGTCGACCTGGGTGCCGGTGCCATCGGCGGCAAGGACTCCATGAGCGGTTCGTTTGAGGACGAGACCGGCGAGCTCAACGTTCCGCCGACCCTGATCAGCTTCGCCGTCGCCGTGGGCAAGGCCGCCCGCGCCGTCTCGCCCGAGTTCAAGGGCCTCACGCACCGCGTCGTCCGCATCGCCCCCGCCACCTACGGCGAGGATTACCGCCCCGACGCCCAGCAGCTGCTCGCCGCGTTTGACGCCGTCGAGGCGCTCACCGCCAACGGCAACGCCCTGGCCATCTCCACGCCCGGCTACGGCTGCGGCGCCGAGAGCCTCTTTAAGATGTGCGTCGGTAACCAGATCGGTATCGAGCTTGCCGAGGATGTAGACGTGGAGAGCCTCTTCACCCCGCTCTACGGTAGCTTTATCGTCGAGCTCGCCGAGGATGCCGAGCTGCCCGAGGTCGCCGACGGCGTTGTCGTCGAGCCCCTGGGCACCACCGTCGAGGGCTATGTCATCGACACCGGCTCCGAGGTCATCGAGCTCGCCGAGCTCCAGGAGGCCTGGGAGAGCGGCATCGAGGGCGTCTTTGCCTACCGCAGCGCCGACGAGACCCCCGAGGTCGAGACCATCGACTTCCGCGCCAAGGATATCCACGTGTACGGCGGCGCCAAGATCGCCCGCCCGCGCGTGATCATCCCCGTGTTCCCCGGCAACAACTGCGAGTACGACAGCGCCCGCGCCTTCCGTGCCGCCGGTGCCGAGGCCGACACCTTCGTGATCAACAACCTCACGCCCGAGGCCGTCGCCGAGAGCACCCGCGAGCTTGCCCGCCGCATCCGTGCAAGCCAGATCGTTATGATCCCCGGCGGCTTCTCGGGCGGCGACGAGCCCGACGGCTCTGCCAAGTTCATCACGGCGTTCTTCCGCGCTCCCGAGGTCACCGAGGCAGTCCGCGACCTGCTCAAGGCCCGCGATGGCCTGATGCTGGGCATCTGCAACGGCTTCCAGGCCCTGATCAAGCTCGGTCTGGTGCCCTACGGCGACATCGTCGCCGCCACGCCCGATGCGCCCACGTTGACGTTCAACACCATCGGTCGCCACCAGAGCCGTCTGGTGCGCACCCGCATCTCGTCCAACTTGTCCCCGTGGCTGTCGCAGTGCAGCCTGGACGACCCCTACACCGTCGCCATCAGCCACGGCGAGGGCCGCTTTGTCGCTAACGATGAAGTGCTCGCCCAGCTGATCGCCAACGGCCAGGTCGCCACGCAGTACGTGGGCGAGAACGGCAAGCCCAGCATGGATCTCTCCGTCAACCCCAACGGCTCCGCACTCGCCATCGAGGGCATCACGAGCCCCGACGGCCGCGTCCTGGGCAAGATGGGCCATGCCGAGCGTCGCGGCGACAACCTGTACCGCAACGTGCCCGAGCATGTCCCCGGCGATAAGTTCATGCCGATCTTTGAGAGCGGCGTGGCCTACTTCGCTTAAACCTTTCCCATCGGGTACAATCCCCTCGGGTAACAACACCCGCCACCGACGCATCCGGTGGCGGGTTCTTTTTTGCTTCGCGCATGCAGGAAGGACATCATGGAAAGCCGCAAGCCGTATCTCGCCACCCTGCCCGGACTCATCCTGGGTTGTCTTGTTTGCTGTGCACTCTGGGGATCGGCGTTTCCCTGCATCAAGATCGGCTACGCGCTCTTTGGTATCCCGGCGCACGATAGCGCCTCGCAGCTGCTCTTTGCGGGCTTGCGCTTCACGCTTGCCGGCGCCCTGGTTATCGTTGGGATGAGTGCGGCCCAACGCCGCCCCCTCATTCCGCAGGCTCGCGACATCAAGCCCATCTTTGTCTTGTCGCTCTTCCAGACTATCGGGCAGTACTTCTTTTTCTATCTGGGCCTCTCGTGCGCCAGCGCCATGTCGAGCTCCATCATCGAGGCCAGCGCCAACTTCCTCGCAATCCTCTTTGCCGCCCTAGCATTTCACACCGAGAAGCTCAATACGGCCAAGGTGCTTGGCTGTGCGCTGGGCTTTGCCGGCGTCGCGCTCGTCAACCTCTCGGGCGCAGATGGCACCTTTGGCTTCAGGCTCGATGGCGAGGGCTTTATCCTAGCCTCCACTGTCGCGGGTGCTCTTTCGACCTGCCTGATCGGCATCTTCTCGCGCAAGCACGACGGCGTCTTGCTTGCCGGGTGGCAGTTCTTGGTCGGCGGACTGGTCCTCACCGCCATCGGCTTTTTGATGGGCGGCGCGCTCTCCCCCACTGAAATCGCCCCCGCCATCGCGCTCATTATCTATATGGCACTCATTTCCGCCGTCGCGTACTCGCTATGGTCGCGTCTGCTTGCCGTCAACCCCGTCAGCCGTGTGTCGGTCTTTGGCTTTATGAATCCAGTCTTTGGCGTACTGTTAAGCGCGCTGCTGCTCGGCGAGGGCGCTGGCACGAGCCCTGTGACCGTACTTGTTGCCCTGCTGTTGGTCTGCGGCGGCATCATCATCGTCAACAGGCCCAAAAAGGCCTAATGAACTGCCCTTATTTAGCAGAGCGGATTCACATACTTTAGTTTAATGGAGTACATCGGAGAGCCGAGGGCCGCCACGCACGCCAGCGTGTGCCCCTTTTCCTAGCGTATCTGAACGCCGGCTTTCTTCTTCTCGCGCTTTACGCGGTAGAGCTCCGCGTCGGCAGCACGAAGCAAGTCTTGCCAGGTATCGACGCCATCACCAACCCGTGCGTAGCCGATGGACATCCGCAACAGATACGGAACCTCGGCGCGCGCGAGCTCATCGTTGATTGTCGCGCACAGATGCATGATATCCTGTTCCGCCACTGCCTTTTGGAGCACCACGAACTCATCGCCACCATAACGTGCGATAAAGCCGCCAGACGCCGAGCAGACTTCTTTGAGCGCAGCGGATATGACCTGAAGAGCGTGGTCGCCCTCCACATGCCCATAGCGATCGTTAATCTGCTTAAAGCCGTCGGCGTCCATCATAAGCAGATATACATCTTCGGCCTGATCCACATTTGAGAAGAGCGACAGCATATAGGTCTCAAAACGGTTGCGATTGTTAAGTCCAGTCAACGGGTCGGTCGAGATGAGCTGCTCCTGGTAGATGATGTAGAGCAGCAACATGCTAATCATTATGCCGACACAAAGGCCGGGCACCGAGTATACGACCTGAAAGGTACCGCCCACCAGGGCCGGAATGGCGAAAAATGCCAAGGTTCGATAGATGGCCTTCGTCTGCAGGCTCTCGACCCTGCGAGATTGCACAAATGCATGCAGGGACGTATGTATAACGTAACAGTAGCTGACGATGGGCTGGATCATATAGGCAAAGCCGCGACGATACACGCCCTGCGAATCGATATAGAACAGGGCGTGCGTCCAGTAACTGGTAAACGCCAGCACGACCACCAGAGCCGTAGGCAACGCAACAAGCACCACCCTATAGCGCGAGGTCAAAAGGCGAGAACCCTGCACCGTCTCGGAATAGATAAACCAAATGAGACACGCGATAGCAAAGAGCGAAAACGAAACCGCGTTGGAAATCCAGTTGGCAGCAATGCCCAACGTGCCGTCCACACCGTCCGAAAGCGTCCAGATCATATCGAATAATATGTACGCGGCAGAGGTGTAGCCAAGCATGCTAAACAATAGCTGCTGGGTGCTCGAGAACAAGGAGCGACGACTTCGCACGGCAAGCCCGATAAGAACAATCATGCATAGCACGAATATCTCAATCTTGAGTGCCTTAACCACTAGACGCCATCCCTTCAATATCCAAGTGGTCAGAATCGCCCGATTCGTGTCTGGGCAATAAACACCCCTACTCCGCAGGGGTAAAGGGAATCATAGCAGAGCGCCCGAACGTCACTGCAAGACAGCTTTCGTTCGGGCGCTCAAACGGCGCGAATTGCGCGCCGGCACTATTGATGGGTGTCGATTGTTACTCGCCATCGATGTCGATCGCGACAGCTTCCTCGATGGCCTCGACACCGGCGGGCGACAGATCTTCCTTGCCCTGGCAAAACTTCTTGTCGACCCAGCCAGTCAGAATCGGAGCCATGATTGCCATGATGATAACGGCGGTGGCGATCTGGGCGTACGCGGTGGGCGCAAGCTCGGCATAGCGCGGCGCGACCTCGGCAAGAGCAACCGGCGTGGTCATAGCCGTGCCGGCGATGGTGGAGCAAGCCACCGCGGCAACGACATTGCCGTGCGACAGTCGCTGCGAAAAGAGCAGGCAGATAAAGAGCGAGGTGCAGACAAAGGCTGCAATGGCGGTGGGAACATCGACAACGGCGCCGACGATGGCGCCCATCGCACACGAAACGCCCCATGTTGCGATGAGAATCACGTTGAGCACGAAGGACTCGCGCGGGCCCCAATCCTCCCCTTCAACCAACTTGGCAAGCGAGATGCCATATGCCTCCTCGGTAAGTGTCGCGGCAACAGCCAGCGTCTGACGCTTCGAGGCACCCGTCAGATGCGGCGCGATCGATGCCGAGTAAAGCGCAAAGCGCGAGGAGATGGCAGCAACGCTCGCGACGATCGATGCTGCAGGCACGCCCGCCAGCCAAAGATTGCAGATCATAAACTGGCCGCTGCCCGTCACAAACGTGCTGCTCAGAGCAAAGACCATCCAGGGCTCCATTCCCGTCTGCCCCATGATCATTCCGCACGGCGCGCCTATTGCAACATAGGTAAGCATCACTGGCCAGACGATTTTAAAGATCCTAAGGACCATGCCACTCCCATTCTGGTAAGTCGTCTGCAGCGCGCCTTGCAACGCAGCAGAAATATCAACCGGTGGCAATAAAGTTCACCTACAATTGCCACCGGATCGAAAGACACAACTTTTTAGGAAGTCATTATGACAGCTATCGATCGAGACCGGGCGCGCGCGGCCTTCAAAAGCTACACCGATGCCTACGACGCCACCAACCCACGCATCGCGCTCAAAATCGAGCATACGTACCACGTGGCCGAGGCATGCGATGCCGTAGCGCGCGAGCAGGGCTGGTCGTCAGAAGATATTGACCTGGCATGGCTTTGCGGCCTGCTGCACGATATGGGCCGCTTTGAGCAGCTGCGACGCTGGGACACCTTTAAGGACGCCGAGAGCATGAGCCATGCAGTGCTGGGCATCGAGGTCCTCTTTGGCGAGAATCCCGCCGATGCACCCGCCGTAATGAGCATCCGCGACTTTATCGATGACCCGGCAGAAGATGAGCTCATCCGAGCGAGCATCGCCTATCACAGCGATTTCCGTCTACCCGCACAGCTCGACGAGCGCACGCGGAGCTTCTGCGACATCGTGCGCGATGGCGACAAGATCGACATTATGCGCACCATCGCCGACAGCACCGTCGACACCGTCCTCAAGGTGGATGAGGACACGTTTCTCGCCAGCCACTTCTCGACACCGGCGCTTACCGCCTTTGACGAGCACCGCTGCGTCGCGCGCGATGAGCGCGATGAGCCCGCCGACTTCTTGGTGGGGCTTATCTGCTTTATGTTTGAGCTCGTCTATCCGGCAAGCCGCGCGCTGGCGCGCGAGCAAGGCGATATCTACCGCCTGCTCGACGCGCCCTTTGGCATTACGCGGCCCTTTACCGACCCCGCCACGCAGGCAACCTGGAGCCGCCTAAAGGACGAGATGCGCGACTGGCTGGCGCGCGCTTAGCGCTCAAGCTGGGCCAGTAGCTCCTCGACGACCTCGACGGCGTCCCCAACAACCTTGTACTGGGCAGCACCAAAAATGGGGGCATCCGGGTCCTCGTTGATGGCGATAATGCACTCCGCCCCACCGATGCCGGCAAGATGCTGGATGGCGCCCGAAACACCGATACTCACGAGAAGCTTGGGCGAAACCGATACGCCGGTCTGGCCAATCTGATGGCGATACTCCAACCAGCCGGCCTCCACGACAGGTCGCGTGCAACCAAGCTCGGCTCCCAGAGCCTCGGCGAGCCTTCGCATCAGGGGCAGATTCTTCTTGGAGCCAATGCCGCGACCCACCACGACCAGGCGCTCGGCATCGGCGATCGAGGCCTGCTGCCCCCACTCCTCGGCGGGAATCGAGATCTCGACACGGGCCTTAGCATCATCCGCAAGCGATATCTGGGTGATCGTGCCGGAGCGGTCGTAGTCAAAGTCGGGCGCCTTAAAGATGCCGGGACGAACCGTTGCCATCTGGGGACGATGATTGGGGCAGACGATGGTGGCCATCAGGTTGCCGCCAAACGCCGGACGCGTCTGTTGCAGCAGTCCCGTCTCCGTATCCATCGAAAGTACGGTGCAGTCAGCCGTAAGGCCCGTCTGCAAGCGTACGGCAACGCCGGGTGCCAGTTCGCGGCCAAAGGCGGTCGCGCCGTACAGAATGGCCTCGGGCTTGCGCTCTGTCACCAAATCACAGATCAGGCGGACATAGACTTCAGCGTCGTTCTGACGCAGGCGCTCGTCGCGACAGACCAGGACCTCATCTGCGCCCGCGCAAACCAGATGCTCCAGGTCGCCGAGAGAACCCTCGGGACCCATACCGACCAGTGCCACCAGACGGCAGCCGCGAGCATCGGCAAGCTCGCGGCCCTTGC
>CABUVF010000113.1 GCA_902494945.1 uncultured Collinsella sp.
GGCAACGCCATCAACATCTCGATGACCGCCGAGGAGACGGCCAAGCGCATCAAGAAGAGCCAGACCGACTCCGAGCGCATGATCACGTTCGATCCCGAGAACCGCCCCGGCGTGTCCGGCCTGCTTTCAACCGCCGCCATCTGCACTGGCCGTTCCGAGGTCGAGATTGCCGAGGAGATTGGCATGGGCGGCTCCGGCCAGCTCAAGAAGTACGTGACCGAGGCCGTCAACGAGTACTTCGCGCCGATCCGCGAGCGTCGTCAGCGCTATGAGAACGATCTGGACTATGTGAAGGACGTGCTGCACGAGGGCAACCGTCGCGCCAACGAGATTGCCGAGCAGACCCTGGCCGAGGTTCAGGACGCCATGGGCATGGTGTACTAGATCGATCTGCTGGCTAGAACTTTCGATTGCTATAGGGCGGGCGCTACGGCGTCCGCCTTTTTTGGTGCCCGACCGGTTCGGCTCTGCCCATTGCACTCCCTCGACAAACAGGAACAGGCCCGCTGGCAGTTAGTTGCCAGCGGGCCTGTTCCCGAAGTACACCGTTGAATCGCACAGAGGGGAGGAATGCGAATCAAACTCAACAGGGCAGGCTTTTTCATCGCCTATTGCCTGCTCCGTTGCTGAAAACAATATAGTTCACCGTGGTTTACTTTGCTGCGACAAACCGCGCCGCCATACCTTCTCCATAAGTTAACCTCGGTAAACCTGCCAAAACCACCACTAAGGGGATAGGCACCTTTGTGGTGGTTTAAGCCACGGCAGAGCCGCTAGAGCCCTGCAGGCCAGCGACAGGCGGCCAAGTCGACGTGCATGTCGTCCTTAAACGCCACACCCTCCCCTAGCAAAAGCTCACGTTGAGCATCGGGACCGCCAAAAGCAAAACCATCGCATATGCGGCCATCGGCAAACACCACGCGGTGACAGGGAATCTCGCCGGGGCGTGGATTGCCATGCAGGGCATACCCCACATACCGCGCACTTCGTGGACGTCCAGCAAGCAGCGTCACCTGACCATACGTGGCGACCATCCCCTCGGGAATCTGCTCGACCACCTCGTACACCCGCTCAAAAAAGCCCTCAGACGCCATTGCTCGCTCCCTTCCACCCGGAATAGCATAAACCACCACAAAGGTGCCTGTCCCCTTTGTGGTGGTTTTGGCAGGCGGACTAGTTAACGGGCTGGAAGAAGGCTACGGCTACGGCGCCGGGGCCTACATGGGTGCCGATGGTGGCGCCGATGGTGTGAACGGGCAGTTCGCCCTCGGTGTGGCCAGCCCACAGTGCCGCGCTGTCCTCGATATACTTCTTGAGCACCGCATCCGAAAGGCCCGTATAGCCGAGCGCCAGCGGCATGGAAAAGTCGATGCCGCCCGCCTTTTCGACCTTCTGGTTGAGCAGGTTACGTCCGTTCTTGGAACCGCGCGCCTTGCCCAGCTGCACGATCAGACCGTCCTCGGCAGCCACCACGGGCTTTACGTTGAGCAGCGTACCCACGGCACCGGCCGCAGCAGACAGGCGACCGCCGCGCACCAGGCACTCCAGCGTCTCGAGCAGGCCGATAACAACCACGCGGTTGCGCACGGCCTCGACAGCTGCCGCGATCTGGGCCGCTCCCTGGCCCTCGTCAACCAGACGCAGGGCATACTCGACCAACACGCGCTCGCCCAGGGTGACGTTATTGCTGTCCACGACAAACACGTCGCCGCCCGGCGCCTCGGCAAGTGCGGTACGGGCGCTCTGGTTGGTGCCCGAAAGCTTAGCGCCCACGGTAATAATTACGGCCTCGTCGCCAGCCTCACGAACCTCGGCGATAGCCTGCGAAAACGCGTACGGGTTGACCTGACCAGTCATGGGCAGCTCATCGCGCTCCACGAGCATCTCGTAAAAGCGCTGGTGGTCAATGTCGACGCCGTCCATGTATACATCGGTGCCAAAGGTGACGGACAGCGGCAAAACAGACAGCGCCGGGTGCTCCGCCGGCGACATATCGCTTGCAGAATCGGTAATAATGCGAACGGACATAACGAATCCTTTCTTGCGCGACTCTCGCACAGGGAATTTTGACAGCAATATCCCGGCACGGCACGCGCGCTCAAACGGGACTCTGCAGTTGTTAATTGGAAGCAAATGCCTTGGCGGCCTTAGATCTCGCGCAGGGTGTTGAGAATCGTACGCAGCGACGCATACATCTGCTCGCGCTGCTCCACACCCATAGCCTTACCGGTGGTGTCGAGCACCTCGCGAATGATGCGGTCCGCCTCGCTCATGCTCTCGCCGCCCAGAGCGGTCAGGCGCACCGGGGCACGATACTTAACGGCCGCATCACCCGAGTCGTCGACCTCGACGTAGCCGCCCTCCTCCAGATGCGCGAGCGTGCGCGAAACGGCGGCACGGGTCACGCCTGCCATGCGAGCCAGGTCAGCACCAGTCAGGCCGTCCTTGCTGCGCTCGAGATAGTACAGGCACATGACATCGGAGCCCTTAAGGCCGAGCCTTGCGCCTTCGGACGTCTTGATGCGCTGAATCTCCTTGTAGAGGCCGCTGATCAGTCCGACAAAGTCCTCAAAACGTGTCTCGTCGTTCCACTGCATGGTGACGACCGCCTTTCGCTTACATGATGCTAACGGGTAAACATCTTAGCCGTCCGCAGTGGCCGCCAGCCCTGCACGACCTATTTGTTGACCCATCAACATAAAAACCACCACAAAGGACAGGTACCTTTGTGGTGGTTTTGGGCATCAATAGGTTCTAGGCGCCGCTACAGGTCCACACAGGGATTGTCGCGGGTCACAAGCGTCTTAACGACAACCGTCGCCCCCAAATACCGCTCGAGCAGATCGGCAAGACGGTCGATGGCGACCTGGCAGTCCTCCATTCGCTCAGGCTCCACGCACTCAATCGCCAGGAACGCATCGGCCGAATCATCGGACAGCGCCGTGCGAACGCCGTCGCGCCAGTTCCAGCAGCGGCACACGGCGCCCGCATCGTCGATGTAGGCGAGCTCGCCGGGCAGCGTCGGATCGTCCGCCTCCTCGCCAAGCGGCAAGAACGCATCGCCACCGTCGGTCACCTTCAGGCGAAAGTCCCCCTCGATCGCATGCAGATCCTCGCCTCCCACGGGCAGCGCGTAGGTCAGCGACACCGTGCTGTAGATGTCCACCGCGGGCGTAATGTGGCCCACAGGCTTGCCCTTAAGCACGCGCTTGAGCAAGTTCTCGATCGAGCAGCGGGCGCCCTTTTTAGTCTTGAACAGCCGGTACGCGTCGCGCCATGCCTTGACCGGCGCGTTCTCGCTGATGGTATCGCTAGTCAGGTGGCGCTCCGCATCGATGTTGGCGCGGTCGAGCAACGCGGCGATCGCATCCACGTCCTCCTGGGGAATCTGAGCCGCGGGCTTCATGCCCTTTACGACCACCACACCGACCGCTGCCTGCGGAAACAGCTCCCAGAATGAATCCTCGGCAATAAAGCTCTTCATACGTGCTCCCTTCATCGTGCGCGCCCGAGTGAGGGCGCCTAAACAAAAAGCGCCCTCACGACGGCCACCTTCAAAGTCCTACGGTGCCGCCACAAGAGCGCTTACGCTGCCCCCATCCGGAGAAGGGAGCGATATGTCAGGCGTATTGTAACCCGAGTCATCCGCGCGAGTAAAACCACCACTAAGGTGCCTGTCCCCTTTATGGTGGTTTTGGGTCTGAGGCGACGCTAGTGGCGAAGTCCCAGCAGGCCGTGGCCGCGATGACGGGCGTCGGCGTGCACCTGAGCATGCGGACCGGCGGCCTTGACGGATTCGGGCAGGTGCGAGTACTTCTTCTCGAAGTTCTCCTCGAACATCACGGCCAAGTTGTGCGCGGCCTCGTCGTAGCGAGCGGTACTCTGCCAATACTGGCGCGGCACCAGGATGCCGTCGGGTACGCCGTGGCACGTGGTGGGAATGTCGACGTTAAAGATGTCGTCGTGCACGAACTCGCTGTCCTCGATGGTACCGTCGAGGGCGCGGGCCACCAGGGCGCGCGTGTAGGCAAGCTCGATGCGATGACCCACGCCGTAGCCGCCGCCGATCCAGCCGGTGTTGACCAGGTACACACGCGTGCGGCCGTCGGCGATGCGCTCACCGAGCATCTTGGCATAGACCATGGGGTCGAGCGGCATAAACGGCTCGCCAAACAGCGAAGAGAACGTGGGCGTGGGCTCGGTGACGCCGACCTCGGTGCCGGGGAGCTTGGCCGTAAAGCCCGTCACAAAGTGATACATGGCGGAGTCGGCCGTCAGGCGCGAGATGGGCGGCAGCACGCCAAAGGCATCGCAGGTCAGGAAGAGCACGACGCTTGGAGTGGTGCCCATGCCCTTGGTCCACGCGTTGGGAATGTGCTCCACAGGGTATGCCACGCGCGTGTTGTGCGTGATCGAGATGTCGTCGTAGTTGGGCTTGCGGTTCTCGTCGAGCACCACGTTTTCGCAGATCGCGCCAAAGCGGACGGCGTTGAAGATCTCAGGCTCGTGGAACGCGTCCAGGCCCTCGCATTTGGCGTAGCAGCCACCCTCGATGTTGAAGATGCCCATGTCGGACCAACCGTGTTCGTCGTCGCCGATCAGCAGGCGCGTGGGGTTGGCCGAAAGCGTGGTCTTGCCGGTGCCGGAGAGGCCAAAGAACACGGCGGTCTCATGCGTGACGGGGTCCATACTGGCCGAGCAATGCATGGGCAGCACGTCGTCCTCGACGGGCAGCAGGTAATTCATGACGCTGAAAATGGACTTTTTGATCTCGCCGGAGTAGCCGGTGCCGGCGACCAGAATCACGCGCTCCTGGAAGTTAATGACCACGGCGGCGCTAGAGTTGAGGCCCTTGATGGCGGGATCGCACTGGTAGCCCGGCGCGGCGAGCACGCAGAAGTCCGGCTCGCCGGTGCGTGCGATTTCACGGGCAAGCGGGCGGGCGAGCATCTGCTTAATAAAGAGCGCCTGGCTGGCACGCTCGCAGGCGACAAGCAGACGACGCGTATGGTTGCGGTCGGCACCGGCCATACCGCGAGTGACGAACACGTCGCGCTCGTTGAGATAGTCGACGATGCCGGCCTTGATGGCCTCGTAGCTCTCGACAGACAGCGGGCGGTTGACGGCACCCCAGGCAATCTCGTCGTGAACATCGGGGGTGTCAACGATAAAGCGGTCATTAGGCGAGCGGCCAGTGCGCTCCCCCGTCTCGATCACCAGCGCGCCGTTGGAGGCCATACGACCTTCGTTGCGACGGATGGCGTGCTCGACGAGCTCGGCTGCCGGCAGGGCGACCAGCAGGCGGGGCTGGTTCTCGGCAGGATCTTCGACCAGCGTAATGCCAAAGTTGGACAGAACTTCTGCAGGGGTAACACCTGGCATGGGGCCTCCTTTAAAAGCGCGACACGTGGACGAGGCGCGCACTTTACTCACGTAAAGCCCGTTGTACCCGATATGCAAAAACGTTTTTGCGGCAACGGCGAAGCGCCCGCCCAACGGTCAAAAATCGCACGCAAGCGGCCTAGTCGTTAGGGACACTCTTGAACAGGCAACAACCAAGGAGCGACCCCGGATGCCGGCACTTAGGGACGTTCCCAAAGTGCCGGCACATAAGGAACGTCCATTACAGTCGAAATTGTCAGCCCGGGACCGTCTCGGGCTACGATTGAGGCGCGCCCAGAACGGGCCGCCGACCGGGCGCCCGCGCACGGCCGAACGTCCCTGCCCCCGAGAGGGCCCGTTGGGTGCTGCCGGCGCGGGACGCGCCGCCCCCGACGGCTGATAGGAAAGTGCCGGGCAGGTGCCGCGGCTGGTAATGTGAGTGCCGAGGGGGAGGCCATCCGGTCGAACGACTACCGGAAGGATACCACCGTGAAAGCGACATCCACCAGACCCGCGGCCGTGCTCGGCCTGGACGTCGGCAAGTCATCGCACTGGGCCTGCCTGGTCGACCGCGACGGGGAGGTGCTGGCCAGCGCCCCCGTCCGCAACAGGGAGGCCGAGCTCGACGCGCTGTTCGCCTCCGCGCCCGCCGGCACGCTCGTCGTCGTCGACCAGTTCCGCAACATAGGGTCCCTCGCCGTGAGGCGGGCCCGCGCCGCGGGGCTCGGGGTCGCCCACCTGCCCGGGCTCGCCGCCAGCCGCGCCGCGGGCCTGTTCGCCGGCGAGGCCAAGACCGACGAGCGCGACGCCGCGGTGATCGCGCGGACCGCCCTGGGCGTGCCGGACTCCCTGTCGGGGGTCCCGGGCCGCGGCGAGGCCCTCGAGGCCGCCCGCGCCCTCTCGTCGCAGCGCGACCACGTCGTCGCCTGCGCGACCAGGGACAAGAACCGCCTGCGCGCGGTGCTGCTCGAGTCCTGCCCGGCCCTCGAGGCCGCGGTCGACCTGTCGGACCGGCGGTGGCTGGAGCTGCTCGCCGGGTTCGGCGGGGCGTGGGGGATCGCCCGCTCCGGGGCCGGGGGCCCGCGGGCCGAGGCCGCCGGGGAGGCCGCGGCCGCCTCCACCGCGCCCCCGCCGGCGCTCGTCGAGGCCGAGAACAGGCAGGTCAGGTTCCTGGCCGCCCGGATATCGGAGGCCCTCGACGAGGCCGGGGCCCTCGAGGCCGAGACGGCGGCGCTGCTCGAGGGCGACGAGACCTACGCGTGCCTGCTCACCGTTCCCGGCATCGGCCCGAGGACCGCGGCGCAGCTCGCGGTGTCGGTCGACATCGGGAGGTTCCCGGACCACGACCACCTGGCCTCGTACTGCGGCATAGCCCCGAGGGTGAGGAGCTCCGGAACGTCGGTGAGGTCGGTCAGGGCGTCCAGGCGCGGCGACGCGAGGCTCAAGTCCCTGCTGATCTTCTCGTGCAACAGCCTGGTGAGGTCCTCGGGGCGCTACGGCGAGTACTACCGGGCCTGCAGGGCGCGGGGAATGGGTCACGGGCGGGCGCTCAAGGCCGTCGCGAGGAAGCGGCTCAGGGCGATATACGCCGTGATGCGCGACCGGGTGCCCTACCGGGAGTAGCCCCGACGGTTGACAAAACTATAGGAACACCCAA
>CABUVF010000114.1 GCA_902494945.1 uncultured Collinsella sp.
CCAGGGCGCCACACGCGTGCACAGACTGTCGGTTCGACGAAGAGGCCTCAGCCGTAGCAACGGATTGCCCAGCGAGAGATCGCCACGGGCGGATATTAAACTGCAAAGACGAGCGTCGGGAAGACACGCCGAGGTCGCCGCGGACGGGTTGATATAGGGAGAGGGCCTGACCCCATATCGTTGGGGCCAGGCCCGATTTTGCCTCTTGACAATGTCCTGCTCATATTAAAAGGAACGTCCCCAAGTGCCAACAACGGCAGCGCCGATGTTTTGGCAACGACAGCGAGAGAATCGTATTTGGTAAAACCGCGTAACTAAATAAGCTTGAAGCCCTTGCGCTTGCCTACGGAGAGGGTGTCGCCCAGCTTGAGGGCGCTGGGATCGATGTTATAGCTCTTGGGAGCCACGGCCTTGCCGTTGATCTTGACGCCGCCGCCGTCGATATCGCGACGAGCCTGACCGGCGCTGGCCGAAAGGCCCAGGTCCTTGAGCAGGCCGGCGAGGTAAATCTGGCCCTCGTCGTTGACGGTCAGCTCAACGTGCTTCTCGGGGAAGTCGGCGAGCTGGCCCTCCTTGAACACACGGTCGAACTCGGCCTGGGCCTCGTCGCCGGCGCCGGCGCCGTGGTAGGTATCGCACAGGTCGCGGCCCAAAGCGCGCTTGAGCTCGTAGGGGTCGGCGGAACCGTCGGCCAGGGCGGCGTCGATCTTGTCGACCTCGGCCGGGGCGAGCGAGCTGGCCAGACGATAGTACTTGCCGATCATCTCGTCGGGGATGGACATGGTCTTGCCGAACATATCCTTGGGAGCGTCGGTCAGGCCGATGTAGTTGCCGTAGGACTTGGACATCTTGCGCACGCCGTCGGTACCCTCGAGCAGCGGCATGGTGAGCGCGATCTGCGGTTCCATGCCCATCTTCTCCATGAGCTCACGGCCGGCGAGCAGGTTAAAGAGCTGGTCGGTGCCGCCCATCTCGACGTCGGCCTTGATCTGCACGGAGTCGAAGGCCTGCATCACGGGGTACAGGAACTCGTGCAGGGCAATCGGCGTCTGGGACTGGTAGCGCTTGGTAAAGTCGTCGCGCTCAAGGATGCGGGCGACGGTGAACTTGGAGCACACCTGCAGCAGGCCGGCCAGGTCCATCGACAAGATCCAGTCGCCGTTATGCACGATGGTGGTCTTCTCGGGGTCCAGAATCTTCATGGCCTGGCTCACGTAGGTCTCGGCGTTGGCCTCGATCTGCTCCTGCGAAAGCTGCGGACGCGTGGAGTTCTTGCCCGAGGGGTCGCCGATCAGCGCGGTGCCGTTGCCGATGATGAGGGTGACGTTGTGGCCCAGGTCCTGGAACTGACGCATCTTGCGCAGGGGCACGGCATGGCCCAGGTGCAGGTCGGGGCTGGTGGGATCGACGCCGAGCTTGATGTTGAGGGGCTCGCCCTTCTCAAGCTTCTTGCGAAGGTCGGCCTCGGGGACGATCTGCGCTGCACCCGAGGTGATGATACGCATTTGCTCGTCAACAGACAGCATTGGGTATCCTCCTTTTGCTATAGCACCCTCGCCGAAAACGGCGGTGCTGGAAGTCCATAAACTCTCTTATGATAACAAACTGACGCGACACGGCACTTACGACAGGAAAATCCTCGTCCTGCCGCATGCGTCAATGGCAACTGGCAGACGTGTACCGTCACGCTCGACCAGATAGCGTACCTGCCGACGACGCAAGCAGTCGCGGCAACGGACCTGTCCCGTCGCATCGGTGGCGCAGACGCCCTCGGCGGTCAGCAGGCAGTGCTCGCACACCATGAGCTCGGGGCAATCGGCATCGACAGGGCTCAGAACACCAGGTTCGGCCGTCAGTTCGGCAATACGCTCCGCATCATTGCCGAGCAACTCGGCCGGCAAGTACACCCGCCCCGCACCGAGTTCGCGCAGCCAGGCAAGCGTGGCCCGATTCGCGCAGAACACCGGCGCCGCCACGTCAAACGTCACGCCCAGCTCGCGAGCAATCACCACCTGTCCCAGGTTGCGGCAGACGACGCGCCCGGCACGCTGCATCAGCGAGCGGGTCCGGTCAGCGTCACCCGTGCGGCACACCTCGTCAAGCACCACAACGGTGTCGGACAAATCGAGTTCTCTGCGCGGGTCGGTATCCATCAGCTGCCAAGCAAAAACCATGCGAGCGGGAACCGCGCACTCCACCAACTCCGGCGACGCACCGCTATCCACCGCAACGTCCTCAAAGGGCAGCACCTCAACGGCACGCGCAACGGGCGCAATCGCATCCGCCTCGGCCCGCATGCGCTCCAACACCGCCGCCGTCTGATCCAACACGCCGGCGCTACGAATCAGGTATACCTCGCAGCCCGCGTCCACCTTACGCTTGCAATGCACGACGACGCGCTTCCCCGCTGCGGCATCCACCGGGCAGGGCACCTGCGGCCAGCGCTTGGGCACATCGGGACGCGCGTCGACACCCGGATAGAACCGAATCTCGAGCGTGTCACCCGCCGCCACGGCGGCATCGAGCTCAACGGTCACCTCTTCGTGGCCCACAGCGACCAAGCGCCCCACGCGCACGCCCTGGTTAATTGCACGCTCAAAGCTCATCAGCTCGGCACCCGAACGCCCTCGCAGGTACGCATCGGTAAACCCACGGTTAAACGACCTTCCCAGCTCGCGCTCAAGCTCTTCCACGGCACCGGGGTCCCACGCGCCGTCGCGCAGCATATCGAGCGCCCGGCGCCAAACCCGCACCACGTTGAATACGTAATCGGGGTTCTTCATGCGCCCCTCGATCTTGAGCGACGCCACGCCGGTATCTACAAGCTCGGGCAGATGCGCAATACCCAGATAGTCATGCGGACACAGCAGACGATCCCCCTCAACGGCGACAACGCTCTGTCCCGCCTCGTCCACTAGGTCGTACGCCAGACGGCACGGCTGTGTGCAGTCGCCGCGCATCGCCGATCGTCCACGCCGCAGGGCCGAGAACTCGCACGCCCCCGAATAGCCGATGCAAATCGCACCGTGGCAGAATACCTCGATGGGCACGCCCGTGGCACAGAGCGCCGCAATCTCGTCGACCGTCAGCTCGCGCGCCGTCGTCACGCGCTCGACCCCCAACTCATCGGCGGCAAGCCGCACGGCGCCTTCGCTATGAACGCCCGCCTGCGTAGACAGGTGAATCTCGACCCCGGGAATCGCCGCGCTCAGCGCGCAGGCCAACCCGGCATCGGCCACAATCAGAGCATCGGCGCCCAGCTCCAGTGCATGAGCTCCCAACGCCACCGCGTCGGACAACTCATCGTCAAACACGAACACGTTGAGCGTCACGTACACACGCACGCCATGGGCATGCGCCACGGCGCAGCCGCGCGCAAACTCGTCATCCGTAAAGCCGTGGGCGCTCACACGGGCGTTAAAGCCGCCCAACCCCGCATAGATGGCATCGGTACCCGCGGCGATAGCCGCAAGCATCTGGTCGAGTCCGCCCGCCGGCGCCAGCAGCTCGGGCAGCGCCGCACTGACGACATCCAATCCAGTCTCGCATTGTCCGCTCGGCCCCATCGCCCGAATCGCCATCGACAAACTCCTTACCAAGGTATGCATTCACTCTGAAAAATGCCGTCTTCCAGCATACACGAGGCCTCGCGCGCCCCGTTTGGTTTATCGTGTAATAACTTATGTCCATCCTGCCCCGACGGCACATCCACCGTCCGGCACGACATACCTGGAGGTCAATATATGGGTCCTCGCCAACGACAGGGACACAGCCGTTCAAAGACGCACGCCCTGCCCATAATCCTGCTCTCGTTTTTGGGCTTTCTGCTGATTGCGGGCGTGGCGTTTGGCATCGGCATGGTCGGCAACGTCAACCGCTGGCTGTCCGATCTGCCCGACTACACCGACGCCAACGCGTATCTGGTGAGCGAGCCCACCGAGATCGTCGACTGCAACGGCAACAAGATCGCGAGCTTCTACACGCAAAACCGCAAATCCATCACCAAGGACGAGGTCTCCCCCTACGTGCTGCAGGGCACCGTTGACGTCGAGGACGAGCGCTTCTACGAGCACGGCGGTATCGACCTGTGGGGTATCGCGCGTGCTGCGGTGGCAACCCTCGGCGGCGGACACGAAGGCGCCTCGACTATCACCCAGCAGCTTGTGCGCAACACCATCCTGCAGGAGGAGCAGTTCGACTCGACCATTGAGCGTAAGGTGCGCGAGGCCTACATCGCCATCAAGATGGAGGACATGTACTCCAAAGACGAGATCCTCATGATGTACCTCAACACCATCTATTACGGCCACGGCGCCTACGGCATCGAGGCCGCAGCCGAGACCTATCTGTCCAAGAGCGCCGCCGACCTCACCCTCAGCGAGGCCGCGCTGCTCATCGGCCTTCCCAACTCGCCTTCGCAGTACGACCCCACGGTCAATCCCGATCTGGCACTGTCCCGCCGCAACAAGGTTCTCGACAACATGCTGCGCCTGGGCCACATCACCCAGGAGGAGCACGATGCCGCACAGGCCGAGCCCATCACCCTCAACGTGACCGAAATCTCGGGCAGCGGCGTCGACGTATACTCGCAGCCCTACTTTGTCGCCTATGTTAAGCAGCTGCTGGAGCAGGAGTTCTCGACCGACGTGCTCTTTAAGGGCGGCCTGACCGTCAAGACCACCATCGACCCCACGATGCAGCAGGTGGCAGAGAATGCCGTCCGCGAGCAGCTCGACACGCTCTCGCTTGACGGCCTGGACATGGGCATGGTCGTCGTCGACCCCAAGACCGGCTACATCAAGTGCATGGTGGGCGGCTACGACTACAACGCCGACGAGAACCACGTAAACCATGCCACGGCCAAGCGTCCCGTCGGCTCCACCTTTAAGGCCTTTACGCTGGCAACTGCCATCCAAAACGGCATGAACCCCAACGTCACCCTCAACTGCAACTCGCCGCTCAAGGCCAAGGGCACCACAACCGAGGTACAAAACTACGCCAATCAAAGCTACGGCACCATCACGCTTAAGCAGGCGACGGCATACTCCTCCAACACCGGCTACATCCAGGTGGCGGAAGCCGTCGGCAACAGCAAGATCATCTCGCTCGTCAAAAAGCTCGGCATCGACCCCGCCAAGGACAACATCGAGGACGTTCCCGTCATGACGCTCGGCACCGGCTCGATCTCGCCGCTCGAGATGGCCGCCGCCTACGCGACGTTTGCCAACGGCGGCTACTATCGCCAGCCGATCGCCATCACCGAGATTGACTCTCGTACCGGTTCGGTGCTGTACCAGCACACCGACAATCCCTCACAGGTGCTTACCGAGGGCGAGGCCGCCGCGGTCACCGATGTTCTGTCCGGCGTCATGAAGGGCAGCGGTACGGGTGCTGCCGGCGCCCTGAGTGTCAACCAGCCCTATGCCGGCAAGACGGGCACCACCGACAACACCACCAACCTGTGGTTCTGCGGCTATACCCCGCAGCTGGCATGCGCCCTGTGGACCGGCTATTCCGCGGGCGAGATCCCCATCCAAAAGTACGGCACGGACCTGCTGGGCGACAGCACCAACCTGCCTGTCTTTAAGCGGTTTATGAACACCGTTCTGACCGGTACCGAGCGCGAGGAGTTTGCGACCGGAACGGCGCCCACCTACAAGAACAACAGCGTCTGGAAGTTCTACGGCACCAACAACACCAAGAAGTCGGAGAACGACGACAAGGACGAGGACGAGGACGAAGAGGAAGAGGAAACCACCACAACGACTACCACGACGACCACGACCACCGAGACCACGGGCGGCGACACCACCGGCGGCACCGGTACGACCGGTGGCTCGACGGGTGGCTCCACTGGTGGTTCGACCGGCGGCGATGGCGGCACGCCTACGCCTACGCCTACGCCCACTCCCGACCCCTCGCCCACGCCTGACGATACGGTCGGCTAAGAAGTACGCGACTAAAGCCAACAAGGCCCCGAGCAGCTTATTGAACTGCTCGGGGCCTTTTAGTTTGAAGCGACCTGGTGGGCGGTCTTTATACCGGCAAACAAAAAGGGGTACCGACCAACGTCGATGCCCCTTACAAGCCACTATGTCAGCGCACACAATGCCGAGCGCACGACCCGCACACCTACTTGCGAGAATTGCTCAACTTATTGATCAGCGCCTCGAGACGCTCGCCGTCCTCGGCCGTCTGGGCAATAACCAAAATCGTATCGTTGCCGGCAAGCGAGCCAAGCACATCGGGTAACTCTGCCGCATCAACGGCGGCGGCGATGCCGGAAGCCGTGCCAGGCTGAGCCTTGATCATAACCAGATTATCAGTACGCAGAACGCCCGTTACGAGCTCGGAAACCATACGCTGCAGGTGCAGGTCCTCTGCCAGAACATAGATGCCCTCAGGGAGCTTACGCAGCCCCATATCGGCAATATCGCGAGAGACAGTCGCCTGCGTGCAATCAAAGCCCATAGCACGGAGCTCATCGACCAGCACGCGCTGCGTGCGGACATCCTTATTGCGCACAATATCTCTAATGGCATCCTGGCGCCCATTGCGTTTTTTAGCCATACAAACCCTCTCTCCAAAAGATGGCGGAGACAATCAATCAGTGATTGAATAGTTTAACGCTATGTGAAGGCTTTTGTGTATAAGAACGCATTTCGAAACAATTCTATGCAAGTTTGTTTCGTAATGAGCCGTTTAGGCGGTTTTTGCGCCCGTCCGGTTAAGAAAAGCTGCCAGATGCGTACACATCACGCAGCGCGCGGGCTTGGCGCTGGCGATCGGCCCAAACAACAGACCGAGCCCCCGATGGTTATCCTTGAGCGCGGCGACCATCTGACGGGTTCGAGGCGCCTCGAGCATATCACGCATGCGGGCGGAACGCTCGATTGACGACACTCCATGCGGGCTCAGACACAAATTCTCGATGCAGGCGACCAGTCCGGCAAAGTAGAACTTTTGGCTTGCCAGCTTGAGCCGACCACCGCTATCTGCTTCCGAGAGTGAGTCCGCAAGCTCGTCGAGCGCTCG
>CABUVF010000115.1 GCA_902494945.1 uncultured Collinsella sp.
ACGGCGGTCAGCAGGAACAGAACGTCGGCGTCGCAGTCCTCGGCCAGCAGCTCGCCGCCCAGGTCCTTGTCGATGACGGCGGGAACGCCCTTGTAGCAGCCCTTGTTCTCGTAGTCGCGGACGACGGGGATGCCGCCGCCACCGCAGGCGATGACGATGAACTCGTTGTCGAGCAGGTTGAGGATGGAGTCGGCCTCGACGATCTTCTTGGGATCGGGGGAGGCGACGACGCGACGCCAGCCGCGGCCGGAATCCTCGACGAAGACCTTGGAGGGGTCCTCGGCCATGAACTCCTTGGCCTGCTCCTCGGTGTAGAAGGGGCCGATCGGCTTAGTCGGGTTCTTGAACGCGGGATCGTCGGGATCGCACTCGATCTGGGTGACGACGGTGGCGGCGTGCCAACGCTTATAGCGCTTGTGCATCTCGCGGCCGATGCCCTGCTGCAGGTGGTAGCCGATGTAGCCCTGGGACATGGCGCCGCACTCGGGCAGCGGCATCTCGGGGGTGCCGATGGCGTCGTGGGCAGCGGCGAAGGCGTTCTGGATCATGCCGACCTGCGGGCCGTTGCCGTGGGTGATGATGATCTCGTTGCCCTGCTCGATGAGGCCGAGGAGCGCGTGGGCGGTGTTGCTCACGGCCTCGATCTGCTCGACGGGGTTGTTGCCGAGGGCGTTGCCGCCGAGGGCGACGACAATACGATCGGGCTTTCCGTACGGTTTACTCATAGTGTTCGTTCACTTCCCAGCTACTAGCGAAGCGTCGCGTACATCATGGCCTTAATGGTATGCATGCGGTTCTCGGCCTCCTGGAACACGCGAGACTGCGCGCTCTCAAAGACCTCGTCGGAAACCTCCATCTCGGTCACGCCGAACTTCTCGGCAATCTCGGCGCCGATGGTGGTCTGCGTATCGTGGAAGCTCGGCAGGCAGTGCATAAAGATGGCGCCGGGGTTTGCCTTGGCCATGACCTCGGGCGTTACTCGATAGGGAGAGAGAAGATCGATTCGGCTCTTCCACAGCTCCTCAGCCTGGCCCATACCGACCCAAACGTCCGTATAGATCACGTCTGCATCCTTGACGCCCTCGTCGATATCCTCAGTGAGCTGGATCGTGCAGCCATTCTGAGCGGCGATCTCCTGGCAGCGCTCAAGAAGCTCGGGATCGAAGTGCGTGGCGCCCTCGACATCGCCCTTGGGTCCGCAGGAGCAGAAGTTAATGCCGAGCTTGGCGCAGATAACCATCAGGGAGTCGCTGACGTTGCCCTGCTCCTTGCCCATATAGGTGAGCTTCATGCCGCGCGTGTCGCCAAACTCCTCACGCATGGTAAGAATGTCGGCAAGGGCCTGGGTGGGATGGTACTCGTTGGTCAGACCGTTCCAGACGGGAACGCCAGCCTTGGCGGCAAGCTCCTCGACGATCGACTGGTCGGAGCCGCGATACTCAATACCGTCATACATGCGACCGAGCACGCGGGCGGTATCCTCGATGGACTCTTTCTTGCCCATCTGCGACGAGCCGGGGTCGAGGTAGGTCACGCCCATACCCAGGTCCATACCGCCGACCTCGAAGGCACAGCGCGTGCGCGTTGAGGTCTTCTCAAACAGCAGGACAATGTTCTTGCCCTCGAGAAAGCGGTGCGGATAACCGGCGCGCTTCATATCCTTGAAGTTCTTTGAGAGGTCGAGCATGTACTCGATTTCCTCGGACGTAAAGTCAAGCAAGGTAAGAACGCTTCGACCAGAAAGATTAAGAGCCATGATTTGAGTCCTTTCGGTTGTTGGAACACACAAGAAGGGATGGGCGGCGCAGACCACACGCGCCGCCCAGATACGCTAACGCTGACTAGATTTCCTCACGCCAGAACGGCATGGTCATGCAACGCGGGCCGCCGCGACCGCGAGAAAGCTCCTCGGAGGGAGCGACGAGCAGCTCGACGCCAGCCTTGTAAAGAGCATCGTTGGTTACAACGTTGCGCTCATACACGCAGACCTTGCCCGGTGCGACCGCAAGAGTGTTGGAACCATCGTTCCACTGCTCACGGGAAGCCTCGATCGGATCGCCGCCACCGCACTCAATCATGGTGATATGGTCCACACCCGTCGCAAGCTCGAGGATATGCTGCAGGGTGCCCTCGAGTTCCTCGATATGCACCTCCCCCTCCGAATCGCCCTTGGTCAGGCGGTAGGCACGAAGCGTCTGGTAGATGCCGGGATAGACCGTGAACTTATCGCGATCGACCTGCGTGCAGACGGTGTCGAGGTGCATGTAGGCATAGCCGTGCGGAATCTTGATGGCATAGATGTTCTCGATCTCGGCCTCATCGGAACCCCAGAACATATTCTTGGCGAGCTCATCGATGGCTGCAGTCTGGGTGCGCTCGGAAATACCGATGGCGAGCGTCTTGGCGTTGATGTTGAGGATATCGCCGCCCTCGATATGCCACTCGCTGTTGTGGTCATACCAAATGGGGCTACCAGCGTAATCAGGATGGTTACGCAGCACCGTTTCGTAGAAGATTACTTCGCGATTGCGCTGATTCCAGTACATGCGGTTCATGGTAGCGCCCTTGCCCACGACAGCCAGAGGGTCACGGGAGAAATACGAGGCCGGCATGGGGAACAGCACCATATCGTCAGCCTTCAACTCCTCGCCGTCCATACTGGCAAGAGAACCGCCGACCTTGGGGATCTCGAGGTCGCGAACGTAGAGGCCGCCCATGGCAGCAAGGACAAACTCCTTGTTGTCCTTAATCGAATCAAGCTTCTCGACAACGGCCTGGCGAAGGGCCGCGTTGGAGATGCCGGACTCACCCATGAACTTCGTCATGAACTCTGCGCGAGTGCCCTCGACTTTGTCAAACGTCTCAGCGAGCAGCTCTTCCATATAGACGACCTCGGCGCCAGCGCCGCGAAGAAGGTCGGTAAACTGATCGTGCTCTTTCTGGGCATAGTCCAGATAGAACGCGTCGTGAATCCAAACGCGGTCGAAATCCTCCGCCTTCATGTTTACAAGATCCATACCGGGGCGATGGACGCACACCTTCTTAAGGGCGCCAATCTCGCTATGAACGTTCAGTCCTTTGTTCATCTCTATCCTTCTTTCTTACAACTGTATGTAGGGTTTTGCTTTTATAGCAAGGGGATAAGGCCCGAAACCGCAGTGAATGCCATGCAGATAACGCTCACGACCAGGAAGAATTTCCAAGCAACCTTCCACCACTGGCCAAGCGGAATCTTGCAGACGCCAAGACCGGCAACGAGCATCGCGCTTGTTGGCGAAATGAGAGACATGGCAGCACTGCCCATGGAAAGACCCGTAACTGCAGCCTCGGGGTTTAAGCCCATCAGCTCAACAAGCGGGCCAAAAATTGGAATCGTAAGAGCAGCGATACCCGAAGAGCTCGGAACGAGGATCGACAGAAGGTTATCCACGACATAGAGGATGCTCGTAAAGATAACGGCTGGAACTCCAGTGAGAGCCGTGGCGAGCGTATTGAGAATCGTATCGATGATGAGGCCGTCATTGGCGATTACGAGGATTCCGCGGGCAAGTCCAACAACGATGGCAGAGAACGCGAAATCTGCAATTCCCTTAACGAACTCGCCAGCGATCTCCTTCTCATTCATCCCGGAAATAACACCAGAAAGAAGGGCCATGGCCAAGAAAATCGCAGAGATTTCGTTCATGTACCAGCCCTGGGCTACCAAGCCCCAAATGATAGCGCCAAGTCCAAGCACGAAAATAACCATGACGGCTTTTTGCTTAGCGGTGAACTCGCTATCGAGGAGGTTCTCATCCGCGCCAAACTCTTTGCGTTTCTCGATATCATCGTGGAAAGCGGGGGACGCTTCGGGGTTTTTCTTAACCTTGAGGGCATACATTACAACCCATGCGACGGCAACCGCCGTGAGCACGGCAAGGGCAATAGTACGCAACCAAAGCTGGGGGTTGCCCTGGATACCGAGGATGCCCTGGGAAATCAGGACGTTGAACGGATTGACGGTAGATGCAATGTATCCGATACGGGCACCCACAAACACCGTCATGAACGCTGTAATTGAGTCGAAGCCCATGGCCATCATGATCGGCATAAGAATCGCAAAGAACGGAAGCGTCTCCTCTGCCATACCAAAGGTGCTGCCGCCCAAGGCAAAAAGCACCATTAGGATCGGAATGATGAGGACGTCCTTGCTCTTGAACTTCTTCACCACTCGGGCGACGCCACTCGTGATGGCTCCGGTCGCCGTGATGACCTGGAAGGAACCTCCCACGATCATAATGAATGCAACGACCTCGACCGCTTGCTGGATGCCGATCGCAGGGGCCTCAAGTACTTCGAAGATGCCTTGGCGAAGATCGACCTCGTTGCCGTCCTCGTCCGTATAGACCTTATCGACAGGCTCATAGGTGCCCGAGACCGTTACCTCGCGACCGTTAACCTCCTGGCGCTCAAACGAGCCCGAAGGCACGACCCAGGTCAGAACGGCAAATACGGCCATCAAGACGAGAATGATGGTGTACACGTGCGGGACTCGAAGAGTGCGCTTCTTTTCTGTCTCTGCCATCTCTCCTCCTTAATTCAGGGGTTTTTCGTTGCCGGCAAAGCCATTGTGTCATCGCGCAAAACACCCTTCCGTCTCTTCGCCCGCCAACGAAGCGCATCGACCCGTAAACGGATTTCAGATTGATGTAATTTGTCAATTTGCTATCTAAATTGATGTTTAACATTAATTACTAAGTCGGTTCGTGCCATTCACCTGTGACAAATATGATGTAAATTGAATCAAACTCGTAATGTGCCACTATGGAAGCAATAAATACTCACCGCCAAAGCGAGGTCACATGTCCGCATTGCATGTTCAAAATGAAATAGGAAAGCTAAAAAAGGTGCTTCTGCACTGTCCCGGCCCCGAAACGCGCAACTACCCCGACGGGCAGTTCAATCGGGTCTTTACGTTGCGTCCGTCTAGCAGCTCATTCGATCTTGATAAAGCCCTTAGGGAGCATCATGCTTACTCGGCGATGCTCGAGCACGAAGGGGTAGAGATTCTCTATCTTGAAAACCTTCTTACCGAAGCCCTTGATGCGACAGAGCAAGCGCGTCGCTCTTTTATCGATAGCTACATTTCAGAATGCGGCGCGCGGGGCATTGAGCTCGAGTCTGCCATTCGCGAGTATCTCGAGCGCATCGAAGGCTCCCGCGCCCTTGCTCAAGCAGCAGTCAACGGCATCCGCTACTCCCAGGTCTTCAACACAGATAAAGAGGTGTTCAGCCTCACGAAACTGACGGCAGACGCATACTCACCTGACGATCTTCTCGTAAGCCCCCTTAACACCATGTGGTTCACACGCGATCCGGCGAGCGTCATCGGCGAAGGCGTTACGCTCAACCACATGTACTGGCCAGAGCGCAACCGTGAGGTTATCGCCTATAAAACGATTTTTAACTATCATCCGGATTTCCGCGAGACTCCTCAGTTCTTCAAGCATGAATCGACTTACCACATTGAAGGCGGCGACCTTCACAACCTCAACAGCGAAAATGTAGCCGTTGGCATCTCTCAACGAACCGAGCCAGCAGCTATAGACACCCTAGCGAATAACTTGCTCTGGGACGAGAACTCGACTATTGAGTCCGTATGGGCCATTGAGGTTCCCTACGATGATCTCTGCATTCATCTCGACACATACTTTGCTCGTGTTAACTATGAGACATTCCTCATTGACCGGGAGCTCCTGGACCAAGCGCGAGTCTACTGCATTACACGAGGCAGATCGGAAAGGACAACCCGGGCGCGTCATGTCGAAGGCGGACTAAAAGAAGCGCTGGGATTAGCCCTGGGTTTAAGTTCACCGCAATTTATCCCTTGCGGCGGCTCAAATCCCGGAGCGGCAGAGGTCGAAAGAACCAACAATGCCATAAGCACCCTTTGCCTGGAGCCCGGCAAGGTCTGCGTATACGAAGAGAACACCGAGACTAACAAGGCACTGGAGCAGGCCGGTATTGAACTTGTTCCCATCTCTATCTTTGAGCTGACAAACGGCTTTGGCGGCCCCAACTGCCTCTGCCTTCCCCTCGTCCGCGCTTCATAACATGGGAACGGGTCAAAACATAAAGGCGCTTCGCAAGCGCGACCAGCTCACGCAGGAGGAGTTCGCGGCACTTGTCGGCGTCTCCAAAGAAACGGTATGCCGTTGGGAAAAGGACCGCTATGCCATCCGCCGGTCGACACTGCTCAAGATCGTTTCGAAATTCAATCTGCAGTTTGACGACCTCGCATCGGAAACCGCAGGGCTTGCCGCAAAGCTCGACCACGAGGGGCGGAAGGGGGAATCCAAGGAAACTACTACTGACTCCCTTTGTGATGTATTTAAAATTCAGATGAATGGAGGCAGAACGGGACTCAAGCAGACCGGAACAACGGCGCTCCCCTCATCCGTATTCAAAAACCATCGCGGGTGCTTCTTTGTTCAAATGGACACATCTGCCATGTCCAAATGCTATCCGATAGGATCCCTTCTCCTCGTGGATCCAAACCTGAAACCCTGGAACGGATGCTCCGTCCTCGCCTTGGCCGATAATTCCAGAATGGTCATACGGCGATATAGCACCGGCACGAACACCGTGATGCTGTCATCCTACTCATATCGCACGTCGGAACCGGATATTGTGCTGGACAAACGCCGAATCAGGATTCTCGGAGTCATCGTCTGGTTTCAGGCATCCCATGACCTGAGCATCTAACCAAATTTGCTCTTGTTTACCCCCTGCACACATCTCAAACAGCAAAAGCCCCGCAGCCGGAGCGGGCTGCGGGGCTCATGAAGAGAGGCTAGTTTGTGGGCGTCTTGCCTGGCGCCCACGGGAGAGGCAACAGAGTAGAGGCTACTCGTGGATGCGGGTACCGGAGAGGCCGGCCATGGTCTCGGCGGCCTTGTCCAGGGCGCCGATGATGCAGGTGCGGCCCTTGCGGGAGCGGGCGAACTTGATGGCGGCGCGGACCT
>CABUVF010000116.1 GCA_902494945.1 uncultured Collinsella sp.
CATCGCCGGCATGGGCCTCCTCGGCAGCAGCGCGAACGTTCTCCCCTACCTTGGCCGGCGCCGAGACCCTCGCTCGCGAGCCCTCGTTGCCGTCACCGTCGAGCACATCGACGATCTCATACTTCACCACGGCATCGGCACCTTCGGGTACCGGCGCGCCCGTCATGATGCGGACCGTCTCGCCCGCGCCGATTGCGCCCTCAAACACATGGCCCGCGGCCTCGTGTCCGATAACGTCAAGCGTCACCGGCGCCTCGTCAGACGCCTGCGTCAAGTCCGCCGAGCGCACGGCATATCCGTCCATAGCGCTGTTGGCAAACGGCGAGATGTCGATATCGGCCACCGCGTCCTCTGCCAAGGGAAGACCGGCAGCCTGCCACGCGGGAATCTCGACAACTTCGGTGCGATTCACGTGCGACAAGACGATCGCCTGTGCGTCCTCCAACGGAATGAGTATCTCTGCCATATACACCTCTAGCATGCAGCGGCGCACATCACGGGCGCCGATTCTTTATGTTTATCTCAGTATAATCCCTCGCCGCCTGCTCAAGACCTGGCCTGCGACCGCGAATACACCTGTCGGTAACGGACGGCGAAACAGAGCCGAAACCAACCTGCCGGTTTGTCTCGTTTGGCACGTTCTATAATGCTCGTGTTGCAACCCAAAAGAGGAACGTATGGCTTTTACCGACAAAACCGAAAGCGCAAACGAAACGCAGGATCATTCCCAGCCGCTCGACGATGGCGGCTTTTTCTCCCTGAACGACGTCATCACGGCAGGCAGGCATCAGCTCACCCGCTCCGAGCAACTCTTGGCTGCCGACACGCGCCGCAACGCCCGCAACCTACTCGCGAGCGCCAAGTTGCTCGTACTCGTCGTCATCGTCTCGGTCGCCATGGGCGTTGCCGCTTGGGCGTTTTTGGCCTCGCTGAATATCGCCACCGACTATCGCGAGCACCATGCGTGGATTTACGCACTGCTTCCCGTTGTGGGCGTTGCCACCGCATGGGTGTACAAAAACCACGGTCTTGCCGCCAAACGCGGTAACAACCTGGTCATCGACTCCGCTCTGGGCACACGCCTCATCCATATGCGCATGGCCGTCCTCACCTTCGTCTGCTCCACGCTCACGCACCTAACGGGTGGATCGGCCGGTCGCGAGGGAGCCGCGGTTCAGATTGGCGGCACCATCGCCAGCAACATCTCGAGCCTCGCCCACCTTAAAAAGCATGACCACCACGACCTCATGCTCGCCGGCATCTCGTCGGCCTTTGGCGCCGTATTCGGTTCGCCCCTTGCCGGAGCTTTCTTTGGCATGGAGATGTGCTTTATCGGCAAGATCGACTACACCGCGGGCATCTACTGCCTGGTCGCCTCGTTTACCGGCTACTTTACATCACTCGCCCTGGGTACCGAGTACGAGGCGAATGTTATCGTCAGCGTTCCCAACATGACACCACGGACGGTTGTCATCGTTGTTATCAGCGCCATTATCTTCGGTCTGACGGCACGCCTCTTTGCCTGGTCAGTTCGAACCGTCAAGAGCCTGTACGGTCGCTTTAACACCAATTATCTCGTTCGCGCACTTATGGGCGCACTCGTGGTTTTGGCCGCCTATGCCCTTATCGACGTCTGGGACTACGCCGGCCTTTCCACGTGGCTTTCCGGCGCCGGATTTGCCGGCAACACCACCCTGGCAGACGCAGCCATCAAGTTGGTCGTCACAGCGCTTACCCTGGGTGCGGGCTTCCAAGGCGGCGAGGTCACGCCCCTGTTTGGCATCGGTGCGGCGCTCGGCGGCTGGATCGGTTGCCTCGTCGGAATCGACCCCAGTTTTCTGGCGGCTCTCGGCATGCTCGGCGTGTTCTGTGCCGGCCTCAACGTGCCCATCACCACTTGCATGATGGCCATCGACCTGTTCCACGGCACGGCCGCCGGGTTCTTTGTCATCGTGGCCTTTATCAGCTATCTCGCCGGCGGACACCGCGGCGTTTACCCCGCCCAGCGCATCATCTCACCCAAGCGCCGTTCGCTTATTGTGGATGAGGGCGGAACGGTAGCGGATGCTATCGAGCGCCACAACGACCTGATAGAGTAGATGTAATAATCGCCGTGCAGCCACAATCGGGGCTAATTCGACCTGAGCGCGACCGCACTGTCATGTCACACGCCGGGAGTCGCCCCATGCACGCAACTGATTTTGGTCGCACGCTCATCATCGCCAACCCAGCCGCCCAGTCGGGTGCGGCACGCGAAGTTGCCGAGCGCCTGCAACGCTTTTTGGATATGACCGCGCGCGCATCCCAGTTTGACCTGGTGCTGACCGAGCGCATGGGACACGCCAAGGAGCTGGCCGCACAGGCTCAGGGCTATCGCACCGTTATCGCCCTTGGCGGCGACGGCGTGATTCACGAGGTCGTCAACGGGCTTATGACGCAAAAGGAGGACGCCCGCCCCGCTCTTGCCGTCCTGCCCGTGGGCTCCGGCAACGATTTTGCCCAGACGCTCGGCATCGACGATTTCTCCGGCAAGGATTATGGCGCGCTGCTCACCTGCGAGCTGCAGCGTCAGGACATCGGGCGCATTCGCTCGTGGAGCCCTGCGAGCGGCAGCGGCGAGGCTACCGTTGAGTACTACGACCAGACGCTTTCGGTCGGCATCGATGCCGCCATCGGCCTGGGCACCACCGAGCTGCGCAAAAAGACCGGCTTGACGGGCGCGCCGCTCTACACCCTTTCGGGACTTGAGCAGTTTGGCCTGCGCTACCGCAACTACCCCATGACAGTCAGCTTTGACGGCGCGCCCGCCGAGCGCGTGAGGGCGATCATCATGGCGATTCAGCTTGGTCCTACCTATGGCTCGGGCTATCGCATCTGCCCCGATGCCGACCCCTACGACGGCATGCTCGACGTCTGCTACGCCTGCGGCCCCGTCCCTCGCGCGGTAGCCCTGCCTATGTTCCTTTCGGCCAAGGACGGCCACCATACCAAGTTGCCACCGGTTCGCATGCGCCGCTGCCGCCATGCCGAGCTAACTTTTGAGGAGCCCGACTACCCCATCCAGGCCGACGGCGAGCCCGTTGACGCCTCGCGCATCGAGGTCGACGTCCTCGGCAGCGCCCTCCAAGTTTGGCACCCTACCCGCTAGCAAGGCCAGTGGAACAAACGACTACTCGTCGCTGCCCGGCTTGCGTCGGTTGGCCTTTTTAATGGCATTGAAGTGCTTGTCATTGAGTCTGCGCTGACGAGAGCGCTGGGGCACCTTGGTCTTTACACGTCGACGCGATGGACGTCCGCGTCGCTCGAGCTCGGCGTGCAGCTTGCGCAGGCAGCTCGCGCGATTTTGGAACTGGCTGCGGCTCTCGCGCGCCGTCACGGTAATCCCTGTGGGCACGTGCTTCATGCGCACCGCCGAGTCCGTCGTGTTCACGCCTTGTCCGCCCGGACCCGTCGCGCGAAACACCTGTACCTCGCAATCGCGCGCCAGCTCTTCGGCCGCCATCGCGGCATAGCGCGCATACTCGCACCATCCCATCTTGTTCTCATCCATATCAATACCTCCCCTCATACAAAAAAATGTGACAAAGGGACAGTCCCTTTGTCACATCGCATACCAATCGCTTGTGTTGCGCGCTTAGGCGAAGGTGATCTCGCCGGTCTCGCAGTCCATATCGGCGATACGGGCCAGGCTCTCAACGCGGAAGCCACGCTCGCGGAGCTTATCGCCACCGCCCTGGAAGCCCTTCTCCACCGCAATGCCAATGCCGGATACCTCGGCACCCGCAGCCTCGCAGATCTTGATAAGACCCTCGAGCGCGCAGCCGTTGGCCAAGAAGTCGTCGATGATCAGGACCTTGTCGCCCTCGGACAGGAAGCGCTTGCCCACGATGACCGGATACTCCTTCTGCTTGGTAAAGGAGTAGATGGTCGTAGCATACTGCTCGCCGTCGAGGTTGATGGACTGTGCCTTCTTGGCAAAGACAACCGGCACGCCACCAAAATGCTGGGCTGCGATGCAAGCCATACCAATGCCCGAAGCCTCGATCGTCAGAATCTTGTTGATCTCGACATCCTTGAACAGACGGGCCCACTCAGCGCCCATGTGGTCGAACAGCTCAACGTCGCACTGGTGGTTGAGGAAAGCATCAACCTTAAGGACGTTACCGGCCTTTACGATGCCGTCATGGCGAATACGATCCTCAAGCTCCTGCATGGCGCAACCCCTTCTCGCGGCAACGATGCCGCGCGATTAATAAACGTTGTTCGATAGTCTACCACGGACCGACCCCCGCCCGCCCCACAAGCCGCATCGCACCACAAACCGGTCTTTTTGGGACGGCGCGAATCGTGGCAGACAGTCTCTCAACACACTAATGGCGGGCGCGCATCCTCACCAAACGCACCATGGCGAGTGCAAAGCCCGCTGCCGCCACAGCCATGAGCACGTAGAATACCGAGCGAAAACCAAACAGGAACACATCCGGACGACCTGCAACAATACTGGTCACGGCCTCGCCCATCGCCACGCTCATCTGCCCATAGAGGATATGCGATGCCGCCGTAATGCCCACTGCCATACCCGCATAGCGCGCAAGGCTACCCAGGCTGCCCGCAAAGCCGAGCGCTTCGCGCGGAGCCGAGCCCATATACAGCGAGTTATTGGGGCTCTGGAAAATCGACGTACCGCACGACATAAACGCGACGCAACACACGATCACAGGGATGGAAGAGTGCTCGTCGAGCGTGCTTACCGCAAAAAGACCGCATACGTACACGCCTAGGCCGACCGCCGCGGGGCCCTCGCAGCCAACACGGTCCGAAACCGTACCCGAAAGCGGGCCGATAAAGGCATTCACCATCGGCAGCGCCAAAAAGAGCAATCCGGAAATGTCGGAACCAAAGCCGTGGGCGTCCTGAAAATAGAACGGCAGGATAAACTCTGATGCGCCAATACCAACGAACACGATGAGCATGCAGGCGAGGTTGATGGTGAAGGCCGAATTTGCAAAGCAGCGACGAGCGGCCTCGATCAGGGACATGGGGCGCTCACCAGCCTCCGGCTTAACATGCGGCAGCGTATAGAGCCCCACGATAAATGAGATGACGCCAATGGGCAGGTTGATGAGGAAGATACTCTCCCAGGGAAAGCTTGCCACCAGCATGCCGCCCAGCACGGGGCCACACATCATGCCGAGGGCCACGAAGGTCGCGAGAATGCCCATGGCGCGGCCGCGCTCGCGCGCCGGAAAGGACTCGGTAATAATGCCCATGTTGTTGGCCATGGCCGCCGCGCAACCGACGCCCTGGACAATGCGAGCCAGAATAAGAACCTCGAGCGAGGCCGACAGCCCGCACAGCAACGATCCGACCGTAAAGACGATTACACCCAGCTGGAATACGCCCACCTTGCCGCGCACGTCGCCCAAGCGGCCAAACGGCAGCATAGCCACGCATGTCGCAAGCAGGTACACCGAGCTCACCAACTGGATGTGGTCGAGGCCCACGCCCAGCTCCTTTTGCATCACGGGCAACGCCACGGTCACGACGGTCGAATCCAGACACGACATAAACGTCATGATGAGCACGGTAAACAGAATCGCCCATTTGTTCTTGCCATGCGTGTCGCCCTCTAGGGCAATGCGCTCGCGGCGCAGCTGCTCTGCAGTTTTCTCCATATCCATCCTTTCGAGTGGTGCAACGCAAAAACGGGGCCCCAATCGCCTGCGAACAGTCGCGATTGGGGTCCCGCCTACGGAATCGGAACGAAAGGTCACCGAAGCTTTCTGCCAGCATCGGCACCTTGTACGGAGCTAGCCTAGCACTGCTCGAGTGCCTGCTCAAGGTCGGCAATCAGATCGGCCGTGTCCTCGAGGCCGCACGACAGGCGCACCATGTCGGCGGAGATGCCGCAGGCGATGAGCTCCTCATCGTTCATCTGGCGATGCGTAGCGTTAGCGGGATGCAGGCAGCAAGTGCGGGCGTCGGCCACATGCGTGGCGATCTGGGCGAGCTTGAGGCTCTTCATAAAGGTCTCGGCCGCCGCGCGACCACCGTTAAAGCCAAAGCTCACAACGCCGCAAGTACCGTTGGGCATGTACTTCTGAGCCAGGTCATAGTACTTATCGCCCTCCAGGCCCGGATAGCTCACGAAGCGCACCTTGGGATGGCTCTGCAGGAATTTGGCAACGGCCAAGCCGTTCTCGCAATGACGCGGCATGCGCATATGCAGGCTCTCGAGCGAGCTGTTCAAGAAGAATGCCGCCTGCGGGTTCTGCATGGGGCCGAGGTCGCGCATGAGCTGCGCGGTGGCCTTGGTAATAAAGGCGCCCTCACGGCCGAACTTCTCGGCATAGGTCACGCCGTGGTAGCTCTCGTCAGGCGTGGTGAGACCCGGGAACTTGTCCGCATGGGCCATCCAGTCAAACTGGCCGTGGTCGACGATCACGCCGCCCAGGTAGGCAGCATGTCCATCCATGTACTTAGTGGTGGAGTGCGTAACGATGTCGGCGCCCCACTCAAAGGGACGGCACATCACGGGCGTCGGGAAGGTGTTGTCGACCATCAACGGCACACCGTGGTCATGTGCGGCCTTGGCAAAGCGCTCAATATCGAGCACGGCAAGGGCGGGGTTGGCAATCGTCTCGCCAAAGACAAGCTTGGTATTGGGCTCAAAGGCTGCCTCGAGCTCCTCATCGGTGCAGTCGGGGGCAACGAACGTGCAAGTCACGCCCATGCGGCCCATGGTATGGGCAAGCAGGTTGTAGGTACCGCCGTAGATAGCAGAGCTCGCGACCACGTGATCACCGGCACCGGCCACGTTAAAGATCGCGAGGAAGTTTGCGGCCATGCCCGAACTCGTGAGCATCGCAGCGGTGCCGCCCTC
>CABUVF010000117.1 GCA_902494945.1 uncultured Collinsella sp.
CGGCTGGCGGTGCCGTTGCCGATGACGATGGTGTTGACGCTGTCCTTCTTGACGAGGCGGGCGAGCTCGCGCTTGGTGCCGGCGACGTCGTGGCGCGGCTTGGTGGGGTAGACCACGCCATGGTCGAGCAGTTTGCCGGTCTCGTCCATGACGGCGACCTTGCAGCCGGTGCGGTAGCCTGGATCGAGCGCGAGCACGCGGGCGCCGCGCACGGGGCGTGCCGAGAGCAGGCCCTCGAGATTCTTGGCAAAGACGTTGATGGCCTCGGTCTGGGCGCGAACGGTGAGCTTAGCGCGTGCCTCGCGCTCCAGCGAGGGAGCCATGAGGCGCTTGTAGCCGTCGGCGATGGCGGCATCGAAGATGGGAGCAAACACGCCCTGGCGTCGGGGCCAACGGCTGCCGAGGCGCGCCGTGGCGTCGGCGCTGTCGACGTTCACACGCACACGGAGCTTGCCCTCGCGCTCACCGCGGTCGATAGCCAGTACGCGGTGGTTGGGTATACGGCGCAGCGGCTCGTCGAAGTTGTAGTAGGGCTCGTAGGGAGTCTTCTCGGCGGGGTCGGTGGCCTCGACGACGATGTCGGCGGTGTTTTGCGTAAAGGCGCGCAGGTCGGCGACGTTCTCGGGGTCCTCGGCCACCGTCTCGGCCACGATGTCCGCCGCGCCGGCGAGCGCCTTTTCGGGCGTGTCGAAGCCGGCCTCCTCGTTGACGTATGCCGCGGCGGCGTCGAGTGCGCTGCCCTTGGCCGAGGCCTGCATAATGATCATATTGGCGAGCGGCTCCAGGCCTGCCTCGCGGGCCTTCTGCGCGCGGGTCATGCGCTTTTTGCGATAGGGCTTGTAGAGGTCCTCGACACGCTGGAGCTGCGTGGCCTCGCGAATCTGCTGCTCGAGCTCGGGCGTGAGCTTGCCCTGGGTGTCGATGAGCAGGATGACGTCCTCTTTGCGCTGCTCAAGATTGCGCAGGTAGGACAGGCGCTCGTCGAGTGCGCGCAGGGCGACGTCGTCCATGCCGCCGGTGGCCTCTTTGCGGTAGCGCGAGATAAAGGGGATGGTGTTGCCCTCGTCGATGAGCTTGACGGCTGCCTCGACGTTGGCGGCCTTAAGGTTGAGCTCGCGGGCGAGCTGGGCGATAAGATCCATGGAACTCCTTGCGTTTAAGGTGCGTTTGCAGCACAGAGCTACCAAGGATACCACCCGCCGCTCCACCAAAGCAGTCTTTTTGGGACGGGCCCCCATCAACCAAGCACCGGTCTAGTAGACGGAACGCCGTATCAAAAAAGCCCCGCGGGCAGGAGGTTGCTCGCGGGGCAAAGAAGAGGGGCTTGTTGATGGCAGACCGAGGGGCTCGCATGGGGCGCTTGCCGTGGCCCGCCCTGTGACATTACAGCTCGACGAGCTGGCCGGTCTCGGCGGCCTCCTTGACGGCGTTGAGAAGCGTGAGCGTCTTGACGTTGTCGGCGGGGGTCACGACGGGCTCGACCTCGCGGCGGACGACCTTCACAAAGTGCTTGAGCTGCATCTTGTGCGGCAGTGCCGGGTCGACGGCCGGGATCTCCATCTGCAGCGGCTTGTGCCAGTTGGAGGCACCGTCGTAGGAGAACTGGTGCAGGCGGGGCAGCGAAAGGGCGCCCTTGGTACCGCCAATAAAGTAGGCATCGGCGTCGAAGGGACGGTACTGCGGGTCCTCGCGGGCGGTCGCCTCCCAGTTCCAGGGGCTGGCGGTGGCGTCGGAGATGGTCATGCTCGCGAGCGCGCCATCGGCAAAACGGACGTTGACCACGGCGGAGTCCTCGGTCTCAAAACCGCGGGCGGCGCTGGACTGCATACCCTGGACGGCAACGGGCTCGCCCAGCAGGTAGCGGAGCAGGTCGACGTCGTGCACCAGGTTGACCAGGATCGGGCCGGCACCCTTCTTGCGGCGCCACTCGACATCGAAATACTCGTCATTCTTATAGATCATGTAGTGGAAGCTCGACACGGTGAGCTTGCCCAGCTCGCCAGACTCGATGATCTCCTTGGCCTTGTTCACAAACGGGTTGTGGCGACGGTGCTGACCCACGAGCACGGGCACGCCGGCGGTCTCGGCCTCGGCGGCGAAGGCCTGGGCATCCTCAAGATCGTTGGAGATCGGCTTTTCGACCAGCGGCACGATGTTGCGCTTGATGGCCTCGCGGGCAACGCCCAGGTGCAGGTCGTTGGGGGTGGCGATGATGACGGCCTCGGGCTTGACCTCGTCCATCATCTGGGCAGGATCGGTAAAGAACGGCACGCCGGCGGCCTCGGCCGTGGCGCGGGCGCCCTCAAAGGCGTCGGCGATGGCGACGAGTTCGGCCTCGGGCTCCTCGGTGACAAAGCGGATGTGGTTGCGGCCCATGGCGCCGGCGCCGATGACGGCAATGCGGACGGGGTTGAGCTCAGACATTTCGACTCCTTAATGCTGGTGGCTTGGAATGTGACAAAGGGACAGCCCCTTTGTCACATCGGTATAACTAGGCGGACTTCTTCTTGCTGTCGGAGACCATCATGTAGACGGTGAGTACGACGGCGATGGCGGCAATCACGATGGCGCCGTAGAAGGACTGCTGGTAGGCGGCGCTGCCGGCCTCGGCGTGATACAGCACGGCGGTGATGGGCTGGCTGATCCAGGTAGAAGCGGCGTAGCCCAAAAACATGATGCCGTAGTTGACGCCGATGTTGCTGGTGCCAAAGGCGCCACCGGTGAGCGGCGGGTAGATGACGAGCAGGGCGCCAAAGCTAAAGCCGAGCAGGGCGAGTGCCACAAAGAACATGCTCTGCGTAAAGCTCATCGACATGATGACGAGCGCGACGATGGTGACGACAAGGCTGATGAGCAGCGACTTGTAGGCGCCGAGCTTGTCGATGATCTGGCCAAAGGACAGACGGCCGACCAGGTTGGCGCAGGTGTTGACGGAGACGACCACGCCGCCGAGGGCGACGGCCGCGGCGCTCGTGGGGTCGGCGAAGAGCTGGACAGCGGCGATGGAGGCAACCTTGCCCACGAGCAGGGTGCCCGCGGTGGCGGCGAAGGCGAAGGTGGCGATGAGGACCCAGAAGCGCGGGGTTTTGACCATCTCGCCCGGGGTGAGGTCGCCGAAAGTGCCGGCGTGCGCGCCGCCCTTGGGGGCCTCGAAGCCCTCGGGCAGCCAGCCGGCCTCGGGGGCCTTCAGGAACAGGGCGGAGGCGGCGATCGTCACAAAGAAGATGACGCCGAGTGCCTTAAGGGCGCCAAAGATGCCCAGGCTCGGGATGAGCAGCGAGGCGAGCACCGGGGACAGCACGGCGGGGCCGGCGGTCGAAGCGGCCAGGGTGATGCCGGAGGCGAGGCCCTTTTTGTCGATGAACCACTTTTGGCCGGTGGTGAGCGCGGGGTTGTAGCCCAGGCCGTTGCCGATGGCGGCGACGAGCGAGAACCACAGGTAGAACTGCCACGGCTCGGTGACGGTGCCGGACATGAACCAGCCCACGCCGTAGCACACGGCGGCAGCGATCACGACGTTGCGCGGGCCGATCTTATCGGAGATGCGGCCGGCGAAGATGCCCGTCACGGCCATGATGGTCTGGAAGACCGGGAAAGCCCAGGTAAGTGCGCTGGACCACTCGGGGTAGACGGCGAGCAGGTTCTTGGACACGACGGAGTACAGCGCGATGGAGCTGATGAAGAACATGGTGACACACGCGGCGGAAAGCACGACGGCGCGACCCTTGTTGGAGTTGGTGGAAGCCATTGGACTCTTTCTAATCGATACGGGAGGGAGGGGAGGGGCAAACGCCGCTGAGGTGCTTGCCCCGCGCCCCTTTCTACCGGGTTGGTTTACTGGTCGGTCGGCTTGGCGACGCCGGACTCATCGGACCAGAGCTCGACACCCTTGTTCTTAAGGTAGTTGTCGGCAAAGGCGCGGCGGCCGCCGGGCTTGGCGGTGAGGTTGCCCATCATGTTGGAGAAGCCGCCATCGACCTTGATGGCGTCGCCGGTGGTAAAGTCCGAGCGCTTGGATGCCAGGAACATGACGGCGTTGGCGATATCGCTGACCTCGCCGATGCGGCGTGTGGCGATCAGACGGCTGCGGCTCTTCTCGACCTCGGGATCGGCGTAAAAGCTTGCCGACATGGGGGTCTTGACAAAGCAGGGCTCGACGCAGTTGGAGCGCACGCCGTAAGGGCCCCACTCAGCAGCGAGCATCTTGGACATCATGTTGACGCCCGCCTTGGTGGAGCTGTACACGCCCGAGAACGTCTCGGGGGAGTGGCTGGCGACGGTCGAGATGTGCACCAGGCGGCCCTGGCCGGCCTTGATCATCTCGCGACCAAAGCGCTGCGAGGTGATGAAGTAGCCGGTGAGGTTGACGTTGAGTACCTGCTCCCAGTCGCTCAGCGGCAGGTCCTCCATAGCTGCGAAGCGCAGGATGCCGGCGGTGTTGACGAGAACGTCGACGCGGCCGAAGTCGGCGATGGTGGCGTCGACGGCGGCCTGAACCTCGGCCTCGTCGGTGGCGTTCATCTTGTAGCCCTCGGCGTGGATACCAAACTCGGCGGCGAGGTCAGCGGCTGCGGCCTTGACCTTTTCCTCGTCCAGATCGAGCAGGACGACGTTGGCGCCGTTGCGGGCGAACTCGCGGCAAATCTCGACGCCCATACCGCCGAGTGCGCCGGTCACGGCGCAGACATCGCCCTCGAGCTTAAGCCAGTTGCTCATAGGAACTTCCCTTCTTGTGCCTCCCGGTGGGTCGCTCCCATTAATCGACCCACGTGGTTTTCGCTGGTTATCGTATGCTTTACATTTGCGCAGGTGAATTGCATATTTGTTAGAATGGTGTTAACCGTAGGTTTACACCGTGCGATGCAGTTTATGCTCAATTGAGCGCGTAACCTGCGAAAACGACCCCCTGTGGCGCCATGTTGCCACGGGCGCGAAAACAGGAGATTGACGTGTACGATCGACGACTTGAGGCCATATCGGCCGCCGCGGAGCTGGGAAGCTTCTCGCGTGCGGCGGCAAAATTGCGCGTGTCGACTCCGGCGCTCGTCAAGCAGGTGTCGGGCTTCGAGGCCGAGTTCGGTATTACGCTGTTCGAGCGCTCGCATTCGGGCGTTAAGGTGACGCCGGCGGGTGCGCTGCTGGTAGACGATGCGCGCTCGATCATGCGTCAGTCCGAGGATGCGTTGCGCCGTGCCCGACGCGCAGCGGGCGATGGCGGCGCCGTGCGTCTGGGCGTGTCGATGATGTGCCCGGGGCGCCAAACGCTGTCGATGTGGCCGAGTGTGCACGAGCTGGAGCCGTCGCTGCGCTTTGAGATTGTGCCGGTGAGTGACCTCTACGATGAGCGCGAGACCGTCATGCGCAGTCTTGGTCGCGAAGTGGATGTAGTGCAGTCGAGTTTTTCGACCCCGCGCTGGGGCGACGCCTGCCAAAAGCTCCTTATCGTCAACGTACCGTTTTATATTGATGTGCCGCGCACGAGCCCGCTTGCGCGCAAGACGCGCATCACGGTTGCCGACCTGGAGGGCATGCGCCTGCGCGTGCTCCGTCACGGCAACGACGCTATGGACAGCCTGCGCATCGACCTGTTGGCCGACGGCGGCGTGGACGTGATCGACGTGGATAGCTTCGACTTTGCGCTCTTTAACGAGGCGGAGGAAAAGGGCGATGCGGTGCTCACCTGCGGAGCGTGGTCGGGCGTGCACCCGGCCTTTGTGGGCGTACCGTTTCTATGCGGTCGCGAGGTGCCGGTCTATTTGCACTACCCGCTCGAGCCCACCCTCCAAGTCCAAAAATTCGTCAACGCCATGGCCCAACTCCTCAAGTAGCTCATTTGGCGCGGGTAGTCTTTTTGGGACGGGGCTTTTTTAGCTACTTTCGCCGCCCTGCCTGCGCACCCTCAAAGTAGTCAAAAAGCCCCGTCCCAAAAAGACTAACAAAACGAGGCCCTGGCCAAACGGCCAGGGCCTCACTAACTTTTATTCCGTTCTAAATGACGGGTTGATTGCGCGCAGGAGGGTGCCCCGACGCCCCGGGGCACCCTCCGTCAGTAACCGTTCCTACTCCAGCTCAAACGCTCCCGTGTACAGCTGGTAGTAATACCCGCGCTTGGCGATCAGCTCGTCGTGGTTGCCGCGCTCGATGATACGGCCGTGATCCAGACAGATGATCGCGTCGGAGTTGCGCACGGTGGAAAGGCGGTGCGCGATGACAAACGTCGTGCGGCCCTCCATGAGCTTATCCATGCCCGCCTGCACAATGGCCTCGGTGCGGGTGTCGATGGAGCTCGTGGCCTCGTCCAGAATCATTGCCGGCGGATCGGCGACGGCGGCGCGGGCGATCGAAATCAGCTGGCGCTGGCCCTGCGACAGCTGGGCGCCGTTGCCGGTGAGCATGGTGTCATAGCCGTCGGGCAGGCGGGTGATAAAGTCGTCCGCGCCCGCGAGCTTGGCCGCCGCGATGCACTCCTCGTCGGTCGCATCCAGGTTGCCGTAGCGGATGTTATCCATCACGGTGCCGGTGAACAGGTTCACGTCCTGCAGCACGACGCCCAGGCTTCGGCGCAGGTCGGCCTTGCGGATCTTGTTGACGTTGATGCCGTCGTAGCGAATCTTGCCGTCGGCAATGTCATAGAAGCGGTTGATGAGGTTGGTGATGGTCGTCTTGCCCGCACCGGTGGCGCCGACAAACGCGACTTTCTGGCCCGGCTTGGCAAACACGGACACGCCGTGCAGCACCTCGTGGTCGGGCGTGTAGCCAAAGTCGACGTTGTCCATGACCAGGTCGCCGCGCAGCGGCACGTACTCGATCTCGCC
>CABUVF010000118.1 GCA_902494945.1 uncultured Collinsella sp.
CTCCATGACCTCGTCGTAGCGGCTCGCGTCGCACGACACGTACACGCGCGCGAACGAACGGTCCACCGCGACCTCGACCGCGGTCAGGGTGACCAGGTCGAGACGCGGATCGGAAACCTCAAAGAGCAGGATATAACCGAGCTTCTCGCGAAGCTGCTCGCCCAAACGGCGGGTTGCCTGCGTTTGCTTCATAGCGCTACCCCCTACTCGGTACGGGCAACCTGATCGATGCGGTAGCCCTCAATGGTGTCGCCAGGCTTGATGTCCTGGAAGTTCTCCAGGCCAATACCGCCCTCGGAGCCGCTCTTAAGGCTCTTGGCCTCGTCCTTGTAGTGGCGCATCGAGGCGATTTTACCGTTGAAGACCACGATACCGTCGCGCACCAGGCGCACGGAATCGGTCGCGGCGATCTCGCCCTCTTCGACGCGGACACCGGCGGCGATACCGACCTTGGGCACCTTGAAGGTGTCCAGAACGGTCGCGGTGCCCGTGGAAACCTCGACCTCGGTGGGCTTGAGCATGCCGATACGGGCTGCGTCGAGGTCCTCGAGGCACTTGTAGATGACGTCGTAGCAACGGATCTCGACGCCCTCGCGCTCGGCGGCGGAGCGGGCCTTGCCGTCGGGACGGACGCCAAAGCCGATGATGATGGCGTTGGAGGCGTCGGCCAGGACAACGTCGGTCTCGTTGATGGCGCCAACGGCGGAGTGGATCGTGTTGATGCGCACCTCGGACTGGTCCATCTTGTCGAGGGAGTCCTGAAGGGCCTCGATAGAACCCTGGACGTCGGCCTTGATGATCAGGTTGAGCTCCTTGACCTCAGCGTCGGCGATGGTCTCGAAGAGGTTCTCGAGCGTCACATGCTTCACGCGGCTCTGCTCCTCGATGCGGGCCTTGAGCGAACGCTCGTCGGCCAGGGCGCGAGCCTCGCGCTCGTCCTCGAACACGCGGAACTCATCGCCGGCGTTGGGGACGGACTGCAGGCCCAGGATCTCGACGGCGTCAGAGGGACCGGCCTCGGTGACGGCGTTGCCCTTGGGGTCGAGCATGGCGCGGACGCGGCCGTAGGTAAGGCCGGCGACCAGCGTATCGCCCACGTGCAGGGTACCGCGGGTCACGAGCACCGTGGCAACCGATCCGCGGCCCTTGTCGAGCTTAGCCTCGAGGACGTTACCGGAGGCAAAGGTGTCGGGGTTGGCCTTGAGCTCGAGCACGTCGGCCTGGAGCAGGACGGTCTCGAGCAGGTCGTCGATACCGATCTTCTGCTTGGCAGAGATGTTGACGAACATGTTCTGCCCGCCCCACTCCTCGGGGATGATGCCGTACTCGGTGAGCTCCTGGCGCACGCGGTCGGGGTTGGCACCCGGCTTATCGATCTTGTTGACGGCGACGACGATGGGAACACCGGCGGCCTTGGCGTGGTTGATCGACTCGATGGGCTGGGGCATGACGCCATCGTCGGCGGCGACGATCAGGATGACGATGTCGGTCACCTTGGCGCCGCGGGCACGCATGGCCGTAAAGGTGGCGTGGCCGGGGGTATCGATGAAGGTGATCTTGCGGTCGTTGATCATGACCTGCGAAGCGCCGATGGCCTGGGTAATGCCGCCCGCCTCGCCGGCAGCGACGCCGGTGTGACGGATGGCGTCGAGCAGCGAAGTCTTGCCGTGGTCAACGTGTCCCATGACGGTGACGACCGGGGCACGTGGCTTAAGGTCGGCGGGATCGTCGTAGAACGAGAAGGTGTTCTCCTCTTCGGGGGTGATGATCTTGATCTGGCGGCCCAGGTCGTCGGCAACGAGCTCGACGAGGTCGTCGGACATGGACTGCGTCATGGTAAGTGGCGTGCCCAGCAGGAACAGGCGCTTGATGATGTCGTTGGCCGGAACGTCGAGCGCCTCGGCGAGCTCCTGGACGGTAACGCCCTGGGAGACCTTGATGGCGTCGAGGTCCTCGGGGTTCACGCCCTGGGCCAGCGCCTCCTCTATCTTGCGCTCCTCCTGAGCCATGGCAGCCTCGCGCTCGCGCTTCTCCTTGCGCTTCTTGCGGCGACCGGTGGACTCGCGAGAGGCCTCCTCGACGGCAGCACGAGCCTCCTCGAGCACCTTCTCGCGGCTGTACTCCTCGGCCTCGCGAGCCATGCGGCTGTAGTGGTCCTCTTCGTTGTTGTGACCGCCCTTGCGCTTCTTGCCCTTACCCTGCTTGTCGGGGTTGGGGAAGTCCATGCCGGCAGCGACGTTGTTGCTGGCATTGGTGCGATGGCTGTGGGGACGGCTCTCGGAGGCGTTGCGCTCGGAGTTGTTGTCGGAGGCGTTGCGATCGTTACGACGGCCACCGCGACGGTCGTTGTTGCCGCCACGACGGTTGCCACGCTCGGCAGCGCGCTCGGCCTTGGCCTTCTGCTCGGCGTCCTTCTTCTCCTTGAGCACGGTCTCCTGTGCGGCGATCTGGTCGAGCAGCGAACGGAAGCGCGAACCGGAGTCGGAAGCGGGAACGGCGCGGCGCTGGGCCTCGCGGGCAGCCTCCTCCTTCTCGCGAGCAAGGCGCTCCTGCTCGGCCTTCTTCTTGGCCTCGGCCTCGGCGCGGGCAGCCTCCTCGGCAGCCTGGGCTGCGGCAAACTGGCGGCGCTCCTCCTCGCGTGCCTTCTCGGCGGCGATGCGCTCGCGCTCGGCCTCGGCGGCGCGGGCGGCTTCCTCGGCAGCAGCTGCCTGCTCCTCGGCCTGCTTGGCGGCCTCGACTTCCTGAGCGCGGGCCTCGATCACCGAGGCGAGCTGCTTGCGGACCATGGCGACATAGGCGTCCTCCAAAGTGGAGGAAGCGGACTTAGCGGGAATCTTCATATCGGCGAGATGACCCATCAGTTCCTTGGAGGTCATGCCGAACTCTTTGGCCAGGGTGGACACACGGACTTTTGCCATATGACTTCACCTACCCTTTCTGGCACCTTGGGTGCCTAGAGACTGAACGAGCGTGGGAGATGCGCCGGGACCTGCCCGGCGCGACCGCGCGCTAGATCAGGTCCTCCGCATCATCGAAGGCGTCGGTGTCGTGGACACCGCAGAAACGGGAGCCGGGACGAGCCTGGTTGCGGCACTGGATGCCGTCCTCGGACACGTACTCGCAGCGGCGGACGTCCTCGTCCTCCTCGTCACCGATCAGGTCGGCGGCGGGCTCCTCGTGAACGGGAACGTTCTTGAGGATGTCGGCGGCAAGCGTCTCGGACTTGATGTCGATGTGCCAGCCGGTCAGGCGCGCGGCGAGGCGGGCGTTCTGGCCCTCCTTGCCGATAGCGAGGGACAGCTGGTCGTCGGGGACGATGACGCCGGCGTAGGCCTTCTCCTCGTCGATGAGGACGCGGGTGACCTTAGCGGGCGACAGGGCGTTGGCGACGTAGACGGCAGGATCGGCATCCCACAGGATGACGTCGACGCGCTCGCCACGGAGCTCGCCCACGACAGCGCGAACACGGCTGCCCTTGGGGCCGACGCAGGCACCCACGGGATCCAGACGGTCGTCAAGCGAGTGGACGGCGACCTTGGAACGCTGGCCGGGCTCGCGGGCGATCGACTTGATCTGGACGGTACCCTCATAGATCTCGGGCACCTCCTGCTCAAACAGACGACGCATAAGCTCGGGGTGGGTACGGGAGATGACAATCGGCGGACGGCTGTGCTCGCCACGAACCGGCTGCAGGTTGGAGTTGGGGTCGCGTACGTCGATGATCACGGCCTTAATGTGCTGGTTGTGCAGGTAGCGCTCGCCCATCGGACGCTCGTTGCGCTCGTTCTCGTAACGGCGCTGGTCGAAGTGCGGAAGCTCGGCCTCGACGCCCTCGCGGATCTTGACGATCGTGAAGTCGGGCGTGGACTGCAGCACGGTACCGCTAATGAGGTCACCGATACGGCCGGCGAACTCCTCGTAGATCTGCTCGCGGGCGGAGTTGCGCACGATGGCGTTGATCTCGGCCTTGGCGTGCTGGGCGGCGATGCGGCTCGTGTTCTTGGGGGTGACGTCGATCTCCTCGAACTCGGTGAAGTTGCCTTCCTCGTCCATGGAATCGTCGATCGGCTCCAGGCGGTAGACGTAGATCTTGCCGGTGGTGCGGTCGATGGTCACCTTGGCGCCCCACTCAAGATGCAGGATCTCGGCATAGCTCTTGGCGAGCGACTGCTCCAGGCGGTCGATCAGGTAGAGCTGGTCGATGTGCTTCTCCTGGCAAAGCTCCATCAGGGCGGACATCATGTCGGATGCTGCCATCTTACTTTCCTTCCTTCGCGGGCTTGAAGTCATAGGTGGGCTTCAACTTGCACTTTTTAACATCAGAGAAATCGAGGGTAACGGACTCGCCGTCCTCGAGCTCGAGGGTCACGTTCGTCTCGGTGGCGGCGGCAATCTTGCCGGCGTACTTGCGACGGCCCTCGGTAGCGGTGGAGGTGAGCTCACAGTTCTCGCCAACAAAGCGGACAAAGTCGCACGGGCGGCGCAGCGGGCGCGCCATGCCCGGGCTCGACACCTCAAGCGTATAGCTCGAAGAGATAGGGTCGAGCTCCTCAATCACATCGCCGACCCACTTGGTGTTGGCCGTGACGTCGTTGAGCGACAGGCTCTGGCCCTCGGCACCCTCGATACGCACGCGCACGCAGGGGGCCTTGGTGGCGCCCACGAGCTCGACGTCGACGATGTCGACATCGTGCTGGGGAGCGACGGCCTCGAGCGCGTCGATGATCGCCTGCTCGGTCTTGGTCTTGACCATTGCGGCACCTCCATCCATACAAAAAAGAAGCGGGGCCGAAACCCCACTTCTTTCAATTACAACTTCATTTGCAAGCAAACTATACCAATAGCTGCGGAAACGCGCAAGCACAGTACGAATATGCAGGTCAGCGTGCGCACAGGTTCTCCACAAGAAGAGGACAATTGACCGAAGAGCCCCATGCGGAGCAACCTCAACAGCCCCAAAACGGGCCATGCGTCCCAGCGTGCCGACCGAATCGGGCCCTATGGGCATTCCATCCCTGGGCGCACATCGGCCAGACTAGAGCCGAGAGGCATTCTGTAGCGAGAAAGCCTGCCGCACGCATTGACCGCACAACCTTCCAGCATCTCTACGGCAAGGAGGATCCATGGAACGCCTAGGCACCCTCTGCGCGACCGCGCTCGTCGTCGCTGCCTGCTCGTTCGCTCTGACGGGCTGCAACAACATCGATGGCAAAACCGGAACATGCGAACCGGATCGTGGCAGCACCAAAGCCATCGAGAAAACCGAACCCCCGGTAAGCTTCGACAAAATAGACGAAGACATCGACGATCCCCAGGGCTTAGGTCCCGACCCTCAAGAACAGTTCCCTATCGACCTTGAGGCAGACGAGAACGTCCATGTTACCTGCGTGGGCAAGGACACCGACGGCTACGGCGACGCCGCGCTCGTCTTTACGGTAACCAACAACACCGGTGTCGACATGATGTTTGGCGATGTGGACTCCTATGCCTACGTCAACGGCGTGGTCCGCGATGTGCGCATGCGCCAGCAGGTCGCAGCAGGCGAGGAAACGCGCGCCATGCTCACCTTTGTAGGCACCTTCGACGACCCGGACTTTAATGTGAACAACGACCTCAACGACATCTACCTCAACATTTGGATGATCGAGGAGCAAACGGGCAATGTTTACTTTAGGGACCTGGTACACATCCCGTAGAAGACGGTGCGACGCACTGACTAAGCAGGTCATACAACACAAAACGAGGGACGACCCAACCGGATCGCCCCTCGTCTTTTATGCGTCAGTTAAGTGCGCAGTGCTTACTTGACCACCAGGTTGACCAGCTTGCCGGGCACGCAGATGGCCTTGACGACCGTCTTACCCTCGAGCCACTTGGCGACGGCGGCCTCGGCGGCAGCCTGCATCTCCTCGTTGGAGGCGTCGCGGGCGACGTCGATGCGGCCACGGACCTTGCCGAGCACCTGGACGACGATCTGCACCGTGTCCTCGATGGACTCGGCCAAGTCGAACTCGGGCCAGGCGGCGGTGTAGGCGTTGCCCTCGCAGCCGAGGGCCTCGTGCCACAGTTCATCGGCCCAGAACGGGCAGATGGGGGCAAGGACGCTCACGATATCCTTAGCCACGCCATAGCACAGCGCCTTGTCGCGCGATGCGCCCTCGGTGGCGTTAAGGTAGGCGCTCGCCGCGTTGACGAGCTCCATGACGGCCGAGATGGCGGTGTTGAACTGGCCGCGGTCAAAGTCCTCGGTGCACTTGGCGATGGTGCGGTGACGCTCGCGATAGAGCTTCATCGCAACCTCGTCGAGCGCGGACTTGTCGAAGGCCACGTTGGCGTCGCCGGACTGGACGAGCTGCCAAACGATACGCCAGGCGCGCTTGATGAAGCGGTTGGCGCCCTCGACGGCCTTGGGATCCCAGTCGAAGTCCTTCTCGGGCGGGGCGATAAACAGGATCGCCAAACGCATGGTGTCGGCACCGTAGGGCTCGATAACCGAGCTCGGGGGCACGACATTGCCCTTGGACTTGGACATGGTGTCGCCGTTCTCGTCCTTAACCATGCCCTGGCACAGCAGGTTGGTGAAGGGCTCGTCCACGCTCAGCAGGCCCAGGTCGCGCAGCGCCTTGGTAAAGAAGCGGCTGTAGAGCAGGTGCAGGATGGCGTGCTCGATGCCGCCGATGTACTGGTCCACCGGCAGCCAGCGGTTCGCCTTCTCGGGCGCGAACGGCA
>CABUVF010000119.1 GCA_902494945.1 uncultured Collinsella sp.
GGCACGGCTTTCCGCCATCTGGGATTTGCCGATTCCAGCATCATATCCCTCTATATCTTCACGGCCCTGCTGACCGCCGTCACCACGACGGGGCGTATCTGCACGATCGTATCGAGCGTGCTCTCTGTAGTGCTTTACAACTTCTGCTTCGTCACGCCTCTGTTTTCGCTCGCCAGCTACGACCGAAGCTATCTGGTCACGTTCGGCATCATGTTCGCTACCGCTATGGTCGCCGGCGAGTTAACTGCGCGCATCGCCGACAACGCCCGTACCTCCGCCGAGAACGCATTCAAAACGCGCGTACTCCTCGAAACGAACCAGCTCTTGCAGCAAGCCCATAGCGCGGAGGAGTGCGCCCGCGTCGCCATGAACCAACTCATCAAACTGCTAAAACTCGACGTGGTCTTCTACACCGCCGAACACGGCACGCTCGGCAAGACGCTCTATGAGTCCGCTGGCGCCGAAAACCGATCCGCGTCGCTGTTCACCGACTACGAGCGCGCCGTTGCAACCTGGACCTACACCAACAACAAGCGCGCGGGCGCAAGCACGCGAACCCTGCCTGAGGCGCGCTGTCTCTACCTCGCGGTTCGCACCGGCGACAAGGTATTCGGTGTCATCGGCATCGCCCTGGAGGGGCGCGAGATCGAAGCCTTCGAGCATTCGATCGTCCTATCTATCGTAGGTGAATGCGCCTTGGCGCTCGAAAGCGACCAGGCGGCGCAAGAGCGCGAAGAGGCTGCGGTCTTGGCGAAAAACGAGCAGCTGCGCGCCAACCTTTTGCGCTCCATCGGCCACGATTTGAGGACACCCCTCACGGCTATCTCCGGATCTGCGGCAATCCTTCGGAAGAGCGACGAGAAGCTCAGTCTCGAACAACGCTGCGATCTTGCCGATGCCATCTACGACGACTCCCTCTGGCTTATCGATACCGTGGAGAACCTCCTCGCCATCACACGCGTCGAGGACGGCACCATTCGCCTCAACTTCACATCCGAGCTCATCGACGAGGTCATCGAGGCAGCCCTCAGCCACGTCGCCCAAGCATCGCATGGACGTGCCGTCACCATCGAGCACACTGACGACATCCTGCTGGTACGCATCGACGTCCATCTCATCATGCAGGTGCTTACGAATCTCATCATGAACGCCTTCAAATACACACCCGAGGACTCGACTGTCACCATCAGCGCACGTCGCGAGGGTGCGTTCGTCGTGGTGGACGTCGCAGACGATGGGCCGGGTGTGGCAGACTGCGACAAGCCTCATATCTTTGAGCGCTTCTTCACCTCAAGCAATACGCGGCCCGTGGATTCGCGTCGAAGCATCGGCCTTGGGCTGTCGCTCTGCCGCTCCATCGTGGAGGCGCATGGCGGCGTCATCGAAGTTCGCGACAACCACCCCCATGGGGCCGTCTTCCGTTTTACCCTGCCCGCTGAGGAGATCGAGATTCATGAATAATGCCGCTAAGCCACGCATCCTCCTGGTCGAAGATGACCTGACCGTTCAAAACCTCGTTTCGACCGCGCTTGACCTCCACGGCTACGTCGTGAGCAAGGTTTGCAACGGCCAGGCCGCCATCATGGATGCGGTGTCGCACGGTCCCAGCCTCATCATGCTCGACCTCGGCCTTCCCGACATTGACGGTATCGAGGTCATCACGAAGATCCGAAGCTGGTCGGCAGTCCCCATTATCGTCATTTCGGCGCGCTCCGAAGATTCCGACAAGATTGCAGCACTTGACGCAGGGGCAGACGACTACCTCACCAAGCCCTTTTCTGTGGATGAGTTGCTCGCGCGCGTCCGTGCGAATTTGAGGCGCTCCTCGATGGCGTCGAGCGAGTCGACAGAAGCGAGCACGTTCGACAACGGTCCGCTGCATATCGACTACGCCGCGGGATACGCGACGAAAGACGGACGCGAGCTCTCGCTCACCCCAACCGAGTACAAATTGCTCGCCCTTCTGGCGAAAAACGTCGACAAGGTGCTCACACACACCTTCATCACCCGCGAGATATGGGGCACGAGCTGGGACAGCGATCTGGCGAGCCTGCGCGTGTTCATGCGCACCCTGCGCAAGAAGATCGAGGCAGACCCCTCTCACCCCAAGATGATTCAGACGCACATGGGTGTCGGGTACCGCATGCAGCGTCTCTAGCCCACCCCACAAAAAAGTTGCGGTGGAATACGGAGTAGATGAGGCCTTTGACAGCCAAAACAGTCCGTATTTCACCGCAACTGATGGGTGGGATGGGTTAGAGGCCCAGGTAGCTGGTCATGCCTTCGACGGCGAGCTTGGCGCCTGCCACGGCATTGACGACCTTGAGCGGGCCGTTGACCACATAGTTAGCGATACCCCAAAATCACTCTTCAACTCGCCGCGCTCGCCCCCAAATGTGCAAAGCGCCCCGCGAACGAATGCTCGCAGGGCGCCTGGATGTCGGGCCTTACTTGATACCGCGACCCAAGTCTTCGGCAATTTTGTCCACGCCCTTAAGCGCGGCGCACGTCTTTTTTTTGGAGCAATGCCCCGTGCAAACGCCACCCTGAGCGCAGTCGGCGCAAGTGCCCTTGCGGTAGATGCGCACGCATACCGCGACAAACGCAATACCGATAACAGCCAGTACAACAATATCGATAGGTGCCATAGCAAGCCTCCTCTAGTTAACCACCGCTTACTTTACCCCATTCTTACCTGCTAAAAAGGGACAGGTTTATTTTGGTCGGTTTTATCTGCGGAAACGCCACATCTTACTTCTGGAGCAAAGCAATCTGTCCCCCATTGCACCAAAAAGCCCGAGTGTCGCTGGGACACCCGGGCTCGTGGAAAGGGGCTCGTCCTTATTCGGACTTAAGCGGAAACTGCGGCGGAAGCAGCGTTGGTCTCGTCCTCATCGGTCCAAGCGTGCTTAGGCATGGGACGGAAGATCTGGAAGAGCATCGCAACCAGCAGCACGACGGCCACAATCGTCCAGAAACCAAACTGTCCAAGAACGAACAGGTTGTAGAACTGGTTGATGAACAGGCCGATCACCCAAGCGAAGGCGCACTCGTAACCGATGGCGATCGCAGTCCACTTGCCGGAGTCCATCTGGTTGCGGATGGTACCCATGGCGGCGAAGCAGGGGGCGCACAGCAGGTTAAAGGCACCAAAGGCAACGCAAGCACCCATGGTCGGGAACATGCCGGCGAACGCGGTCCACAGGCTCGGGTCAGTCTCGGCGGCGTCGGCGACGGACAGCAGCGAGCCGGCGGTGGCGACGACGTTCTCCTTAGCGACAAGGCCAGAGACAGTCAGCGCAGTTGCCTGCCAGGTGCTAAAGCCGAGCGGGGCAAAGATCCAGGCAACCAGGTTGCCCAGCATGGCAAGCACGGAGTAGTCCATAAACTCCTCGGGGATGCCGTCCATCGCAGGCAGGAAGCCAAAGGAACCGTTGTAGCTACCAAAGTTGGAGAGGAACCAAACCACGACGGTAGAGGCGAAGATGACCGTGCCGGCCTTCTTGATAAAGGCCCAGCAGCGCTCCCACACGTGCAGCGCCCAAGAGCGGATCGCCGGGAAGTGGTAGGCGGGAAGCTCCATAACGAACGGCGTCGGGCGACCGGCGAAGAGCTTGGTCTTCTTGAGCATGAGGCCCGAGGCGATGACGGCAAAGACGCCCAGGAAGTAGAAGAGCGGGCTGATCCACGCGGCGGTGGTGGAAGAATCGCCGATGATGGAGCCCATGAGCAGGGCGATGATCGGCAGCTTGGCACCACAGGGAATAAACGTGGTGGTCATGACCGTCATACGGCGGTCCTTCTCGTTCTCGATGGTCTTGGTAGCCATGACGCCGGGGACGCCGCAGCCCGAGGACACGAGCATGGGGATAAAGGACTTGCCGGACAGGCCAAAGCGGCGGAACACGCGGTCCATAATGAAGGCGACGCGGGCCATATAGCCGCAGTCCTCCAGGAAAGACAGCATCACAAAGAGCAGGAACATCTGCGGGACGAAACCGAAGATGGCGCCCAGGCCGCCGACGATACCGTCACAGACCAGCGAATCGACCAGACCGCCGTCCTCGGTACCACCCGCCACAAGGGCGTCGTGCACCACGGTGGTGATGCCGGGGACATAGGGGCCGTACTGTGCTGGGTCGACCGAGTCGGCGTTGTCGCCCGCAGCCTCAACAGCTGCGTCATAGGCGTCGCGACCCTGACCGAGCACGTACCAGCCGTCGGTGCCGAAGAGCTGGTCGTTGGTGAAGTCGGTCACCGTGCCGCCCAGGGTGGAAACGGCGATGTAGTACACGCAGAACATGATGACCACAAAGATCGGCAGGCCCAGGATACGGTTGGTAACCACGCGGTCGATCTTCTCGGAGGTGCTCATCTTGGCAGGAGCCTTGGTCATGCACTCGTCGATAATGTGGGCAATCACGCCATAGCGCTCGCCGGTGATGATGGACTCGGCGTCGTCGTCGCAATCCTGCTCGCACTGGGCGACCAGCTGCTCAACGCGAGCGGCCTTCTCCTTGGTGAGGTTGATGAGCTTGCAGGCGTCCGCGTCGCGCTCAAACAGCTTGACAGCGTAGTAGCGACGCTTGTTGGCGGGAACGCTCGCCGGCAGGTTGTTCTCGATGTGGTCCAGAACGTCCTCGATGGAGGAATCGAACTTGTGCTCCGGCACCTGGCCCTTAGAAGCGGCAGACTTCTTGACCTGCTCGAACAGCTCTTTGCTGCCCTTGTTCTTAAGGGCCGAGATCATCATGACCGGGCAGCCGAGCTTCTTGGAAAGCTTGTCCGTGTCAATCTTGTCGCCGTTCTTCTCGACCAAATCGGCCATGTTGAGGGCGACGACCACGGGCAGGCCGGTCTCGACGACCTGAAGTGCCAGGTACAGGTTGCGCTCAAGGTTGGTCGCGTCGACAACCTGGACGACCACATCGGGCTCGCCGCTCATGAGGTAATCGCGCGAGCACTGCTCCTCGGGGCTATAGGGGGAAAGCGAGTAGATGCCAGGGAGGTCCGTGATGGTAACGTTCTTGTCGCTTAGGAGCTTGGCTTCCTTTTTCTCAACCGTGACGCCGGGCCAGTTGCCAACGTAGCCGTTGGCGCCGGTGATCAGGTTGAAAAGCGTGGTCTTGCCGCAGTTGGGGTTACCCGCCAGCGCGACATGGATCTGAGAATCCGCCATTCAATCCTTCTTCCTTGTGTGCCTGCGCTGCTTTCTCCGCGTAGGCTGGATAATGTGCTCTAAAGTTGCTGCATTAAGTTAGAAAAACCTAACTTTACCTGCAGAAATATACGCCGCAAGTCCTTACTGGACCTCGACGACGGCCGCCTCCTCCTTGCGGATAGAAAGCTCGTAGCCGCGCACGTTGATCTCGACCGGATCACCGAGCGGCGCAACCTTTACGACCTTGAACGAAGTGCCCTTGATGAGGCCCAGGTCCATAAGGTGGCGGCGCAGCGCGCCCTCACCGTGAAGCTTGACGATCGTGGAGCTCTCGCCCACCTTAACGTCACCCAACGTCTTCATTTACTTGTCCCCCTTTCAGTTTTTAAATGCTGCGGACTAACCGACGGTCATGATGTGCATGGCAACCTTGGAATCGATGCCAAAGCGAGCGCCCAGCACCGTGACGATGATGTTGGCGCCACTCGAGCTCACCACGTGGATTTCGTTGCCCTCGACAAAGCCGAGGTCCTTGAGGTGGTGCTTCATATCCTCATTGCCCTTTACGCGAGACACACGCACGGTTTCGCCCGCTTTTACCATCGAAAGCGGCATTGCCGGCATCTGCGGTCCGCAAGACATGAGTGAGCTCCTAACGTCAGTTCGTCCTCAACATCGACGCGGTAAAAGTTAACCACATCTATGTTCGCTTTAGTAAACTAGCACGTGGTTAACTTTTTGGAAAGGGTCCCCATTTAGATTCCGAAAAAGTTTCCTATACGAAACAAAAAGGCGCGGCAAAGAGCTGTCCTTTGCCGCGCCCTGTCATGCTTAGAGCGAGAGGTTTCTGATCGACGTGACGCAGGAAGCCTCGTCTACGCCCGAAACGCGGAAGATGATGTCCTCGCCGCACTCGCCGTAGAGAGCCATGAGCCCCATTACATCGCGGCCGTCGGTATGGCGATCGCCGATACTGACCGATACGTTGCTACGATGCTTGGCAATGATGTCGTAAAGCAGCGCAACCGGGCGGGCATGCAGTCCCAACGGATCTTTAATCGTCTTTGTAAACTCGACCATGTCCCCTCCCGCGGCATCGCACATTCGGCCGGCAAACCCAGCCACGTGGTAGTTATTGTAGCGTTAGATGCTTGTCGAGAGCTCCTCTGAACACCTCGTGGGCAAAAAGTGGCAAATATGAGTACTGTCACCAATTTAGTAGCAGCAAAATCGAGAGCAAAGTGCCTACTTTGAGCGATTCGAAGAGGTTGGAAGCCGTCAAACGCCCTTTAAAGGGGGTTAGATAAATTGATTTTGAGCCCATTTTCGCTCAGAACGGGCCGAAAAATATGACACCTCTTTTGCAACAGTACTCATATTTGGCATTTTTTGACCACGGGGTCCAAAACCATGTCCCAAAACACAAAAGGAGGGGCCTCGTAAGGCCCCTCCTTAGGAAAGGGAATCGATTTATTCCACAGCCGCAGATTAATCCTAGCCGCTACTCCATCATGTCGAGGACGGAGGGGCGCA
>CABUVF010000120.1 GCA_902494945.1 uncultured Collinsella sp.
TACGGCGTCACCGCGCCCACACGCGAGCTTGCCGCGGTGCTGCCGGGCTTTAGGGATTACACCGTCGCCGTCGAGACCTCGGCCACCGAAGGGAACGAGGAAGGCATGGTCGAGCGCGAGGTTGTCGCCCACGTGACGACAAGCGAGACGCTTGGGGCGCACGACCGTCACGTCGCCCGCAAGCTCATTGACCTCAACGTGCCCGAACTCGATCGCGTGGAGTTTGACGTGAAGTGATGCGGGATGTGAGATGGATGCGCGCACAGGCGCGAGTCGGAACGAGGCGCAGACGCGACGCAGGCCGCGAGCAAAAAAGCGGGGCGCGATTCATGTCCGTGCCCCGCTCGCTGTTTTATTGCCGTGAATCAACTGTCCGCATCGACATCGCCAGACTCCACCGTAAACGCCGGACCGGTACTCACCAGATAAAAACGGGTCACCCTGGTATCTCTAAATAGGTAGAGCAAGCCCTGATCGCGTCGGCGTGACAAGTACGCCACGTGGACCGTACCGAATTCTTCACCGTTTTCCTTCTTTAATATCAGGATGTTGGGGTCATCCGTACGCTTAAACTGCCCGTCTGTGCAGATTCCGTCTTGGTCGACCAGCTGCCATCGACAGTTGTCCTCCTCAAGAAAAGCCAGGGTTTCCCGACTCGTTTTGTCATCCCGATAGTAACCATCAATGACAAAGCCTTCGGAAGCACATTCCTGCATATAGGATGTTTCTCGACTTATAGCAAACAGCCCCGTAGCGCCTAAGAGCACAGCCAGGCAGACCACTGCAAGGGTTATCGAGACAAAACGGCGGCTCATGTTAGCCAGCCCGATACTTGTTTAACGGAGCACGAAACATACTTGGTACCTCCGATATCAGGGCAAACGTCACCTACGGCCTGCCGGCAATCATATGTTTCCAAAATCAAACCATATGGTTACAACTCGTTGGAGATCGGTTCCATGAACGGACGATAATTTGCGGCGAACGGCTACATATGTTCATTATCTCAGGGTTCTGGAGGCAATTTTTGGTGCCACCGAGACGTTGTTTTCGGAAGTATGCGGCAAATTCCGGAGCCCTCGAGCACACCCCGGTTTTTCACCAATAAAACCGCAGGTACAAAGCTTGGGCATATCCAGTGTGCTCGGCCTATTCAAATTTTGCCGCATACTTCCGAAATCCGAGTCCGCTGAAGGCGCCTGCAACGCTATTTACGCAACATATGTGCAATAAAAACGGGTGGCAGCCGGTACGGCTACCACCCGTTTGTCTCATATCCAGCACAAAGCAGGCCAGTTACTTCTTAATGCCACGCCCCAGGCGCTCAGCGACCGACGCCACGGCACTCTCGTCGGCCGAGCCACAGCTCACGCAGCCATCATGGGCACGCATCTGGCCGGTGACCTCGTCCATCGCGAGCGGCGCCACCTTCTCGAGCTTAAAGCCCTTACCGGCGCGCATGTTCTCCTTGGCCACGCTGATCATGAGCTTGATGCGGTTGAGCTGGTTGACCTCGGATGCACCGGGGTCATAGTCCACTGCGACGATGTTGCTCTCGGGGTGCTGGCGGCGCAGCTCCTTGATCACGGCCTTGCCCACCACGTGGTTGGGCAGGCACGCGAAGGGCTGCGTGCAGATGATGTTGGGCGCACCATGGTCGATCAGGTCGAGCATCTCGGCCGTAAGTAACCAGCCCTCGCCCATGTTGTTACACACCGAAAGCACCGTACGGGCCTTGTCGGCCATGGTGCCGATGCGCTCGGGCGCCTCAAAGCGGCGGGACTTTTCGAGCATCTCCTCCACCGGCGTGCGCATCCAGTCCACAAGCTTGATGAGCGCCTGCATACCAGCGCGCGTGGTAGCAGAGCTTCCCAACTCGTCCTTCTGCAGCTCGGCGTTGCTCATAGAGTACAGGAAGAAGTCGAGCAGGCCCGGCACCACTGCCTCGCAGCCCTCGCGCTCGATAACGTCGACCACGTGGTTGTTGGCCGTAGGGTGGAACTTGACCAGGATCTCGCCGACCACGCCCACGCGCGGCTTGGTGTCCTCGCCCACGAGCGGCATGGTATCGAACGCGCGGATGGCCTCGCGGCACAGCTTGGTGTAGTTGTGGCGGTTGAACTTGGGCGCCAGCTTGCGGGCTCGTGCCATGTACTCCTCGTAGAGCGCGTTGGCGGCACCGGGCGTTGCCTCGTACGGGCGGCAACGATAGAGCATCTGCATCATCACGTCGCCAAAGAGCACCGCGTAGACTGCCTGTTTAAGCAGCGCCGGCGTGATCTTAAAGCCGGGGTTGTCCTCGCCGAGCGCCACTGCCGAAAGCGAGATCACCGGAATCTCGGGGTGGCCGCTCTCGCGCAGTGCCTTGCGAATGAGCGCGATGTAGTTGGTGGCACGGCAGCCGCCGCCGGTCTGGCTGATAACCACGGCCGTCTTGGACAGGTCGTACCGACCGCTCTCGATGGCCTCCATAATCTGGCCGGTCACCAGGATCGACGGATAGCAGATGTCGTTGTTCACGTAGCGCAGGCCGGCCTCGACGGCATCGTGGTCGGTCGAGGGCAGCAGCTCCAAGTTGTAGCCGGCACCGCGGAACACCTCTTTGACCAGGTCAAAGTGAATCGGTGCCATCTGCGGGCACAGAATGGTGTAGCCCTCCTCGCGCATCTGCTCAGTAAAGGGCACCTTGGGCCACGCGGTCGAAGCACTCTCGCGCTGAGCCTCAAACGTGTACTTGCGGCTCGCGAATGCGGGGGCATCCGTGGAGGGCGCCACCGGCGCGGCATCGCCCTGCTCGTAGGCCTCGCCCGCGGCCGTGGCCTCGGCCAAGCGCTCGGCCTCCTGGTCCTTAAGCGCGGCCATGAGCGAGCGGATGCGAATGCGCGCGGCACCCAGGTTGGACACCTCGTCGATCTTGAGCACGGTGTAGATCTTGCCGCTGGCCTCCAGGATCTCCTGCACCTGATCGGTGGTCAGAGCGTCCAGGCCGCAGCCGAAGGAGTTGAGCTGGATCAGGTCCAGATCGTTGCGCATGGTCACAAAACGGGCGACGGCGTAGAGGCGGCTGTGGTACATCCACTGGTCGACGACGCGGATGGGGCGCTCGGGCTTCACCAGGTGCGCAAGCGAATCCTCGGTAAAGACCGCAAAGCCAAAGCTCGAGATAAGTTCGGGCAGGGCATGGTTGATCTCGGGGTCGTTATGGTAGGGACGACCGGCGAGCACGATGCCGTGACCGCCGTGGTCCTCGACCCACTTAAGAGCCTCCTCGCCCATGGTCTGGATGTCCTCGTGGAAACGCGCATCGGCCTCAAAGGCAGCGTTGACGGCGGCATCGACCTCGGAGCGCGTGATCTTGGGTCCACGCACGCGACCGCGACCAGCTTGCGCATCGGCCACACGGTCGACGGCAAGCACCTGATACAGACGGCGCTTGAGCTCGGTCTTGTCGTGATACGGCACAAACGGATACAGGAACTCGATGTTCTGCTCGCGGATCTCATCGATGTTGAGCGCCAGCGCCGTGGGGTAACTCATAACGATGGGGCAGTTATAGCAGTTGCCAGCCGTCGGATCCTCCTTGCGCTCCCAGCGCACGCACGGCATCCAGATGAAGTCGACGTCACGGTCGATGAGGTTCATCACATGGCCGTGGCTCATCTTTGCCGGGTAGCACACGCTCTCGGACGGCATGGACTCGATGCCCGCCTGGTAGGTCTTTTTGCTCGACTGGTCGGACAGCTGCACGCTAAAGCCCAAGCGCGTAAAGAACGCATGCCAGAAGGGGTAGTTCTCGTACATGTTGAGCGCGCGCGGGATGCCGACGGTGCCGCGCGGGGCCTCATCGGGGCTCAGCACCTCGCGGTTAAACAGCAGCTCGTTCTTCTTTTTGAAGAGGTTGGGGGCCTCGGTCTTTTGCTTTTTGTGGCCGGCGCCCTTCTCGCAGCGGTTGCCGGTAATGAAGCGCCTGCCGCCGCCAAAGTCGTTGACGGTAAGCTGGCAGTTGTTAGAGCAACGGCCGCAGCGGACATGCTTTTGCGTCACGGTGAGGTGCGCGATGTCCTCAGCCGAAAGAATGGTCGAGGTGCCGTCGGCGCCGGCGCGATCGCGGGCGAGCAGGGCCGCACCGTAGGCGCCCATGCAGCCGGCGATGTCGGGACGCACGGCATGAACGCCGGTGAGCTGCTCAAACGCGCGCAGCGTGGCATCGGACATAAAGGTGCCGCCCTGGACGATTACCTGGCTGCCGATCTCCTTGGGATCGCGCAGCTTAATGACCTTGAACAGGGCATTCTTGATGACGGAATAAGACAGACCTGCCGCGATATCGCCCACCGTGGCGCCTTCCTTTTGCGCCTGCTTGCCGCGCGAGTTCATAAAGACCGTGCAGCGGCTGCCCAAATCGACCGGGGCCTTGGCATGGATGGCGGCATCGGCAAACGCGCGCACGTCCATGTTCATGGACACGGCGAAGCTCTCGATAAAGCTGCCGCAGCCCGACGAGCAGGCCTCGTTGAGCATGATGTGCTCAATCACGCCGTCCTTCACGCGCAGGCACTTCATGTCCTGGCCGCCAATGTCCAGAATGAACTCGACGCCGGGCAGGAATGCCTTGGCGCCGCGTAGGTGCGCAACGGTCTCGATCTCGCCGGAATCGGCCTTGAGCGCCTCGATGAGCAGCGCCTCGCCGTAGCCCGTGGTGGTCACGTGGCCGATGGTGCAGCCGGCGGGAATATGGTTGTAGAAATCGGCCATGATAACCTTGGCCGTGCCCAGGATGTCACCGTTGTTGTTGCCATACCAAGTGTGCAGCAGCTGACCGTCCTCGCCCACAAGTGCGGCCTTCATGGTGGTGGAGCCGGCGTCGATGCCGATGAACACGCGGCCGGTGTAGCCGTCGAGCTTGCCCTTGGGGACGACTTCCTTGTCGTGGCGGTTCTTGAACTCAGCAAAGTCCTCGTCGGTGGCAAAGAGCGGATCCAGGCGCTCGACCTCGGCACCCTGTGTGTCACCCAGGCTGTCGATGGCCTCGATAAGCTGCGGGAACGTGCTGAGCTTGTTGGACTCGTGCGCCATGGCAGCGCCGCTCGCCACAAACAGGTGGGCGTTTTGGGGCACAATGCGGTGCTCCTCGTCCAGGTTGAGCGTGAGGTAGAAGCGGTGGCGCAGCTCGGAGAGGTACTGCAGCGGGCCGCCCAGGAAGGCAACGTTGCCGCGGATGGGACGGCCACACGCCAGGCCCGAAATGGTCTGGGTCACGACAGCCTGGAAGATGGAGGCGGCCACGTCCTCGGGGCGGGCGCCCTCGTTGAGCAGCGGTTGGACGTCGGTCTTGGCAAAGACGCCGCAGCGGCTGGCGATGGGATAGATGGTGGTGGCGTTGGCCGCGAGCTCGTTGAGGCCGCTCGCGTCGGTGTGCAGCAGGGTTGCCATCTGGTCGATGAACGCGCCCGTACCGCCGGCGCAGGTGCCGTTCATGCGCTGCTCGATGCCGTTGTCAAAGTAGATGATCTTGGCGTCCTCGCCGCCCAGCTCGATGGCGACGTCGGTGGCCGGGATGAGGGTCTCGACGGCGCGTTTGCTGGCGATGACCTCCTGGACAAACTCCAGCTCGAGCCACTGGGACAGCAGCAGACCGCCCGAGCCGGTAATGGCGCAGGTCATTTGGGCCGTCGGCAGCACGGTCGCAGCACCCTCGAACAGGTCGCGGGCGCAGGCACGGACATCGGTGTGATGGCGCTGGTACTTGGCGTAGACAATTTGGTTGTCGTCATTGAGCACGGCGAGCTTGACGGTGGTGGAGCCCACGTCGATGCCCAGGTGCAGGTTGCCGCGGGCGTTCTCGGGGTTGAAGATCGCGCCTTCGGGGGCGTGGGCGGCGGTTACGGGCTCGGCGGCGAGCTCGCTAGCGGCGGACGTCTCCCCTGCCGCGTTCTTGGCATCGGCAACTGCCTCGGCGACTTTCTCGGCAGCAGCGGTCGCAGCCTTCTGTGCGGCGTCCACCACGGCGGGCGCGGCCTCGCGTGCGGCGGCGACCATGCGGTCCTTGACGCCCTCGACGAGTTTGCTCATTGTCTCTCCTCTTAGTTGTTGGACTCGACGGTTGCGGCGGTGTCGGCCGCGTCCTCGAGCTGCAAATTCAATAACTTCATGCCGTATTCCGGCACGTTGATATCGATGGGTTGGCCATACAGGTCGCCAGGGCGCACAAAAGCGAGCACCGTCATAATGCGCGCCATGGCCTCGGGCGATTCGGTGAGCCCACGCTCAAACCAGCGCTGAATCATGCCAACCTCGGCGCTCACGACGTAGGTGACGTAGTAGTCAAAGAACGTGCCCAGCGCCAGGCCCAAAATGCCCGTCTTCGCACGCGGCACCACAGCCTCACGCGCGGTGTCGATGATCCTTTTAATGAAGGCCTGGTCGCCGCCCGGACCCAGCAGCGCACCGATTAAGTCGCGGTTGGCCGCAAGATAACGCAGCAGCTCAACCGAACCGGGCGCCGGCTCGAGCTCGTCGATATTGTGATAGAGATCGGGCAGCTGAGCTGCGGTGATGAGCTCAATGCGCTCACGGATCTCGGCCAGCAAGCCGTCCTCGATTTGATTGATAAAGTCGGGGATATCGCGGTAGTGCGAATA
>CABUVF010000121.1 GCA_902494945.1 uncultured Collinsella sp.
CAGGACGGCTGCATCCAGGTGGCGTTTATGTTTATCACCGTCATCGCCAACCACCGCGGCCTGGTCGACGCCGCCGCCGTGGGCCTGGTCGAGAAGATGATCAGCTTTTTGTTCATTGTGCCGAGCTCCATGGGTGCCACCGTCAGCGCGCTCACGGCGCAAAACGCCGGCGCGGGCAAGGGCGACCGCGCGCGTCAGGTGCTCAAGGATGCCATGACCATCTCGGTGGTGTACGGCTGCCTGGTCACGGTGCTGATGTGGCTGGTGGCACCAGCGTTTATCGGCTTTTTTGCCAAGGACGCCGCGGTGGTCGCGGCCGGTACCGGCTATATGCGCAGCTATATTTTCGACGCGATTTTTGCCGGCATCCACATTTGCTTTAGCGGCTTTTTCGCCGCATACGGCAAGAGCTACATCGGCTTTGCGCACAACGTGCTGGCCGTGGCCCTCATTCGCGTGCCCGGCGCTTGGCTGCTGTCGAACGCCTATTCCGACACGCTGTTCCCCATGGGTATCGCCTCGCCGTGCGGGTCGATTCTGTCGGCGGTCATCTGCGTGATTGCATTTACCGTGCTCAACCGCCGCGGAACTTTTGACAAGCTGGTGGCGTAGCACGGAACTTTCACGTCAAGAAATACGGTGGGACCGTCCCGTTTCGCCTGCCACAGAAAGGAACAGAGCCATGACCGACATATCCGACGAGCGCACCGAGGGCCTGCTCCGCATTGGCGAGGTGGCGCGCCTGTTTAACCTGAGTGTGGGTACGCTGCGTCATTACGAGCAGATGGGCCTGCTGGAGCCGGCGCGCATCGATCCGGCGAGTGGGTACCGCTACTACGGATCGCGGCAGCTCTCCACGCTCAACACCATCAGCCACCTGCGTGTTCTCGACTTGCCATTAGCGCAAATCCGTGAGTTTGTGACCACGCGCGATGTGGACCTCATGCAGCGGCAGCTGGTCCAGCAGCAAGAACTGATCGAGCGCAAGCGCCGCGAGCTGGAGCGCGTGTCGCGCAAGATCGACAACCGACTTGCCCTGTTGCACGATGCCTTGGACGCCCAGCTCGACACCATCTGCGAAATCGACGCGCCCGAGCTTCGCTGCGCTGTGCTGCACGAACGCGTCAACCCCACCGACGCCTATGCGCTGGAGTGGCAGATTCGTCAACTGCAGAAGGGCCAGCACGAGACCTTTGTCTTTTTGGGCAACCTGGGCGTCGGGATCAGCGCCGAACGCCTTGCCACCGGTGATTTTGATGGTTACGACGAGGTCTTTCTGCTGCTCGATGACACCGACGATTACGTGGGCAACGTCGAGACGCGACCCGCCACGCAGTGCCTGACCATAAGCTTTCGCGGCACGCACGGGCAGGCAGCCCCGCGCTACGAGCAGCTGCTCAGCTATATGCTCGAACGCCACCTGACGCCCGCCGGCCCCTCGCGCGAGATCGCATTGATCGACGACATCATCAGCGATGATCCGGCAACCTACGTGACGCAGATCACCGTGCCCGTTGCCCCGTCAAAATAAGAACCGCCCGGAAGGCATCGTGCTTCCGGGCGGTTCTTCAATTTGGCTATCGATGCCTTACGCCTGGGGCACCTGACCAGTAGCCAAGATCTGCTCGAGTGCGTCCTCATCCAGTACGGGTACACCCAGCTGCTCGGCCTTGGTGAGCTTGGAGCCCGCTTTGGGGCCGGCGACCAGATAGCTCGTCTTCTTTGAAACACTGCCCGAGACCTTGGCGCCGAGCACCTTGAGCGCCGCACCCGCCTCGTCGCGTGTGCGGTTGACGAGCGTGCCGGTGAGCACAAAGGTCAGACCCGCAAGCGGCTGTGCGTCGGCAAGCTCGCCCGCCACCCCAGCGTCGGCTGCGGCTTGTGCATGCGCGGCGCCCAAGTCGACCTCGAGCGACAGGCCCGCCTGACGCAAGCGCTCCAGCACGGCGAGGTTCTCGGGCACGGCCAGGAACTGCTTGACGCTCGCCGCAATCTTGGGACCGATGCCCTCGCACTCGGCGATATCCTCTTCGCTCGCCAAGATGAGCTTGTCGATCGATAGGAATCGCTCGGCGATGACCTCGCCCACGCTCTTGCCCACATGACGGATGCCCAGGGCAAACAGCACACGCCCGAGTGGCTGGCTCTTGGACTTGTTGAGCTCGGCGATGATTTTCTCGGCCGTCTTAAGGCCTACCGGAATGGGATCGCCCTTCTTAACGCCCTTTTTGCTGTTGGAGCTGGCGTACACGCGCCCCGTGTCCAGGCCGGCGATGTCGTCGACCGTGAGCTGGTAGAAGTCCGTGACATCGTGGATCAGGCCAGCGGCGATCATCTTGTCGACGATCTCGTCGCCCAGGCCGTCGACGTCCATGCAGCCGCGGCTCACCCAGTGGAGCAGGCGCTCCTTGAGCTGTGCGGGGCAGTCGATGGACACGCAGCGGTAGGCCACCTCGCCATCCTCGTGAACCACGGGGCTGCCGCACACGGGGCAGACCTCGGGCATGTGCCAGTCGACCGAATCGGCCGGGCGCTTGTCGAGCACCGGGCCCACGACCTCGGGAATCACGTCGCCCGCCTTGTGCACGATGATGGTATCGCCCTCGCGCACGTTTTTACGACGGATCTCGTCGATGTTGTGCAGCGTGGCGCGCGCGATGGTGGAGCCGGCAACCGTCACCGGGTCGAACTCGGCGACCGGCGTGAGCACACCGGTGCGGCCCACCTGGATGCGAATTTCGCGTAGGACGGTCTGCTTTTCCTCGGGCGGGAACTTAAAGGCAATGGCCCAGCGCGGTGCGCGAGCAGTAAAGCCCAGGTCGAGCTGCTGCTGGAAGCTGTCGACCTTTACGACCACGCCGTCGATGTCGTAGTCCAAGTCGCCGCGATGCTCGAGGGCCTGGGCACAGAACTCGTGGACCTCGGCCGGCGTGGCGCAGCGGGCCACGTTGGGGTTGACGCTAAAACCGGCGCTGCGCAGCCAGTCGAGGAACTCACGCTGGCTGTGGACGTGCAGCGGATCGGTATCGGCAATGGCGTAGATAAAGGTGGCCAGGTCGCGGCGCGCCGTGACCTTGGGATCCTTCTGGCGCAACGATCCGGCGGCGGCGTTGCGCGGGTTGGCGAAGGGGTCGCGGCCCTCGGCATCGGCCTCTTCATTCAGACGAACAAAGCTGCCTTTGGGCATATAGACCTCGCCGCGTACTTCGATGGTACGCTCGCGGTCGGCGCCCATATGAGCAAGCGCCGGCTCGGACAGGTGCATGGGCACATCCTTGATGGTACGGACGTTGAGCGATACGTCCTCGCCCGTGGTGCCATCGCCACGTGTGGCCGCACGTACGAAGGTGCCGTTTTGGTAGGTAAGCGCCACGCCCAGACCGTCGATCTTGAGCTCGCAGGTATAGGTGACGCTGCCGGCACCGAGCGCATCCTCAGTGCGCTGGAGCCACGCGTCGAGCTCGTCCAGGTCCATGGCATCGTCCATGGAATACATGCGCGCCATATGCGTGACCGGCGTAAACTGCTCGCTCACGTAGCCGCCCACGCGCTGGGTATAGCTGTCGGGCGTCACCAGGTCAGGATAGGCCGCCTCGATCTCCTGCAGCTCAACGAGCATTTTGTCAAAGGCGGCGTCCGTGATCTCGGGCGCATCAAGCATGTAGTAACGGTAGGCGTGGTAATCGAGCTCGTGGCGCAGCTCGGCCGCGCGCGCTGCCGCCTGGGCACGAGCATCGGTCAGTGCGGCGGCATCCACGCTCGCGGGCGTTTCGGTATCGATGTCCACGCCGTCACCAAACAGGCTCGATTGCTCCATAGCGGCACTCCTTCGCTCGATTTCAAACGGATACAAGAGTACCACCGGTCACCATGGCGCCGAATAACCCTTTCGAACCGCACCGAATCGGCAGCCGCCAGACTGGGGTGGATCGCGCGATTAAACCATGCCCTTGCCAGTTCTAAATGATCCGTTTTCCTCCGTCTCCAAGGGATCATCGCGAAAAGAGGGGCTGTCCCGCGTTGGCGGGACAGCCCCTCTGGCTTCGATATGTGCAATACGGCTCGTTAGAAACCCTGGCCATAGCCTTGGCCTTGACCCTGGCCCTGCTGGCCAAGCAGCTCCTCCAGATACTGACGCAGCTGCTCGTCGGTAATACCGCCGTTGCCGGTGTCAGTCGCGCTGTCGTCCTGCTGCTGGTTCTGCAGCTTCTCATCGGAGCCCAGCTCGACGGTGACCTTCTTCTCTTCCTTGCCGCGCATGAGCGTGATCTCGACCTTCTCGCCCACCTCATGGCTGCGCAGCGCAATGATCAGGCCATCGGCGCTCGTGATCTCGTCGTCGCCCAGCTTGGTAATGACATCGCCCTCCTGGATGCCGGCCTTGGCGGCGGGACCGTCCTCGACGACGCTCGCCACGTACGCGCCGCTATCGGTGCTCAGCTTGTTGGTGCGGGCATTGAGCGCGTTGACGCTCGAAAGCGTGGCGCCCAGGTACGGATGAACCGGCGTCTTGCCGTCAATAATCTGGTCGGCAATGTTCTTGGCGTAGTTAACGGGAATGGCAAAGCCCACGCCCGAGCTGGAGCCCGAGTAGCTCTCGATGAGCGAGTTGATGCCCACCAGCTCGCCGTTGTCGTTAACGAGCGCGCCGCCGGAGTTGCCCGGGTTGATGGCGGCATCGGTCTGGATCATGTTGACATAGATGGTGTTACCGTTGGTAGAGCTCATGGCCGTGGAGCGATACAGCGCCGACACAATGCCCGTGGAGACAGACTGCTCGTTGCCGAAGGGCGAACCGATCGCCATGACCCACTCGCCCACGTTGAGCTTGGAGGAGTCACCGATCTCGATCGGCGTGAGCTTGGAGGCGTCGGCGTCCTTGAGCTTGATGACGGCCAGGTCGCTCGAAGCATCGTTGCCCACGAACTCGGCCTCATAGGTGGTGCCGTCGTCCATGGTCACCACGTACTGGTCATAGCCATCGACCACGTGGTTGTTGGTGAGGATGTGGCCCTCGGTATCGAGCACCACGCCCGAGCCGACGCTGCCCGAGCTGTCCGACTCGTCGGCAGACTGCGAAAGCGAGCCATTCTGGCTGCCGCTCGAAGTGGCGGTAATGGAAACCACGGAGGGCAACGCCTTGGCAGAAACGGCCTCGGCCAGCGTGGTGTCCTCGGAGTCGATCGTGATCTTTTGCGTCGACGAACCCGAAGCACCCGCCGTCACGGCATTCTTGCCGCCGCCGATATCGAGCGTGCCGCTCATAATGAGCGCAATGACCAGCAGGGCGCCGCAGGCACAACCGGCAAGCGCCGTAATAAAGATCGGCAGCTTTTTGGTCTTAGTCTTGACCACTGTGTGCTTGTTTACAACCTGCTGGCTGCCCAGCGGCTTTCCGGTCTGCGTGTCGTAGGCCTGCACGTAGGGAATGTTGCTGTCGGCAGGCGTCGACTCTACCTGCACACGCGGCTGCTGTTGGGTCTCGCCGGCGTTGCCCGCATCCTGGGGACGCAGGGAATCGTTCTCGCTCATAGCTGCGATCCTTTCGTCAAATAACCAAAGGCCCGCCAAACATGTGGCGGGCCATCATTGTTCACGTTGAGTTGTACCCCAATATGCGGGTGCAAGTGTATGAGAACGCAATCTTTTAGGAAGGCTTAAGTTCTGTTGCAGACCCGAAAGGGCCCCTCACCTGTGGCAAAACCACCACAAAGGCGCCTGTTCCCTTTGTGGCGGAAATCTAGTCCTTAAACAGATAGCCCACGCCGCGGACGGTGGTGATGTGTGCCGCGATCTGCGGCCCCACCTTGGAACGGATGCGTCGGATGTGCACGTCGACGGTGCGCGTGCCGCCGCAGTACTCAAAGCCCCACACGCGGTGCAGCAACACCTCGCGGCTGTAGGCACGGTTGGGGTGTGTTGCCAAAAAGCTCAGCAACGAGTACTCCATCAGCGTAAGGTCGATGGGCTCGTTATCGAGCGTCACCTGGTAGGTGGCCAGGTTGATCTCGAGGTTATCGATGTTGAGCACATCGTCGGCGGTGACGGTCTCCTCCTCGCCCATCAGACGCTGCGCGCGAGCCTTGAGCTCGTTGGGCGTCGCCGTAGGGCATACAAAGTCGGCATGCGCGTGATTGGGCAGGCGCAAGGTGCCGAGTGCCTCGTCGTCGACAATCACCAGCATGGGGACACCGCCGCGATCGTCAAGCCACTTGGCAATCTGATCGATGCGGTCGCTGCGGATGCCATCGGAATCGAGGATCAGCAGGTCAAAGTCGTGCGCCGCAGTTGGCGAATCGGGGGTTGCCAGGCTCACCTCGACACCCAGGGTAGTCGTCAAGCTGCGGGCAAACTCGTGGAAGCGCGTCGTGCGCGCCATGAACAGGGCACTCTTTTCGGACATATCGGCCTCCAAAGAAATGAGCTCAATCGTACTGGAACAAGCCAGCGCGATTAGGAGTTCGCCAGGTAGTGCTTGATCTCCCACTCGGTGATCGTAGACTCAAACTTATGCCACTCGTCGCGCTTCTTTTTGAGGAAGAAACTGTGGATGTGCTCGCCGAGGGCATCCTTCATAAACTGCGAGTCCTCAAACACGTCGAGCGCCTCTTTGAGCGA
>CABUVF010000122.1 GCA_902494945.1 uncultured Collinsella sp.
ATGCCGTGGCTGACGGTGGAAAGCGCGTCGACGTCCAGGCCGGAGTCGGTCTCGTCTAGGATGGCGAGCTTGGGCTGCAGCAGCAGAAGCTGGAGCATCTCGACCTTCTTTTTCTCGCCGCCCGAGAAGCCCACGCCCAGCTCACGGTTGAGGTAGGAGGTATCCATGTTGAGCTCGGCCGCGAGCTCCTTGACGCGACGTCGGAACTCCTTGCCCTTCATCTCCAGGCCGGGGCGGCCGGCGATACTGGCGCGCAAAAAGCTCGACAGTGGCACGCCGGGGATCTCGACAGGGGCCTGGAAGCTCAGGAACAGGCCGGCGCGCGAGCGCTTGTCGGTGGTGAGCTCGGTGATGTCCTGGCCGTCAAAGACGATGCGGCCGTCGTTGACCGTGTAGACGGGGTCGCCCATGACCAGGTGGCCAAGGGTGGACTTGCCGGCGCCGTTGGGTCCCATCAACACGTGGGTCTCGCCGGCGGCGACGTTGAGGTTGACGTTGTGGAGGATGGTCTTCTCGTCCACGGAGGCGGTCAGACCTTCGATGGAAAGCAGCGGATTTGCGCTCATGCTGTCCCTCTCTGTATATGGTGTACTCATGGGTGTACGAAACCCTAGGAATCTTCTCGGAATAAAGTTACTATGGGTTCGGCGTTAGTCAAGGGAAAACCCGACTAATCCACTCGACTTTTCTAGATGTGGGACAAAATAACCTGTTGTGTTTGTCCCACTTACTTAAGATTTGGGACAAACAAACCTGGTTATGTTGTCCAAGATGCGATGGGAGGGTAGGTATGCTCATTTCTTCTAAGGGCCGCTATGCCCTCCGACTGATGATCTATATCGCAGCGCTGGGCGACGCCGAGGGCAAGATCGCTCTGCGCGAGGTCGCCGACCGCGAGCGTATCTCGCAAAAGTATCTGGAGCAGCTGGTTCGTCCGCTCATGAAGGCGGGCCTACTTAAGAGCGTGCGCGGCAAGGGCGGCGGCTACATGATGGCCAAGGACCCGGCCGAGGTGCGTGCCGGCGACATCCTGCGCGCCGTCGAAGGCAGCACGGCTCCGGTGGCGTGCGATGGCATCGACAACAGCTGCGCCCGCAGCGATCTTTGCTCGACCGTCAAATTCTGGCGCGGTCTGGACGACGTGATCGAAAAGTACGTCGACGGCGTGACGTTGGCCGACCTTGCTGCCGTCCCCGAGATCAACTTCGACATTAAGCTGTAGGGCTGCAGATGGTATCTCTCGACAAGGTGTACAAGCAAATTGAGATTTTTGCTCGGGAATGTGACGCCGAGAGGGTTGTGCTGTTTGGTTCTCGTGCCCGCGGTGACAACTTGCCTAAGAGCGATATTGATATTGCTGTAGCAGGTTGCCGGGATTTCGACCGTTTCTCATATCTGATAGAGGAGCGTCTTGATACTCTTTTAGATATAGACGTCGTCAATCTGGATGAGTCCTTATCGCAGCAATTGCTCGATGAAATTGCCAGGGATGGTGTGATTCTGTATGAAAAAATATGAGAACTTTGCCAGCGCCTTGGCGAATCTTGAGGATGCACCCAATCAGGATCTTAGCAATGATTTTGTTCAGAGTGGATTGATTAATAAGTTCAACCTTCAGTTTGAACTGAGCTGGAAGCTCCTTAAACGTCTGCTCGAGTATGAGGGCGCCACGCTTGCTGCATCGGGGTCTCCTCGTGCCATCTTGAAGGAAGCCTACCGATTCTACGACTTTATTGATGAGGCGGCATGGCTAGATATGCTCAGAGACCGCAATACGAACGTCCATATCTATGACAACAAGCTCGCTCAAGATTTGATTCAGCGTATCTTAAACGTCTATATCCCCGCTTTCTGTCAGTTGAGAGACGGGCTGATGGGACGCTACGGCGATCTTCTTCTGGTGCCCGACGACCAGTTTGTTTAATTCCTTTAGATTTCGCGGATTTCGCGGAGGGTTGTTGCCGTTTACCGAGGGGTTGTTGTGCAACAACGGGCGAGCTGCAATACTTAGTTTTATCTTTGCAAACTGCACTTTAACTACACCAATGCAGGGAGGATCTTATGCAGCGCAAGCATTCTGCTATTGTCGCGGGCCTGACGCTGGCGCTTTCGTTTGGCGCCGTTTCCGTGCCGGCACCCGCCGCTGCCGAGGAGCCCACGCCGGGCGTTGCCTCGGATGCGACCGATATCGATAAGGGTCTCTATACCCAGCAGTCCTTCTCGGGCGTGCTGAGGTCGGTCCAGGGCGTTTCGTTTGTTAACGTGACCCCCGAGATGAAGTACTTTACCAAGTACGAGAGCCATGGCAACTATAACCAGGGCTTTTCGTATGGCGACGGCTATAACGCGCTGGGTTATTACCAGTTCGACCGTCGATGGTCGCTCATTCCGTTTATGAAGCAGGCCTACAACTACAACCCCGAAAAATACAGCATGCTCAAGGATGCGATTGATCGCGGCAGCGAGATTTCCAACACGAGCAATGCCATGTACGAGAACGGCCAGCTCACCGAGTTGGGCCGTATTGCGCAGGAGGCTTTCCAAGGTGCTTATAACACCGACCCTGTTGAGTTCTCGGCTCTGCAGGATGCGTATGCGTACAACTCGTACTATGCGGTGACCGAGGCGTGGCTCAAGAGCGGCCTGGGCATTGATATTTCGGGCCGTGCCGATTGCGTTAAGGGCATGGTGTGGAGCATCACCAACATGTGCGGCACCGGTGGCTGCAGGGACTTCTTCCGTTGGGCAAACCTTTCTAACAGTATGACTGATCGCGAGTTTGTGACGGCGCTTTCCAACGGTGTGGTCAATAACGTGGCGACCAAGTATTCGAGCCAGCCCCAGTATCATGAGGGCTGGAAGAACCGCTACCGCAACGAGCTGAAGGACTGCTTGGTTTATATCGCCGAGGACGAGGCCGCTGCCGCTGCGACGCCCGTGCAGCCCGAGCCCACGCCGGCGCCCTCGCCGACGCCTGATTCGAATGACGACTCGAGCGACGATGCCAACGATGACAGGATGGATGCGCCCTCGACCGGTGCTGACGGTGATGGCTCTGCTGGTGGCACTACCAACAACGGCTCTACCTCGAACGGCTCCGATTCAAACGGCTCTGCTGCGGGCGATTCGTCTTCAAGCTCTGCCGGCAATACGGACAGCGACGCTTCTGGTTCGACCGGCGCTGGCACCTCTAACTCATCCACCGGCTCGAGCGATTCGTCCGTTGGCACCGGCTCTAACAACGGCTCCGGCTCTGACGCAACCCCTGGTTCCGATGCTTCCAAGGATGACTCGAATAAGGCGCCGGACGTTCCCGTTGCTTCGCCGGACAAGAAGCCTTCTTTCTCCGAGCAGCTTGGTTCTACGCTGGGCTCTTCGCTGATGGCTGGCGTCAATAACGGCTCGACCCAGAACAAGGGCAACTCTGATCAGGTTTCCACGGAAAAGATCGAAGCCGCAAAGGGCGACTCCAAGGACAAGGCTTCCGAGAAGACCGAATCCGATAAGGGTTCTAGCTCTGAGGAGAAGAGCGACAAGTCCGAACAGAAGAAGGACGAGGATAAGAAGTCTGAATCTGAGGAGAAGGACAAGAGCAAGGCCGAGGGCGAAAAGAAACAGTCCGAAGACGACGACAAGAGCGGTGCTGACAACCGGGTCCAGGAGCAAAATGACTCCAAAACGGTGACCACCACGACCACGACGACTACAACTACCAAGTCTTCGGGCGGCAACATGCCCAAGACGGGCGATCTGATTGTGATGGCGAGCCTTGCCAGTGCAAGCTTGGCCACACTGGGCGCTACGTCTATCGTAAGTGGTAAGCATAAGCTCGATCAGCAGAAGAAGGCTTCTGGGGAGGACGGCTCGGAGGAGTAATCTTCCAGATCGTTTTCTATAAGAGTTTGGGACGGGGTCCGGTGCGGCGGCATCGGGCCCCTTTTTTGTTGTGCAACGATTTGTTATGCCCCCTCGGGGGTCTGTTGCTACCGCTGCCCGAAACGTTTGCATGTCGATATTGTTGCGCTCTACCCGCTCGCTACAATGGGCATCGTGCTGCGTTAGAAGGAGAGTCTACGGTGTCTGAACAGGTGAATTGTGGTTTTACTCATGCGTTTGGTGCACGGTTGCTCAATCATGCGGATAGCGCAGCTCTACCGGTTGATGCACACGACTTTTCCGATGCAATCAATCGGTGTTTGCTCGTCGATAAGACTATGTTTATTGCCGATATATTGGACAGTGAAGCACCTGTTGCGTTTTGCTGTCGGCCCAAGGGTTTTGGCAAGAGCATGAATTTATCGATGCTCAAGTGCTATTTGGAACGACCTGATCACCGGCTGCCGGATCGAAGCCTGTTCGCTGGTACCCAGATTTGGCAGGCGGGCGGCGGTCGCTATCGTGATGAGTACGCGAGTTATCCGGTCATCATGCTCGACTTTACAGCTGCCGCTTCGAGGCATGGCGCTGGTGCTGCGGCAGCAATTCGCGGAGCTGTCGTGCGCGAGTGCGCCCGATTGCTGCCGCTGCTTGCCGCGCCTGATCTGTCAAGACGTGAGGTTCGTCTTATCGAGAGGGTGGCGCGTGGGGTGGCCAGCGATAGGGAGATCGATGCGGCGCTTGGCGTGCTTATTAAACTGCTCCAGGTAGCTTTCGATGAACATGTTGTTCTTCTGATAGACGACTACGACGCAGTATGTCCAAAGCGTTTGGGCGCTAAGGACGACGGTAGCGTGGATTCCCTAGAGTCGCTCAGCCGAATGTTGTTCGACACCATTGCCGACGCCGGCGACTCGTTGCGATTGACGTGTCTTATGGGCGAGCGCCCCGGTCCTGCCGAGTTCGCGTTGTCCCAACGTGGGGTTTCCTATCGGTCGGCGACACCGCTGTCGAGCTGGTGTGATCGATGGTTCGGTTTTTCGGACGACGAAGTCCAGGTGCAGTTGGATCGCATCGGTCGCAACGGCTGTCTGGATGACGCGCGTGAGTGGCTTGAGGGCTATCTGTTTGGTGGTTTTTATTGCTCGATCCCGGAGCGCGTGGTGGACTACGCACATCGCGGTTGCGTCGCGCCCGTTCGGGCAGATCTGTATGGTTACGCCGACCGTCTGAGCGCATGCGTCGGCGACTGGAATCTCATGCGCCTGTCCGCATTGTTCGATTTGCTTGAGCCGCATGGGTTTATTGAGGCGCCAGTGCATGTGCATGCCGAGGAGGCCGATGCTGCCAAGCCCGAAGATATCTGGACAGCGCTGTATCTGTCTGGATTTCTTACGACGGACATGACGGGGCATTCGGAGGACGGCGCGTGCCTTCGTTCCCTGCGTCTGCCTAATAACGAAGTGCGTCAGGCGCTCCGTCTTGTAATTCTGGAATGGTTTGAGTGCGCCGTTGAGGACGTTGGAGTTATCGACTCGTTCCATGACGGGCTGTGTCGAGGAGACGAGGACACTGTAAAGCAAGCTTTGAGCTGTGCTATCGGCGATCTGGGCATCGATGTGGGCCAATCAGATATGCCGACAGCCTATCATCTGGCGCTTCAGGGGCTCTGCTTTGGACTGCCCGGCTATTGCAATCCCAGCTCCAAGCGAAGTGGCGTCTCGGATCGCTGGGATATCCAGGTGATTCCCACCGGTCGGGTGTTTGACGTGGCCGACACGCTCGGCATGCTCGATGAGCGACCGCTCATTACGGTCAACATGTTGTACGACCCTGGCGTCGATGCCCTGGGCCTGGAACTGTTGGCGGTTCAGGCGCTGCTCGACATAGAGCGCGACGGCATCGATGATATCCGCGTGCCGCGCCCCGCCGTCGGGCGCATGCGTTGGGGCTTTGGCTTTGACGGTCAGCGTGTGTCCGTGGTGTGTCAACGACTGTAGCGGCGGGTGAAAGCCCTTTACTACTCGGCGTCCTTCAGGGGCGGCATGGGCTTCCAGTTGGGATCCTTAACGATCTTGCGGGCGTCCTTCATGCCGCGGCGCAGCGCCGGAATGCCGGTCTTAAAGCATTTGTCGACTGCTGCCAGACGAATGAACTCCTTGCAGAAGGTCGCGGCATTGCCCAGACGGAACAGCATGGGGTGGTAGTCACCGTAGATCTGCATATAGCGAGCGAGGAAGCCTCGGTTGCGCATGATGTAGTAGCGGTTGGTGTCGCTCGTGGAGTTGAGCTGTCGTTTGCCGGCGATATCCCAGTTGGAGACGGCGCGGGCGCGCTTGAGCACCACGTCGGCAACCACGGCGGCGGGGAAGTGCTGGCTGGCCACGTAGCCGTAGCAGGCATCGTCGCCGTAGATAAAGAAGCGCGCGTCGGGCAGGCCAATCTTGTCGACCACGCGGCGCGAGAACATGCCGCCCTCAAAGCACAGTTGGTTCATGGTGCGGTAGCCCTCGGGCCCCAAGTCCCACTTGGCGATGGGGTTAGGGATGCCGAGCGAAAGGATGAGCTGGTACTGCCAAAAGAAAGCGCCGCCGTCAAAGTCCAGGCGCGAACCCTGGATGACATCGTAGCGGTCGGTCCACTTGGCAAGACGCTCGATGCCTTCGGGGATGACGAGCACGTCGTCGTCCATCACCCAGAACCACTGGGCGCCCAGGTCGTA
>CABUVF010000123.1 GCA_902494945.1 uncultured Collinsella sp.
CCTCCTTCAGTCAAGAAAATGTGTACAGCCTTACTAGTTTATCGTAAAAAAATACCCTCGGGAACGAGGGTATTTGGCTCTACAAGGCCACCAGATGCGATTTAAGGCTCTTTTTTGCTTTGCACGCCCTTGGCCCACTCGGCGCTGGCTCTCATGGCATTCTCGAGGGCCTCGCGCAGTTTTTGGTCTTCGATGGGCGCCACCTGGCGCTCGATCTCGGTGCGCTCGGCCTCACTTAGGTCGGCGTGCGGGGCCGGCGGTCGCTCGGTCGCCGCCGGGCGCAGGCGTTCCTTGGCGGCGGGCGGCGTGTGACCGGGCGCGGTGGTTTTGAACACCAGGCCGTCCACATGCGCACCGGCGCGCTCCATGCGCGCACGGATGATCTCGCGCAACAGCGTCATTTCCTGCGTCCACGAGGGCGAGTCGAGATACACCAGCAGCTCATTGGACTCGGGCAGGTAGCGCAGCCCCGTCACACGCCGTCCCTCGCGCGTGCCCGAGCACACCGCGTTCCATGCGCGATAGACCGCGCGCGACTCCTCGGCGGCCTCCATCTGCGCACGGCGCTTAGGCGTTGCAGCCGCCAGGATGCGCTGGCGCTCTGCGTTCAAAAATCCACTGAAGGCGACTGTCTCGCTCTCGCGCTCGTAATTAGCACGTCTCACCCATGCTCACCACCTTGGCTCGATCAAGCAGGTCATCGGTAAAGTACCCCAGGTTGGTCGTAGTTATGACCGTCTGGATATCATCGCCGATCAGCCGCAGGAAAGCGCCGCGACGCTCGCCGTCGAGCTCGCTCATCACGTCGTCCAAAAGCAGCAGCGGGGCGGTGCCCAGGACATCGCGAGCCACGGCCACCTCGGCCACCTTCCAGGACAGTACCAGCGTGCGCTGCTGTCCTTGGCTGGCAAATGAACGGGCGGAGCGACCCGCCACGGTGAACTCGATCTCGTCGCGATGCGGTCCCACCAACGTCACGCCGCGGCGAATTTCCTCGTCGGCATGCTCGTCAAGGGCAGCCAGCATGCGCTCGTACGCCCAACCCTTCAGCTCTTCGCGATCCTCGACCTGGGGTAAATCCCCCAGCGTGGACGCATAGGTCACGTTGGCAGCCTCGCCGGACGCCACTTGCCCGTAGGCAGTGTGCACATGGCCCGCCAGCCGGTCGAGTAGGGCCAACCGGTGCACGAGCAGGGCCGAGCCCGCGCGAGCAATCGAATCGTTCCACGCGCCGAGCATCTCGCGACAGCACCAGGTCTCCTTGAGCAGGGCGTTACGCTGGGTCACGCAGCGCCCATAGGTGCTCGCAAGATCGGCATAACGCACGCTCAGCTGCATGCCAAAGTCATCGAGGGCGGCGCGGCGCACACTGGCGCCTCGCTTAACCATGTCCAGATGGTCGGGGCAAAACAGCACGCTCGGCAGAATCCCGCGCACACCGGCGGCAGAGCATCTCTTGCCGTTGCGACTAAACGAGCGCTTACCGTCCTCCGCGCTCAATCCCATATCAAGCACGCGGCCGTCGCCCTCGAGCCTCAGCTCGATCTTGCACGAGCCCACGCCGTCATGGACGAGCTCGGCTGCGGTCGGATGCCTAAACGAGGCGCCGCTCGTCAGCAGCTGCAGCGCCTCTATGAGATTGGTCTTTCCCGCCGCGTTGGGTCCCGCAAGTATCGTCACGCCCTCGTCCAGGGCAAGGCGATAGCTATCGAAGCTGCGGTAGTGCGCGACGGAAAGATCGCGGGCGAACATGGTCATGGCGCAGCGCTAGATGCGGACCGGCATGACCAGGTACAGGTAGTTGATCTTGTCGTAGGACTTGAAGATGCCCGCCTGCGAGTAGCTCTTGAGCTCCAGCGTGATCTCCTTCTCCTTGGACAGGGCATTGAGGCAGCCGAAGATGTAGTGGTAGTTGAAGGCGATGGTACCCGACTCGCCCTCAGCCTCGACATCGATCGTCTCCTGCGCAAGGTCCTGGTCATTGGAAATGGAGGACAGGCCCATCTGCCCGTTCTCGACATCGATCTCGAACTTGACGGCGGGGTTGGCGCTCGCGATAACGGCCACGCGCTTGAGGGCGGCGTTAAAGGCGGCGACATCGATCTTGACGCTCGTCACGCACGAATCGGGGATGAGCTGCTTGTAGTTGGGGTACACGCCCTCGATGCGACGCGACACGTAGGTGGTGTTGCCGGCCTCGAAGACGACCTGGGTGTCGGTAGCCCCGATCATGATGGTCGCCTGGCTGGCCATGATGTTCAGCGCGTCGTTAAAGGCGTCAGCCGGAACGTTGAGCTCAAAGGAGCCCTCGAGGGTCGAGGTCTCGACCTGCGTATCGCACACGGCCAAGCGGAAGGAATCGGTCGCCACCAGGCGTACGGTGTTGTTCTCGACCTTCATGTGCACGCCGCCCAGGATGGGGCGAGCCTTGTCGGTCGAGGTGACGCGCCACACGCGGCCGACCATTTCGGACAAGACATCGGTCGGCAGCTCCACGGCACTCTCGATGGCATAGGCCGGAAACTCGGGGAAGTCATTGGCATCGAGCGTGTTCAGCCTAAAAGAGCTCTTCTCGCAACCAATCAGCACCTGGCGCTCGGACAGCTCAAAGGTGACCGGGGCATCGGGGAGGGTCTTGGTGATATTGGAGAGCATCTTACAGGGGATAACCATCTCGCCCTCTTCTTCGACATGCGCCGCGATGCGATGACGGATCGAGATAGTGTAGTTAGAGGTCTGGAATTCCAAGATGCCGTCTTGGGCCTTAACGAGCACGCCCGACAGGATGGGAAGGGTGGATGCCGAAGCGACACCCTTCATAACGACGCCGATGGCTTGTGTAAGCGAGCTCTGGCTGACGGTGAACTTCATCTTTTAATACCTTTCTATAGATATAAATATCTTAATAATAGTAATAGCACTGACGAAACTGTTGATTACTCCCAAAGACGCAGGTCAGACCAAGAAAGAGAATCGACAGCAACCTGTGTGCAACAGGGGTGGTTTTCCACGTTCAAAACCTGCGCAAAACTTTTCATCACCGCGGGTTGGGTTTTAGACACCTTATGCCCGTGGTTTCGACAAGTTTTCAACAGGTGTCTCTATTTCCCTACGAGCGCAGTGTAATTTTATCGCGCAGCGACTTGAGGTCTTCGGTGACGGTGCGGTCTTCCTGGATCATCTTCTGGACCTTTTTGTAACTCGTGCTGACGGTCGAGTGGTTGCGGTTGCCAAATTCGGCGCCCACCGCCGTGGTCGTCATCTCGCACATCTCGATGGCCAGGTAGATAGCGATATGGCGTGCTTTGGCGATATTGGCGTTGCGACGCGGGCCGATGAGCTCCTCGTGCGTCACGCCGTACTGCTCTTCGATGACGGACTGAACCGTCTGGACGTTGATCTTTTTGGCCGATGTGTCAAAGTACTGGCTGGCGATGGCGTCGATATCGTCAAAGGTGAGCTCCCCGCCCTCGCGCTCGCGGTCGCCCGCCTCGCCGGCGCAGCGCTCGCAAAAGCTCTCGAGTTCGCGGATGTTGGTGCCCGAGACCTCGGCCATGTGTTTAAAGTGCTCGTCGGTTAGGTGCCCGCCGTCGCCCCCATAGGCCGCCAGCAGCGAGTCGTCGCCTGCCTCGGGAGCGGCGACGATGGTGTTCTCGTAATAGCGCTGCAAGATCTTGTATTTCATTTCGTAGCTGGGCTCTGCGACCAGGCAGAGCATGCCGGCGTTGAAGCGGCTGGTTAGACGCTCGTCCATGCTCAGGTCCTTGGGGGCGCGGTCTGCCGCGATGACGACCTTCTTGTTGTTGCGGATGAACTCGTCCATGAGCTGGAAAAAGTAGTCCACGCTCGCGCGCTTGCCGATGATGTTTTGGATGTCGTCGATGATGAGCACGTCCACGCCGTGGTACGCCTGCATGATGGGGGCGTTGCTCTTCTTTTGGCGGTCGAACTCGGTCATCAGGTCGTCCAGATATGCCTGGGAGTTGGCATACTTGACCTTGATCTCGGGCGACTTTTCGGCGAGCTCGTTTTTGATGGCAAGCAGCAGGTGCGTCTTGCCCAGGCCCGATTTGCCGTAGATGAACAGTGATGTGCACGTGCCCCGCTCGTCCGCGAGGGCGGCAAACTTGAGTGCCGAGCGATAGGCATGGCTGTTCTCGGGGCCGTAGACAAAGTTCTCAAAGGTAAATTTTGAGTTCGCGGCGAGTGGGGCTCCATCCGTATTCTGCTCGGCCGGTACGGTCGGTGCTGGCATGGGTGAAGCGGGGGTCGCGGCTTGCGTGGACTTAGTCGGCGCCCCGCCCTTCATCTGGTTCATCATGCGACGAAAATCATCGGCCGAGAGCGTGTTCTTGATTGCAATGCCCGAATCCGCGCCCGCCGCTGCGTCATGAGCGATGGGCATGTGCGTGACGGGTGCGTTCGTTGACGTCGCAGCGGCGGTCGGCAACGGTGCCATGGTTTCACGGGAAACATCGCTGTGCTGGTGCTCGATTGTCGGCACGTCGCCTGCGGAGGCTGGCGCCGCAGGGGAAGCAGCGGGAGCCGTGGCGGGCACCGTCGCGGCAGCAGATTCGGCCGTTGCGCCTTGCGGTGCCACGATGTCGAGCGCGATCGGAGCAAAGGCGATTTCTTCCAGATAGGCCTCAATAGTCGGCTGATGCTTTTTGAGCTGCGCGATGGCAAAGCGCGAGGGGGCCTCGATCGTGAGCGTATCTTCGGTCAGGCTTATGGCGCGCGATTGCCCCAGCATGTTGATGAGGCGTGCATCTTGGCCGTCGCGCTGGCAAAAGGCGATGGCATCCCCCAGGATGATGCTTGCTTCCTCGTCCACTGTCTCTCCCGTTCTTTAGCTCTGAGCTCGCACGCGAGCGGCGCCGAGTTCGGTCAGATGGTATTTCTGGCCATGCTTGATGACCAAGCCGGCCTGCGCCAAGTCATTGAGCGTGCGTGACCAAGTGGGGGCCGAGTTTCCAAACGCCCTCGCCAGATCGGTTGCACCGCACGCTTGATTTTGCGCCAGATAGCCCAGCGCGGCGTTGCCGCGATCGCTTACGAACACGTCCGGCTGTGGCTGCGCATACTGATTTGCTGCATTAGGATACATCATTTGAGCTGCTGATTGTTGAGAACTCTGCATCGGCGACATTTGCTGTTGAAAACTTTGAGGCCACTGTTGGTAAGGCTGCGGAGTCATCTGCTGGGCCCAGGGGTTGTACTGCTGCTGCGGCATCTGCTGGTACGGCTGCTGATATCCCTGCTGGTACTGCTGTGGGAACTGCTGGCCATACCCCAGTGGCGGCATCTGCTGATATGGATATCCCTGTTGGTACGGCTGATATCCCATTTGCTGGCCACCCGGTGCCCCCGTCGCCTGCTGCATTGCTGCTGCATCCTGATCCGCCAGCGGCATGGCCTCTGGCACGTTTGGCGGCATCGACATCGACGCCGCCTGGGACTCTTGTGTAGGAAGCATTCCGGGCTGCTGCATCTGTCCCACGCGGGGCTGCATCTGTTGCGTTGCCATGGGCTGCTGCGCAAAAGCTCCCGGCAGGGGATATGCGGGCTGCTCCGTCTCGGGCCGCACGGCAGCACCGCGCCCGCCGGCGCGTTCGATTTCCTGCACGCGTTTAGGATCCAGGCTTACCGTAACCACGGTGCCGTTGCCCATGTTGTCCTCGATGGACACGGCCCCGCCGGCGTTTTCCAAATACTCCTGCACCATGGGAAACCCTGCTCCGGTTCCACGGATATAGCGCTTCATCTTGCTGTTTGCGCTGGTAACGCCAAAGTCGAAAGCGCGCTCCTTGTCGTCGATGCCGGGTCCTTGATCAGCAAAGCGGATGGTGTCTCCGCCGTCCAGAATCGAGATGATGGGCTCGGCAAAGTGCGCGTGGATAAAGTTTTCGACAATCTCGCGGATGACCATGAGCGAGATATGGCCACCTTGTTCTTTCATGCACTGGTAGACGGTGTTGGTCGTCTCTTCCAAATACGTGCGGACATCTTGCGGATCAATGACGATCACACGCGGTGTCGACAGCATGTCGTCATAGACGGCGATGCGCGCGGCGTACATGACTTTTGGCGCCTGCGTGGTCGTCTGCTCGCCTTCCTCACGCTCTTCGCGCACGCCGGTGATGTGCTCGTTGTCGGGTGCCGGGTCTCCGGAATCGACCATGGTGTAAAAGTCGTCAGACATGCCGCTCGCAATCTTTCAAAAGGTTTCGAACAAATAGTAGCTCACCGTGCAATGTTTCTCATCTTTCGACAACTTTTCAAAACCTGTTGAAAACTTTGGAAAACGGACGAAAAGTTCTCAACATTGCCAACATGACCTGTTGAAAACTCGATGAAATATCGTGAAAAGTTGCCATGCACCGCTAAATCGAGCTCGGCTTATGGGGGAACCGTGTGAACTGCGCAACCTTTTACCTTTGATTTCTTGACATTTGAACATTGATTTCCCTACAATCTTCAAGCTCACGTGTCTATATCTGCGTCCGCGCCCCCGCGGACACTCGAAATGCAGCAGGAGGAACTTAAGATGAA
>CABUVF010000124.1 GCA_902494945.1 uncultured Collinsella sp.
CGTATCATTAAGGACCTGGATATCGACATCCGTGGTCGCGACGTGCTGATCGTCGAGGACATTCTGGACTCGGGCCTGACCCTCAAGTACCTGATGAAGAACCTCGAGAGCCGCAAGCCCGCTTCTCTGGAGGTCGCCGCCTTCCTATGGAAGGACGTTGAGGACCGTACCTCGGCCGTCACGCCCAAGTATGTTGGAACCCATTGCCCCGATGCCTTTGTGGTGGGCTACGGCCTCGACTATGCCGAGCGCTATCGCAACCTTCCGTATCTGGGCATTTTGAAACCGGAGGTTTATTCGTAAGATGCCCGACGACCGTAACGACAACAATTCCCAGACTCCCCGGGAGCCTAAGATCCCGGGGATGCCCGGAGGCAAGAAGCCCACGCGTACGGGCTGGCTGTATTTTATTTTGGCTTGCGCGCTTCTGGGCTACGCCTTCTTTAACATGGGCTCCGGCTTTGCCAACTCCAGCAATACCGTTAAGCTCGCGACGAGTGAGATGGTCAGCGCCATCAAGCAGGATCGCGTCGAAGATCTGACCTATACGGTTCAGGACGGAAGCGTGACGGGTCATTACTGGAAGACGAAAAAGGACAAGGGCGACACGAGCGAGCTCAAGAGCTTTTCCTCGACCTATGTCGGTTCCGATTCGCTTGCCGAGCTCATGGCGGAGCACCCCGATACCAAGTACATCGTCAACACCAACGATCCCGATTTTTGGGGCGACTTGGCGATGAGTGTGCTTCCGACGATTGCCTTGATCGCCATCATGTTCTACTTTATGCGCCAGATGATGGGTGCCAACAACAGGAACATGCAGTTTGGCAAGACCAATGTCAAGACCAACGAGGCTACGCGTCCCAAGGTCAAGTTTGAGGATGTCGCTGGCGTGGATGAGGCGGTCGAGGAGCTCGAAGAGATTCGCGATTTCTTGAGCGACCCGGACCGCTATCGCAAGCTGGGCGCCAAGATTCCCCGCGGCGTGTTGCTGGTGGGCCCTCCGGGTACCGGTAAGACGTTGCTGGCCAAGGCCGTTGCCGGCGAGGCGGGCGTGCCGTTCTTTAGCATCTCGGGTTCTGACTTTGTCGAGATGTTCGTGGGCGTCGGCGCCAGCCGCGTGCGCGACCTTTTTAAGGAGGCCAAGTCTCAGGCTCCGTCAATCATCTTTATTGACGAGATCGATGCCGTGGGACGTCAGCGCGGAGCCGGTTTGGGCGGCGGCCACGACGAGCGCGAGCAGACGCTCAACCAGCTGCTGGTCGAGATGGACGGTTTTGAGGAAAGCGAGTCGGTCATCCTGATCGCCGCGACCAACCGCCCCGACATTCTGGATCCGGCGCTGCTGCGTCCCGGCCGTTTTGACCGCCAAGTCACGGTTGACCGCCCGGACGTAAAGGGCCGCGAGCAGATCTTGCGCGTGCATGCTGAGAACAAGCCGATGGACGAGGACGTTAAGTTTGAGAAGCTCGCCCAGATGACCGTTGGCTTTACTGGTGCCGATTTGGCGAACCTGCTCAACGAGTCTGCGCTGCTGGCCGCTCGCCGCCATCGTTCCGTGATCTCGATGGACGAGGTCGAGGAGTCGATGGAGCGTGTGATTGCCGGACCGCAACGCAAGGGCCGCGTGATGACCGAAGCCGAGCGCACCACGATTGCCTACCATGAGAGCGGTCACGCTTTGGTGGGCCACATCTTGGAGCATTCCGATCCGGTTCATAAGATTTCGATTGTCAGCCGCGGCCAGGCTCTGGGCTACACGTTGCAGCTTCCGCAGGAGGATCACTTCCTCAAGACCAAGAACGAGATGCTCGACGAGCTCGCCGTGTTCTTGGGCGGTCGCGTTGCCGAGGAGCTCATGTGCGACGACATCACGTCGGGCGCGAGCAACGATCTGGAGCGCGCGACTAAGATGGCGCGCGAGATGGTCACGCGCCTGGGCATGAGCGAGGAGCTGGGCACGCAAGTGTTTGGCGAGGCGCAACATCAGGTGTTCCTTGGTCGCGATTACGCCGATCACCAGGATTACTCCGAGGAGACGGCGCGCCGCATCGATATCGAGGTTCAGCGCATTATGCGTGAGGCCCATCGTCGTGCGGTCGAGATCCTAGACGCCCGTCGCGATCAGCTCGATCTGATGGCGAAGGTGCTGCTTGAGCGCGAGACCGTCGAAGGCGACGCCGTGAACGCCCTGCTCGATAACGAGTGGGATGCCTACCTTGAGCGCGAGGGCGATATCCTGGCGGCCAAGGAGGAGCGCAATGCCAAGGCGGCCGGCATGCCGACCAAGAAGCGCGCGCCTCGTATGAGCGAGGAGGAACTGGCGGCTGATGCCGCGGCCTTTGCGCAGGCGGCCATGCAGGAGGATGCCGAAGCCGCATCCGATGATGCTGATGATGACCATGCCGTCGTCGATGCCGACGCCGACAAATAGCCTTTGTAGCGAAAGCCTCCGCGGGGAAACCTGCGGAGGCTTTTTCTTCGTTGATTGGGGACAGACTTAAATGAGCGTTTTCACGCATTTAAGTCTGTCCCCAATCAACATTGTGGCGCTCTAGTTGGCTAAAGCGTACAATAGCGCCTATGCGAAAGGGGAACAGATGATCAACGAAACTATGTATGCTCGCGGTGCGGAAAGCTCCATCATCCGTGAGATCTTTAGCTATGGCCTTGAGCGCAAGGCACAGATCGGTGCAGAGAACGTATTCGACTTCTCGCTGGGCAACCCGAGTGTTCCGGCGCCCGCTGCTGTGGCTGAGTCCATTAAGAAGGCCTTGGAGCTGCCGAGCGACCAGCTGCATGGATACACGCCTGCGCCGGGTCTGCCGCAATGTCGAGCAGCCGTCGCTGACTCGCTCAACCGTCGCTTTGGCACGAGCTATGAGGGCAAGGATGTCTTTATGACCGTGGGCGCGGCGGCTTCGCTCACCTGCACGCTCAATGCCGTGACGAACCCGGGTGACGAGGTCATTGTTATCGCCCCGTACTTTCCGGAGTATCGCGTTTGGATTGAGAAGGCCGGCTGTACGTGTGTCGAGGCGCTCGCCGATGAAGATACGTTCCAGCTGAGCGTGAGTAACGTGCTCAAGGCGATTACTGATAAGACGGCTGCCGTCATCATCGACTCGCCCAACAATCCGACCGGTGCCGTATATACACGCGACACGCTGACGCGACTGGCCAATGTTCTGCGCGAGGCCAGCGCTCAGCGTGATCCCGAGAATCCGATTATGCTCATCTCTGATGAGCCGTACCGCGAGATCGTGTACGGTGCCGAGGTGGCTTGGGTGCCCTCGATCTACGAGAACACCGTGGTGTGCTACTCGTATTCTAAGTCGCTGTCGCTGCCTGGTGAGCGCGTGGGCTGGATTTTGGTCCCCAATACGAATCCTCAGGCAGCTCGTCTAATGCCCGCCGTTGCCGGTGCCGCCCGTACGCTGGGCTTCGTGTGCGCTCCGGCGCTCTTCCAGCGCGTGATTATTGATTGCATCGATGAGCCGAGTGACGTTGAGGCCTATGCGCGCAACCGCATCGCGCTTACCGATGCACTGGCGGAGTACGGCTACACCTATGTTGAGCCGGATGGTGCATTCTACCTGTGGGTGAAGGCGCTGGAGCCCGATGCGAACGCTTTCTGCGAGCGCGCGAAGAAGTATGAGCTGCTCGCGGTGCCTTCGGATAGCTTTGGCATGCCGGGCTGGTTCCGCCTTGGCTACTGTGTGAGCTACGAGACCATCGTCAATTCGTTGCCTGCCTGGAAGCAACTGGCCGACGAATATCGTCGAAAGTAAAGCGCTCTGCTTACAATGTTTTACGTGAAACGGGGTTTGGTGCTAAGCCAGACCCCGTTGTCTATGCCGTTGTGTGATTGGGATGAAGCAGTTTTACGACTGCCGAAGGCTATGCGTACAATGAATATACGCGACGGCCATGCCGGATAAGGAGACCCGATGCCCTACCTTCTTTCTTGTGACATTCATACCCATACGATGTTTTCTGCGCATGCATATTCGACCATTGAGGAGAATGTGTACTGGGCGGCAGAGCGCGGCCTGCAGGTACTCGGATCTGCCGATCACCTGAGCTCTATGGTTTCGGCTTGTCCCGATGACCTGCGCAGTTACCAGTTCTTTATCAACCAGGATATCTGGCCGCGCATATGGAGCGGCGTGCTAGTGCTGCGTGGTGCCGAGGCCGATATCGTTTCGATGGACGGAAGCCTGTTTGGCGAGGACACTCCTGTCACGCTCGATATCGCCGGCGATTCGTACAGCCGTCAGCATTCACTGTTCGATTTGGTTACGCGTAATTTGGATTATTTGGTTGCAAGCGTGCATAATCCGCAGATTGCTGAGGGTGCGACGCTGGCCCAAACGACCGAGATGTATATCAATGCCTTGGAACATCCCAAGGTGTTCATGCTGGGCCACGCGGGTCGCTCGGGCGTGCCGTTCGATATCGACGAGGTGCTGTTGGCGGCTAAGGCCAAGCACAAGATTATCGAGATCAACAACCATAGTCTTGAACACGGTGTCGACACTGAGCATTGGGCTGTATGCCGCAAGATCGCCGAGCGCTGCGCCGAGCTGGGCGTGGGTATTGGCGTGTCGACCGATGCCCACATTGGCATGGCCATTGGCAAGCTCGATCACGCACGCAAGATGCTCGACGAGATTCATTTCCCGCTGGACCTGATCGTGACGCGCGACCGCGAGACGCTGCTGCGCGAGATGGCGGCAGCCGGCGTGTGCGACCTGCGCAAAAGTATGTAACGGGGCATATATACCAACGAAGGGGGGCGGTCCAGACGGGCCACCCCCCTTTTTTTTCTTGTACTGGTAGATTATCGGCGCTCGAGGACCGCTACGGTTTCGGTGTGGTCGGTATGGGGGAACATATCGACTGGCGTGATCTTGAGCAGGCGATAGCCTCCATCGAGGAGCTGGTGCAGGTCACGCTCCTGGGTCACGGGGTTGCAGCTGATATAGGTGATGCGGCGCGGCTTAAGCGCGCAGGCGGCTTCGAGAAACTCGGGGGTGGAGCCGGCGCGCGGCGGGTCGATGGAGAGGACGTCGACGCGCTCGTTGTTGTCGGCGGCATCCAGGATATAGTCGGTTGCATCGTCGGCCATAAACCAGGCACTGCGGGTGAGGCCGTTGAGCTCGGCATTGCGGCGTGCGTCGGCAATACCCGCCGGGTTTCGCTCCACGCCAAGCAGCATGATACCGATACCCTTGTCCTGGGCGGCCTTGGCTGCGCAAAGACCGATGGTACCACTGCCGCAGTAGGCATCCATAAGCACGTCGCCCTGACGCAGGTCCATGCCGTCGATGGCGAGCTGGTAGAGCAGCTCGGTCTGCTGCGGGTTGGTCTGGTAGAACGCGGTGGGGGAGATATCGAACTCGCAACCGAGTAGCTGGTCGCGCATGCACTCGGCACCGTACACGATACGGGTCTCCTCGCCTAGGATGGCGTTGCCGGGGCGCCCGTTGATGTTTTGGGCGACGGTGACGATATGCGGATCGAGTGCGGCGACAGCCTCAAAGAACTCCTGCGCATGCGGCAGGTCGCGCTGAGCGGTTACGAGGGTGACCATAATCTGGTCTGTGCGCCAACCACAGCGAACAACGGCATAGCGAAGCAAGCCCAGATGCTTGTCTTCGTTAAAGGCAGGAATATGCAGACGTTCGGCCTCGCGAGCGATGCCGTTGAGAATCTGGCGGGCCCCCGGCGCCTCGACAGGGCATTCAGGAACAGCAACGATTCTGTGTGTCCCACGTTCAAAAAAGCCGCAGCGGACAGCGCCCTCTTTGCCGGGAGCAAACGGAGTGGCAGCCTTATGACGAAAACCACGCGGCGCAGGATATTTGCCCGGGTCTCCCAGGGTGACTCCCATACCGCGAATAGGATCGACAGCAATGCCCTCACGCTCGCAAAGCGAGGCAAAAAGCTCCTCCATGGCAGCCTGCTTGGCTGCCAACTGCTTCTTATAAGGACGATTGAGCGCCGTGCACCCACCGCAAGCTTTCATGATCGAACAGGGAGACTTGGGGTCCACAGCCTTACGCGCAGACGAAACCGGATCTTTATGCGAGCGCTTGGAGCGAGTCTGAGATGCCTTGTCCTCGTTCCGACGAGAACTGGGGCGCTTGGCCTTAGCCTTGCCCTTGGCTGACTTACCCTTCGCATCCTGAGACGACTTGGATTTCTTAGAAGATTTTTTCTCCTCCGACCCCTCAGCCGCCTCGATCAAAGCACGACGAGCCCTACGCTCCGCACGAGATTCTGCCATCAATAACTCCACTAATTCATGAATTAAAGCTGCAAGTATTGTACCGTGCCAAGCCAGCAGACGATATGCAAGCGGTGTAATCGTGTCAGTTATAAGCCCGACGACGGTTGCCCGCCGCGTGAGGGGTGTGGGGGGTAAGTTTATCGCGAGTTCCGCACGAACAGGAGGCCACTTAATGTGGCCTCCGTCGTGAGCAGGACTGTAGAGCAGGAA
>CABUVF010000125.1 GCA_902494945.1 uncultured Collinsella sp.
CGATTCTCGGCCTGGGCATTGTTGACCAGATCCTCGATGCTGTAGCCGCGAAGCGTGAGCTTGCCCTGATCGGGCACGACCTTTCCGTCGACCTTGTTGTAGCCGTGCACATCCGAGATACGAGTGAGACCCGCGACCACGCCCGAGCCGTCGGCATTGCGCAGGCCGCGCTTGACATTGTGCTCGACAAACAGGCCCTCGTCATAAGGGTCGGTCGGCAGGCCGTGGTAGAGGTTTTCGCTCTCAGACGAAATCTGGCGGCTCGCCTCGTAATCCAGAACCAGGCGGCTCAGGTGATCGTCGAAGCGGTAGTAGATTTTCTTGGCGTCGTAGGCCATGTGCGCTCCTCTCCGGTCCGCTTTGGGGCGGCGCGCTTGGACGATATGACGTCAAGCTGCCCCGAGCGGCTTGTTCGCTACAGGCGGTACATAAAGTTAAAGACGTCCTCGCGCTGGATGGACACATTGACGCCCGAAAGCTCGCCGGCCTCGGCCAGGGCCTTCTGCAGCTCGGCAAAGTCGAGCTTGGACTCGGCGGTGTCGGCCAGCATGGTCATGGTGAAGATGTCCTCGATAATGGACTGCGTGATGTCGCGGATGTCGACGTTGGCCTCGCCCAGAACGCGGGTGACGCCGGCGACGATGCCGGGGCGGTTCTTGCCAAGGACGGTGATGACGATACGGGAGGACGAGATCTCGGCCATGGGAAACCCTTTCGCGTGATTGCGGCGCGCGCGGGGCGCTCCGCTACGGTACAGTGTTCATCATTGTACCTGTCTGGCGCAAAAAAGGCGCGCTCGCTGCGGCGTTACATGCCTGCAACATGAGCGTAAGGGGGAAGGCCGCACGGGGAAGAGCCGTCTGGCGCGTGTCCGGCTCGTGTTGGGTTGATTTCCGATCTCGGCCGAACACATTGAGCGGACAGGCCGTTCCCGCAGTCAGCCGAACGCCTCCGACGGCTGATTCCGAACTGGAAGCGGAGGGCATCCCCGCCCTTCGGTAGGGGATACCGCTCCGCGGCGCATGCCGCGGGCGGCGCCCCTATCGGACCACCGTGACCTTAGTTGGGATGGGCCCAGCACTGCCGCGTACTCGGTGAGCTAGAGCCAACTGTTCGTCTTCACGTCGCGTATGGCGATATTTCGGTCGTCCGGCTCGGTGATGCCGTAGCCGAACGCCTGGAGCGTCTCGATGGACTCCTGGATCCTCTGTTGGAACATGGGACCCGGATCGACCCTCGGCCCGAGGTGCCCGCGCCAAAGGCACGGCGTGGCGCGCAGCATGTTATGGATTTTGGAGATGGGCTCGATGTCGGCGTAGACGTTGAGCGTCGCCATGGCGTCCTTGTGGCCGAGGATCGATTGGAGCGCCTTGATATCGCCGCCTTGGCGGATCCACTGCGTTGCGAACGTGTGGCGAAGGCCGTGGAACGTGATCAGCTCGTCGTTGGTGCCCATGAGGCCGTTGGTCTCCGAGAACGTCTTGAACGCCCTGCGGATATAGCTTGTCGTCGCGAAGGTCGCGCCCGGCTCCGACAGGATGTAGCAGTCCCCGATCTCGACCGCCCCGGTAAGGCCGCGCAAGCGCAGCTTTCCGCAGTCGATCTCGTGGGTCTCCTTCAGGAAGGGGAGTAGGCCGACCAGGTCGATGGGGATACCCCTGGCGTCATGGGTCTTGGTGTCCTTGATGAACGAACCCATTCCCTTCGCGTACGCCACCGAGTGTCTGATCGAGATCAGGCCCGTCTCGAAATCCACATCGCACCACCGAAGGCCGCAGACCTCGCCGATTCGCATCCCCGTGTGCAGGGCGAGTACGACCGCCCTCTAATCCTCGGCGGACCAATCGAGTCCGAACTCCTTTCGGGCATCCTCTTCGCTCATGACTTCGAGAAGGTCTCCGGGTTGGCAACGAAGGGCGAGGCATAGCTGCTCGAGTGTGTTGAAGCGAATGCCGCGAATATGCCCTTTTTTAATACGGGACAGGTTCACGGGCGTGGTTCCAATCCTTTCGGCAAGTTCGTTCGAGGAAATCTTTCGCTCGGCCATGATCTTGTCGAGGCGAACAATTACGGGCATGGCGTTTCCTTACGCAATCTCGTCGGAGTCGAGGTACAGCTCTCGGGCGTACAAGAAGAGCTGGGAAAGCATGAACAGGACGATGCCGAGAACCAGAGAGGTCCAATCGAATGATGAAGCGATCTCTTGGGCGCCGACGGCCCCCTCGCCGCCAAACATCGAAACGGAGGTTTTGAGTGAGCCGGCGTAGAGGCTGGTGGCAGCTTGAACAACGAAGAGAATGCCGAGCACCTTCAAGCATGTCGCAGACCCTTTCTTGAAGGGGTCTCCGCTCTTGATCGTCCACACGAGAACGGCGCTGAGGATGGTCGTAGCGATACCGATGACGGCAGGGACCAATGTCGAGATCGCAAGGGCTGGATACGCGGGGGAGTCTGCAATTACAGGGTTGTCGAGCACTTCGATTGCTGGCTTTAAGGAGAACGCCACTTGTGCGATGGCGGTGGCGCAAAGGGTCGCAGAGGCTATCGCACATGCGATGCGGAAGGAATGAAGCCGGGGAGTGCGATTGTCGGAACTCATAATAACCTCCGAAGAATTTAAAAAACTCAGGTTACTTTTTAACAGTTTATGTTAAATTGACTTTGCCGTCAAGTAATAAGGGCCGAGCATTTTGTTCGGCCCCTCTGTTCCGACTGGATGAGGTTAAGGTTGGCGATGAATATGCTCAAAATCTCGAAGGCAATCTTTAGGTCGCTCCTCTCCTCCAGGTCACTCTGTGTTGCCGTTGTTGCGTTGATGGTTCTTTGTGCTCTGCCCGTCTTCAGGAGCGCGGCTGGCATCGACGGACGGGTTGAATACCTCGAGTCGGGAATAACCCGTGTTGAGCAGGAATTGTCAGCATCCTATGCGGATGCGCTTGTGAATGCGGGGGAGGAGGGCGTCTATACCTCTTCATCAAGCATGCCCGCGCTTCTGTACCCTCTTGCCGCGGGGCGTCTTGTCTTGGCGCCGCTCTCTCCTCTGCTTCCGTTTCTGCAGGTATCGGATGGAGCGTACTCCTTTTATGACGGATCGAAGGAGTACTTGCTATGGGCCGCAACGGCCGTTGCCGTCTCGTTCCTTGCCGCGCGTCTTAACAAACGTGAAAAACTCATCATCCAGGCACCGATGGGTGAGCTGGGCAGGCTTGTTGCATCGAGCGTATGGGCGAGTGTTTTTGCGATGCTTGCCGTCTTCGCCGTCAATCTTCCAGGGATAATCGCCGCACTTGTGAAGAATGGCCCGGGCTCGCTGTTCTATCCGATAGGCTACGTTCAATATGCGACTCCGGTTATCAAACCGGCTTGGCTGGTGTTCGCACAGACGGCCATCTTGCAATTCTTGGTGGCGGCGTTCATCTCGCTCGTCGTTCACCTTGCCGTGAAGATTGCCAATAACCCTACGCTTGGAATCGTGTTCGTATGTGCCCTGATGGGGGCGACGATGGTTCCCGGGTATTACGGAAGATCCATCGCTTTACGTGAGTTCGCCCTGTTGAATCCCCTTACGTATGCGAACACTGAGTTGACCGTCGGCGCCTATAGCCCGTACCCGACAACGCAGATAGTGAATCTGCCTGGACTTTGCTTCGAGCGTGGCGCGATTACCCTCGTATGCGCAATCGGGATCGAGGTGCTGGCAATTAGCCTGCTTTGCGTTGCTGGAAAGAGCGGCTGCGCGCGCCCGATGTCCCCGATTTGTCTTGAGAGAGGTTCCTTCACCGCATCGAGAACGACAGCCCGTTCGAGCGCTTGTGCCTCCGCCGTTGCATACGTAAGAACGATGGGGAAGCTGCTCCTGCATTCTCCTGCCCTCGCCGTATGCGCGATTGCAATGTCGACGGCGATGCTGGCCCCGGCTCTGGTCGAGGTGTTTCCTGACGCTGGTGACGTTTCCGCTGTTCGGTATAGGGATGGGGAGCTCCGTTCAATAGATCGGTATCTAGAGCAGGACGCTGCGAATATGGACGTCGAGGGCAAAGCGGCCCTGGAAGGCATGCGAGATGCTCTTTCGGGTTTCGTGTACGCGCCCACGCCTGCGGAGGGGTTTCGAAGCCTTGCGACGTACGAGCGCGCTCGAGGCGAGCTGGGCGCGGCAGATGCGACCCTCCTGCAATCGATCGGAATCGAGCCGGAGACTCCTTCTCGTGCGGAGGCGCGCGCCCTTCTGCTCGAGTCGATCGCGAGCTTGCCGGACCCCAAGGTTTACGAGTTAAGTACGAAGATGCCCCCATTAATCCTCCTTTCCTATCTCCAGGCGGCGCTTCCTTCCTTGTTTTGGCTGTTGCCCGTGGTTGTCACATCGCTTGCGTGCACCTACCTGCGGTGCCGTTCCCTTCTGGTTTTCCAAGTCCCCGCAACAGCGCATGTGCGTTTTCTGACGGCTGTTGCGCTGTCTCTCCTGCTTGGCTTGGCGCTGCTTTTGGTGTCGATGGTTCCCGCTGCGGTTGTGTCCTTGATTAAGAACGGTGCGGGTGGATCGGAGTATCCCGTCGCTCTCATTCGGGCGGGAGCTTCGACAACGTCCATGGTGGGGGAGGCGGTGTTGTGCAGTATTCCGTTGCTGGTCATGGCATACGGCGTGATTTCCGTCGTCGCTGCGTTGACAGCAGCGATTAGCCGCAACCCCGTTGTCACCGGAGTGGTTTGCGCGGTTCTCCTGGTGTTGGGTTCGTTGAGCGCTCATGTTGAAAGCGCGGGCATGGGCGTCGCGCTGCTGGCTCCATTCGCCTCGTTTGATCCCGCTTCCCAGGTGGGGACGATTGGGTTCCTTGGGCGAGGGACGAACGCGATGCCTTTTGGAGAGGTCGTCGGCGCATCGGGCGCTCTGCTGGTGGTTTTGGGCGCCGTATCTCCGTTGATGGTGCGCCTGAGTGTCCCAAAGATCGAAAGGGGATGATCTCGATGATTGGCCTTCAAACGCTGACGATCTCTTATGGAAAGAAGGTGCTCGTAGATTCGGTGGACGCTGAGTTTGCCCCGGGTACGGTCTACGGTCTCGTCGCTCCGAACGGGCATGGAAAGACGACGTTGCTGCGTGCGATGGCAGGTTTGCCGGGTCCTCGCGTGGACGGGAGCATCGTTCTGGATGAGGTGCAGGGTACGGGTGCGAGAGAGGTCCGTTCTATGATCTTCTATGCACCTGGTGAGGGGACGCTGCTGTATCCCGGATTGCGTGCGGAAGATCACCTCAAGATGGTTTGCGATATGTGGCCGCATGCTCGCGATATCGAAGAGATAGTGGAACAAACGCAGATAGGCGAGTTCGCGAAGATGAGGATCCGCACTCTGAGCCAGGGCATGAAGCAGCAGCTTACCCTGGCGATTGCGTATGCGACGGGCGCGCGGTACCTTCTATTAGATGAGCCCATGAACGCGCTCGACCCCAGCAGGGTGGACTTGCATTCCGAGATTCTCAGGAAGCTGGCCGATTCTGGTACGTGCATCATCATGTCATCCCACATCTTGGATTCGGTCGATAGGCTGTGCGATGAGATTCTGTTTTTGAAGGATGGGAGGCTCATTAGAAGCATTCCGCAAGATGATGCTGCGCCGAAGTCTCCTGGATCCCATTTCGCAAAGCCTGCCGGACGCGCCGAGGGTGCGCTAAGCACGTATCGGCGACTCTACGAAAAGGGCGGGTAGAAATGCAAGTTAAAAATCTATGTGGCCAATGTGATACCGTTGAACCCGCATATCGATACCGCTCAGCCATTCGCCTCGCCCCCGTCGCACGCATCTTCATTCGGTCTGTCATTATTAATCTAACAATTCTTTGAGGAACGTAGGTGCTTCTGAATGTACTGTCGACTTCTTCTCAAACTAATCCTAAGAGACAGGGCCGTATGGATTTGTACGCTCGTTCTCGCCGCAGCCTTTTCCGTCCCCATTGCGTTCAATTCACCCATCTACGGGCCCTTCTTTATGAAACAGGGCATGCAGAGCTTTGTCGACGCATTCAATACGCGCGCGCCCCAGGCCAGCGGCACAGACCTATCTCCAGAGCAGCAAAATGACGCGGAGCTTGCAAGATACGCGAACGCCGCCCTTGCCGCTCAAACCGACGCCGCCATTCTCGATTCTGCCGAGAGCTACTACGCGCTCATGGACGAAGGCTTCCAATCCGGGTCCATCGTGGGAGACCGAGAGACCAATGACGCGGAGCTCGCATATTGCCGTGCCCTGAGCAGCTCCGGCATCACGCACATTCCAGCCTCCGCAAACGACCTGCCATTCCTTTCCTTCCTGCCTTACGCCATTGCCACGGCGCCGTCTTTCCTTCCCTTCATCCCCTTCCTTCTCTCGTCGATACTCGTGCTCGGCGCCACAAGGCCCGGGACCCTGGCGGC
>CABUVF010000126.1 GCA_902494945.1 uncultured Collinsella sp.
ACAGGGCCAGCGGCGTCGGACGATCCGTAATAAACGTCTCGGCCTCGTCTAGGCTCTCAAACGTCAGCACCGGCAAGATGGGGCCGAAAATCTCCTCCTGCATCACGGCGTCATCGGGGAACACGCCGTCCAAAATCGTCGGCTCGATCTTGAGCGAAGTCTCGCGCGCGGTACCTCCAAGCACGACCTTATCGGGATCGATCAGTCCGCGCACGCGCGCAAAGTGCTTGGCGTTGACGATATGCCCGTAATCCTCGTTGTCAAGCGGATGCTCGCCAAACATACGATGGACTTCCTCCTTGATGAGGCCCAGCAGCTCGTCGTGCACGCGCGCATCGACCAGCAGATAGTCGGGCGCCACACAGGTCTGCCCCACGTTGAGCCATTTGCCAAAGGCGATGCGCCGTGCCGCGACCTTCAAGTTTGCCGTCGCGTCCACGATGCAGGGGCTCTTTCCGCCCAGCTCAAGCGTCACGGGCGTAAGGTTTTTACTTGCGCGCTCCATGACGAGCTTGCCGACCGGAACGCTGCCGGTAAAGAAGATCTTGTCCCAGCACTCATCGAGCAGCGCTTCGTTCTCGGCGCGCCCGCCCTCGACAACCGTCACCAGGCGCGGATCAAATGCCTCTTCGCAGATTTGCTTGAGCACCGCGCTCGATGCCGGAGCATAGGCGCTCGGTTTGATGACCACGGTATTGCCCGCGGCAAGGGCGCCAGCGAGCGGCTCGAGCGTTAGCAAAAACGGATAGTTCCATGGAGCCATGATGAGCGTGACTCCGTAGGGCACGGCTTGCGTCTTGCACACGCTTACGGCGTTGGCGAGGTCACACGGGCGCAGGAGCGGGCGGCTCCATCGAGCCACATGCGCAATCTGATGACGAATCTCGGAAAGCGACGTGCCGATCTCGCACATATAGGCCTCGTCGTGCGACTTGCCCAAATCGGTCTTGAGCGCATGGGCGATATCAGCCTCGTGCGCCCGTACTGCATTGCGCAAACTCACGAGCGCGCGACGGCGAGCGTCGACATCAAACGTGGCGTGCGTCTTAAAGTAGGCGCGCTGATCGCCGACGATGCGCGCAATTTCCTCGGTGTTCATGAGCCCTCCTAGTTCTCGTCCTCAAACATACCACCCGCAACGACCTCGTACATATGCTCGAGCTCCAAACGGTCCATTAAAAGCGGAACGGGGTACAGGGGATTGGCCTCGGCATCGGCATGCGTCGCCATCTCAGGAATGTCGGAGCGGCGAATGCCCGTCACATATTTGGGTATGCCCAAGGCGGCGTTCATGCGGTCGACCCAATCGATAAAGGCCTCAGCAGCCACGTTGTCCAGCGCATTAGCCGGCGCAATGCCGGCCATGCGGGCGAGATCGGCGAGCTTGGGAGCAGCAGCTTCGCCATAGGCGCGAAGCATGTGCGGCAGGATGATCGCGTTGGCCAAACCGTGTGGAATTCCGTATCGGCCGCCCAGACTGTGCGCGATGGCATGCACATATCCAACATAGGAGCGCGTAAAGGCAACACCCGCCTTATACGCCGCCGAAAGCATATTGCGGCGCGCACGCATGTTACCGCCATGCTCATAGGCCTCCAGCAAATTGTCGTGGATGAGCTGAACCGCCTGACGCGCCATCTTGCGCGTGTAGGACGTGGTGCTACGGCCGATAAAGGCCTCGACAGCATGCGTCAGGGCATCCATACCCGTCTGCCCCGTAATGGACGCCGGCAACCCACGCGTAAACTCGGGGTCGTGCACCGCAAAACGTGGGATGAGTACAAAGTCGTTAATGGGGTACTTGTAATGCGTCTCGTCATCGGTAATTACCGCCGCAAGCGTGACCTCGCTTCCCGTGCCTGCCGTGGTGGGAACGGCGATGAGCAGCGGCAGACGACGATGAATGCGCAACAGGCCGCGCATCTTGTTGATGGGCTTGCCTGGCTGCGCGATGCGTGCTCCCACGCCCTTGGCACAGTCCATGGCCGAGCCACCGCCAAAGCCGATAATGGCCTGGCAGGCGCTCTCTCGATACAGGGACGCCGCTTCTTCCACGTTTGAAACCGTGGGGTTCGCTGACGTTTTGGCATAGACCGCAGCGCTAATTCCCTTGGACGCGAGCGCTGTCTCGAGTGGTGCCGTGAGCCCCAGACGGGCAATGCCGGGATCCGTCACGATAAGAACATGCTGTATTGAACGCTTTTGAAGCACTGCGGGCACTTCCTCAGCGTGCTCTAAAATGCGTGGCTCGGTATAGGGCAGCACCGGCAATGCGATGCGAAAAACCGTTTGATACGTTCGGCACCAGGCGCGGCGGGCTAGATGCATAAAGGAAGCTCCTTCATTTGTTGATTAGTCAACATTTGCTCGACCGATTGTACTCATCGGCGTCCGTATATGGCTTGCCAATCGTTAATCAATCAACATCTTCACATGCTTAAATTGTTTTATTAAAAATCATTCCTAATAGGCTTCACATTTGGTTGCATTTATGGATAATAGAACCCGTCAAGACGCACGTCCGGAGAGGGCCCTTACGGGACCGGACGAGCGCACCATCGCCATCGATCGAAAGGATCGAATCATGAAGTTTGTTTGCCCCGTTTGCGGTTATGTGGAAGAGTTCGACGGCGACCAGCTGCCCGAGGACTTCAAGTGCCCCCAGTGCGGCGTTCCCGGTTCTCGTTTCCTGAAGCAGGAGGAGGGCCAGCTCGAGTGGGCTGCCGAGCACGTCGTGGGCGTCGCCAAGATGGAGGGCGTCTCCGAGGACATCGTTGCTGACCTGCGCGCCAACTTTGAGGGCGAGTGCTCCGAGGTCGGTATGTACCTGGCCATGGCTCGCGTCGCTCATCGCGAGGGCTATCCCGAGATCGGCCTGTACTGGGAGAAGGCTGCCCACGAGGAGGCAGAGCATGCCGCCAAGTTCGCTGAGCTCCTGGGCGAGGTCGTGACCGACTCCACCAAGAAGAACCTCGAAATGCGCGTTGAAGCCGAGAATGGCGCCACCGCCGGCAAGACCGATCTTGCCAAGCGTGCCAAGGCCGCTGGTCTCGATGCCATCCACGACACCGTGCACGAGATGGCTCGCGACGAAGCTCGCCACGGCAAGGCTTTCGCTGGCCTGCTTAAGCGCTACTTTGGCTAAGCCAATCGCCTGAGAGATAATCTCTAGCTCGATAAGGCCCGGACCGCAAGATCCGGGCCTTTTTCGTGTCTAGCGAACCAGTTAACGTCCCAAAAAAAGGACCACCTTCGGCATCGGCTTCGCGTCAAAAACTAAGTGAGTAGACTTTTTTGAACTTGCCGAGCAGGCCATCCATATCACTTTATAAAGCCGCAGGTAAATGCCTTGTTACAAAACGGCCTGGTCACCAAAGTGCCAAAAGCCTACTCACTTAGAACCGCAGCCGTCCACGATCGAGCTGTTTTGCGTCTAACGGGCATCTTTCCGTCAATTACTCCCAATTTTGTCCAGTCAACGAACAGTTCAGACCGGAGTAATGTCTCAGCCCTTTGCTCATCTGAGCTTTTATCACGATATTCAGCATCGAGCATCCTGCATACGGCCTTAACGATCGCGTGGAATCTACCCTCATCGGATATCTGTCTGTGCGTCAGGAAAAGTACATCGTAGCCCATGGCCTGAAGGGCCGTCATGCGGTCAGCGTCACGCAAGCCATCCCCTGTGCGTCCGTGCGAGGCCTTTCCCTGACATTCAATGGCCACCTGTCGCCTGCCGTCCGGCGAAGAAAGAAGTAGGTCGATATATACACGGGACTTTCCCACAATCGCTCGAGCACTTGTGCTTAGCATCACTTCAACATTAAGCTCTATGCCGCAAAAACCTTCGCCTCCCAGGGATCGCGGCAGTGCAAGTAGCAAATACGCCTCGACCTCAAAAGGCGACGCGGCACCCAATGGAACGAGTTGCGATACCGCTATAAATCTATTGCCGTAACGCATCCCGCAAACATCTGAACAAAAACGGTCAAGGTCTCCGCCCAAAACCAAAGCGTCTCGACGCCATAAATTTGAGGCGGTGCCGTCCTCGGACGGGCAGCGCACCCAACCGAACGTTGTCGAAATCGCGCCCGAATCAATTGCACGCGAAAGCTCCGCCTCAAGTGCCGCCGGCAGGGCGCACACCGCAAACAAGCCACACACCTCCGCCAATACCAAAAGAAGCTGAAGATCCGTCAGATGCCGCAACATGATGAATGCCGTCAGTAGAGGAGACGTAATCAAAAACCCATGCTCCGTTTCCAGCACGGATTCCCTGGGGAGCTCACCAAGAAACAGCCGCTGCCTAATGCTGGCAGGACAAGTCCGTTTGTCTCTCGTCCGAACCAATGTATACAACGGAAAACCGAGCGCGACCGCAGCCGTCGGGTTGCGGGCGAGATCATATCGCTGCCGGTCTTCTTCCGGTCGTGGAAGCGGCGGACACAAAGCGCGGACTTGAGGAGGCAAACGCCAGTACCTAAAAGCTGATATGTCACAAAGTAGATCCTTCATAGGCACAGGAAAACACGAATTTCAACCCAGTCAGTCACGCATTGGCGCGAACGCACCAAAAATGGCGCCGAACGGACTGCCAAGTTTTCAACAGCCCTCCCCAACTGGCCAAAAGCTTGCCGAGAGCTGGACGAAGCCCTGTTGAAAACCCCATTTTTTTTCTCATGCAGGAGCTTTGCGCGGCAAGTGAGTAGACTTTTTTGAACATCCCGAGCAGGCCGGTCATCCTGCTTTTCAAAACCGCAGGTAGATAGCTTGTTACAAAACTGTCTGGTCGCCAAAGTGCTAAAAGTCTACTCACTTAGGTTGCAGAGTGCTCCCCATTAGCTGCAATTCCAAGGTAGTTAGTACTTTTGGACTCAGATCGTCATACTGAACAAGAATTTGAGTTGAGTTTTCAGGGACAGATGCGCCAGCGGCACACCAAAAACAGTCACCGATATCGATAAAAGGGATGCTCGAGCGCGTGAGGGCCCGTGCAAAAGAGCTTCCGCCCGCGTCACACTCCACGGCCACGACGCAGTAAAGGCCGGCGTCCGCGTACTCGATCGAGACTTCCCCTGCCGGAAACGTTTTCCGTACAAGCGCCGCCAGGCCATCACGCGCCCCACGAGCACGAACGCGCACGCGGTTCACATGTCGCTCGTAATCACCCGATTCCAGCAAACGCGCCAAGGCAACCTGATCAACAGAACTTACCGACGAGGCGTAGAAACCAAGGTTGCGTTTAAACCTCTCCATTAGTTCATCGGGCAGCACCATGTACGCCAAACGTAACGCCGATGAAAGGCTCTTCGAAAACGTGTTGGTGTAGATAACCGACTGGGCGGCATCGATCGACGCGAGCGCGGGAATCGGCTTGCCGGCAAGGCGAAACTCACAATCAAAGTCGTCTTCGATGAGATACCGACCTGGCCGCTCGGCGGCCCAGCTCAGCAACGCATAGCGACGTGCAATGCTCGTCACAAGGCCGGTCGGATACTGATGGGACGGCATCAGATGAAGTACATCGGTCCCGGTTTTCTGCAGAGCGCTCAAGTCCACGCCCTCATCATCCAACGGGATATGTCGAACTTTGCAGCCCATAGCCTGATAGATGCGCGTCAAGCGCAAATAGCCTGGATCCTCGACGGCATACACCTTGTCCGCGCCAAGCAACTGAACCAACATGGTATCGAGCAGCTGGGCGCCCGCACCGATAACGATATTGTCGGGGTCGACATTCATGCCCCTTGTCCCGCGCAGATGGTGCGCAATCGCACGTCGCAGTCGAGCGGTGCCCTGCGCCGGTGCGGGCGAAAAGATTTCACGTTCGTCTTCGGACGTCAGCGTCGCCCGTAGCGCACTTTGCCAAAGCCGCGCCGCCTCCAAAGCGGAAGGAGAAAGTGCGTCGAATCGCTCTGCCTGCCCCATGGCATCATGCGCGCTGGGACCAACAGGGACAGCATCTCGGTCGATATCCCCCGCAGCAAAAGCCAAAACCGGCGCATCCGGAAGCTCGCACGCGTAGTAGCCACGACGCGGCATCGAGCAAATATAGCCCTCGGCAAGCAACTGGCTATATGCATTCTCGATGGTAATGACACTGATACCCAAATGACTCGCAAAGGCGCGCTTAGACGGCAGATGCTCCCCCGCCGCAATACGGCCAGCAACAATATCATCGCGAATTTGCTGGTAAACATACTCATAAAGCGATGCTTCGCCGCGTTTTTCCAAATTGTAGTCAAGCATGAGCCTATCACCTGACCTTATTAAGCCATTCAATCTGGTATTAGTCTGACCTTGTTATTATCTTGAAAACTGAGTATTTCGCCATACCCAGCTCCCCGATAGGATGTTCCGTCAAGCAATG
>CABUVF010000127.1 GCA_902494945.1 uncultured Collinsella sp.
CGCGTAAGGCCAGCGCGCTCGGTGAGCGACGCGACATTAATGCGCGAAAGGTCGCCGCTTTCGGCAAGCTCGCTGGCAAGTGCCTGGCGAAGGGCACGCTGCGAGCGAAGGGACCGGCGATCGCATTTCTCGAGCTGGGACAAGCGTCCTCCTTGTTACTCAGCCTGTGCGCTATTGCACAGTGCGAGTATTATTGCACACCGTGTGTACCAACACGTAAAGGCAATATTTGGAATGTGACGAGGGGGCAGTCCCTTTGTCACAACCCGCCTGGCTTTTGGAGCGGCATTACCGATTGTCCAAAATGTCATTCGTGGGTAGAATAGTGTCGACGGCAGCCCAAGTTGTAGCTGGCTGGGCAGCGCCGTTGTTTGCATTAGGGGGTCAACGCCTTAGCGGCGGCGACCCCTTCTGTTGCGCTTCGAACGCTGCTTGAGTGCCTCGGAAAGACCGACAAGCGCCGTGAAGAACGAGACCACGGCGGTCAGAAGTCTCACGAAATCAATCAAATCGGTCATGGGCATCACCTCCCATCAAATGGAGGGCGCTGCCCGGCACATGGAACTGCCGTCAACGATACCGATTCTACCAGAGCCTAGTTATATATACGAATATATGTTCGTATTCCAAGCACACAGGCCCCTGTGACAAAGGGGCTGTCCCTTTGTCACATTATTCGATGACGGTGCGGGAGTTTTGCTTGCGCATGGTGGCGAACATGTGTTTGGGGACGGCGTGGACCATGCAGCTGCCAATAGTTGCGCTCGCGGCAGCCTTAGCTGTATCGCTAGCGTTTTTGGTCGCGTAGCTGTGGCGGAAACGCTTGAGCATGGCGATGTCATTTCCGCCGTCGCCATAAACCGCGACCTCGTCCTCGGCAATGCCGTAGTAGCCCGCCAGCCAGGCCACACTCTCGCCCTTGTTACACGCCACGTCCGTGATCTCGAACATCACCGGATCGAACGGCGCGTTGACCACGCGGTCCGATCGCTCGGCAAGATACGACTTAAGGTCACGCTCCAGCTCGGGCGAGGTCACGCGACAATTGATCTTGCATACATCGTGACGCAAGATATCGCCGATCGACTGGTCGAAATACTGTTCCTCGTGATACCCGCCGCGCGCACGCATGCCGCGCATCACAATACGCTTGATGGGGCTGTCCTTTTTAAAGCCCGCCTGATGCATCTCGAACGAACCGCTCGAAAACATGCCATCGGGCGTGGAGCAATCAAAGCAAATGTCCGGGAACGCCTTGAGCAGTTCCTCAGTGACCTGCGGGTCGATGGTCCAAGTCTTGAGCACCTCGCCATGGCTGTCGCGCACGATGGATCCATTGGAGCAGCAGGCGTCAAGCGCCAAGCCCGTAAAGCCATGCTCGCCGATCGGCAACGTCGAGCGTCCAGTCGCGGGAACCACGTGCAGGCCAGCCTCAGTCAGCTCGCGAATGGCGCGGCGGATGGTCCCATCCGCCTCGTGCAGGGCGTTCAGCAGCGTTCCGTCTAAGTCACTCGCGAACATCTTGATCATGGACATGCCTCTCCTTCGTCTGCCCGATATTGTAGACGAAGGAGAGGCATGTCCAAACAATGCCGTCCCGGCGCGGCGTACCACCGCCTTCACAAATTCACGGTGCCCCAGCGCGTTAAGACAATCGCCGCAATCGATTTTTCAGCCGATAAAACAGAGCCGTCGTCAACGTCAGCACCGCCAACATGGCTGCGAATACAATCGCCGGTGTCCATCGATCATATGCAACCCCGTACGTCAATTGGCCGATAGGCGTTGCGCAGGAAAGGACCATGTAAACGACCGAAAGCACTTTTCCGCAGAGCTCAGTCGGCGCTACCCGCTGAACAAACGCGATGATTTCAACCGACGTAATGCTCGCCCACACCATGACCCATGCCGAACCAACCGCAAACACGGTGAACACGCATACATCTACGCCGAACAGCAGCGTAACAATAATCGGCGCGACTCCAAAACAGATCATCGCAACATATCGGCATATGCCATTGAAAGAAAAACGATGCGGCCAAATGCCGACCAAGCCACTGCCGGTAAGACCACCCAGGCCCAGAGCAACCTCAACTATCCCAACGCAGGACGATTGCATGCCGAGATGCTTTGTAACAATAATGGGAGCGCCAATCGTTAGCCCAACCAACGCAAGGTTCAAAACTGCCGCAAGCAAAATCACAGCGACCAATGATGCATTTTGCAACAGATACCGAATCGACTCCCGAAAATCGTTTCGGCATGTCGTGCGAGTCGCGCCGTCTCTCATCGTTTCAGATGAGGCGTTTTGCTTGAGTGCGACCCCAAACAAGAGAGCTGAAATCGCAAACGCCACCGACGCGGTTGTGCAAAGAGCATCGATGCCAAAGCACCCATAGACTGCCGTCCCGACCACAGGACCCAAGATATTGCTCACCATGGTCATCTGCGAAACCAATGCAGTGGCCCGCTCAACCTTCTCTTCACCCGCCATACGCACCGTCTCAATTTGGAGCATTGGCTTTAGCAGCGATTGAACACCATATTGAACACAAAGTATCGCTACTACGACGACCGCAAGAGGCAACGAGCGCTTCATGGGGACAGACAGCAGTGATGCAGTCATCAGAGCAATGCCGAGGGACACGAGGACCTCGCGGTGTCTTCCCCGATCCGCTAAGATCCCACCAGCCGGAGTTGCGAGTACGCCGGGTATGAACGCCGTCGCCACGACGGCGCCATATAACGTTGACGATCCACTGCAATCGAACAAGTAAAGTGGATACGCAAAGCACAGCGCCGACAGCATCGAATACGTGCACAGCTGCGCAACCAGAAGTTCCGCGAGCCTGATTGACCGCACTGTTTTTGATTTCAACGAGACGCCGACGTCTCTCAGCCCAGCCATAAGCCCACCCCCTATACATACCACTAGTATGTATTTAATGACTTGAAAAGGGCAGCCGTGGCTACCCTCACAAATCAATTACATACCGTTGGTATCTATATTACCACCCGGCGCGGTCCCATACGTCCCAAATCTGCGCCGTTGTCTGAAGCACTTCATTACCCAAATCGAGTCCCACCGCGGCGGCCATCTGCGCCAAACAATGAGCACGAGCGAGCATTCGATCCTTGGGCTCAAGCGGACGAAACAGTGGCAACAGCCAGAGATTCGCCAGCAACGACACGGCCTCTGCCGCTTCGCGCGGGCATTCGCACGCAATGGAGCCGTCGGCGATGCCCTCCTCGATCACCGGCAAGAGACAGCCATCGGCCGACTCGTCAAATGAGCCCTGGTACTGCATCGCCAGTAGGCGCGAGCTTTTTACCGGATCTGCTGCAGGACGCATACGTGCCCATAGCTCAATTTGCGGAACAACGGACTCGGAAGCGTAAAGCCTTTTTAGCTTTTGGGCGCCGGTCATATTACCGACGCCAAGCATCGAGCGACGGTGCTCAACAATCGGAGCCATCGCCCGATCAAACGCGGCGTTGAAAATCTCTTCTTTGCTCTTGAAGTGATGATAGACAGCGCCCTTGGTCATGCCATCGAGACGGTCAACGATATCTTGAATGCTCGTCCCCTCATAACCCTGTGCACAGAATAGCTCCAGTGCCGCGTCGAGAATCTTCGCGACCGTCTCCTCGGGATATTTATTACGCCCCATAATCCGTCCATCCGCAACACAAGCCTTGTGCCTCATTGCAGCATTTTAACGTTGCGGATGGCAGACGGTCGATTCTACACCGCGGCCGGGCCGTGTTCGCCGGTGCGAATGCGGATGACTTCTTCGACCGGCTCGACCCAAATCTTGCCGTCGCCGACGGCACCGGTGCGGGCGGCATTGCAGATGATGTCGACAATGCCGTCGACATGTTCATCGGCGCAGATGAGAGTGAACTGCACCTTAGGGATGGTATTGACGAGCAGTTCGTTGCCGCGAACGTATTCCTTCCAGCCATGCTGCGCGCCGCAGCCCTGCACCTGGTTAATCGTCATACCGCGAACATCGGCAGCAAACAGCGCATCTTTAAGAACCTCAAGCTTCTCGGCACGAACGATCGCCGTAATCTTCTTCATAGTAAATTCCTCTCTTTAGTAAAGAAATGAATTGCCATTCAATGACGCGGGTTTTCCAAGTGCCCGAGATTGCCCCGAAAGAGGAGCGCCGCGTACTTCGGTACGCAAGCGACGGTTTGAGGGGCAAGGTCGGGTGCTTGGGAAAGCCGCGCTGCTAATCGAGTCCGGAGAAAGAAGGATACGCGCTCTCGCCGTGCTGACTCGCATCCAAGCCCAGCGCCTCATCGGCCTCGTCCACGCGCAGGCTGCCGCGGAACAGCGCCTTGACCACCGCGGCAATCACCAAGTCGAGCACCAGCACAATAGCGACCGTCACCACAATGCCCAGGATTTGCGAGATGAGCAGCGACATGTCACCCGTGTAGAACAGGCCGCCCTTACCGGTCCACGAAAGCTCCGGCACGCAGAACAGGCCCGTGAGCACGCCGCCCAAGATGCCGCCGATACCATGGCAGCCAAACGCGTCGAGCGCATCGTCGTAGCCGAACTTGGTCTTGAGATGGCTGATGGCCAGGTAACAGACGGGAGAGACGATCAGGCCCATGACCAGCGCCGCCCACGGCTCGACAAAGCCCGCGCCCGGCGTGACCACCACAAGGCCCGCAACCAGACCGGTACTGGCGCCCACCAGCGTGGGACGACCGGTGTGCACGCGCTCGACGGCAAGCCACGAGACCATGCCCGCCGCGCTGGCCGTCACGGTGTTGAGGATGGCGAGCGCCGCCACGGCGTCGGCCTTAAACTCGCTGCCGCCGTTAAATCCAAACCAGCCAAACCAAAGCAGGCCGGCGCCCAGTGCTACAAACGGCACGTTATGCGGACGATAGCTCACCATGCCAAAGCCGCGACGACGGCCGAGCATTAAGCAGAGAATCAGGCCCGTAAGACCGGACGAAATGTGTACCACGTCGCCGCCGGCAAAGTCGAGCGCTCCGATGATGTCGCCGATAAAGGAGCCATCGCCGCCCCAAACCATGTGGGCGAGCGGCGCGTAAACCACGAGCAGCCAAATGCCCAGGAAAGCCGTCATGACACCAAACTTAATGCGACCTGCCAGGCTGCCCGTGACGATAGCGGCGGTGATCATGGCAAACGCCATCTGGAAGGCGATGTTGATGATCTGAGGATAGACGGCACCGTCCGTGGCATTGCCCTCGGCCGCCTGCAGCACCTGGTTGAGCACCGGTAGGCACAGCAACTGGTCAAGGCCTCCAATAAACGGGCTGGAACCGTCGCCGCCGTAGGCCAGCGACCAGCCAGCAACAATCCACAGTACACCAACCAGGCCAATGACGCCAAAGCACATAAGCATGGTGTTGATGACATTTTTGCGCCTGGACAGGCCGCCATAGAAAAACGCCAGACCCGGTGTCATTAAAAACACGAGCATGGTGCAGATGAGCATAAACGTTGTCGATCCCGTATCGTACATTCGCTCCCCCTTTGTCGCATGAACGTTGTCGGCGCTCATGATGCAGCCGAGGGGCAACTGGTGTAGACCAGATACGGCGTTGTTAAACGCTGCGTTGTCGAATGGAAACGGTGCCGCAATCTTGGAAACGGCGCGGCAACGGGCGCGAAACGAACGGGAAATACGCGAGCAAGGAAGCCGCAAACACGCCCGTCCCGGCTAGCGGCGGAACAGCTCGCGGGCTCGGTCGCGGAGGTCGGTAGCTCGGATGACGCCCTCGTAGCGATTGATGCGCAGACGCGGGAAAGCGTTAAAGAAGCGCAGGTCACGACGGCTGAGCGACACACTCGGCACCGGACGGCTCATGCGCTTGCCGGCAAGGCGACGACTGAGCGACGGACGCGGCATGCTCGGCGCGACATCGGCAACGCGGCGGGCAGCGAGCGCCAGGCCGCGAGCACCATCCGAGATAAACGTCGGCATCGAAGCCTTCTCGCGCAGGGCATCGAGCGCCGCATCGCCCAGCTCGGCCAGCCAAGCGTTAACGGCGCGACCGCGGATATGCGTCTGCGCCACCGAGTCGATCGCCGAATCGGGAATACGTTCGAGCATAGAGTCGGAGGCGTCGGCAAGCGACTCATTGATGCGGTCAGCAAGGTCGGCCCGGACGCGCTCCAGCTGATCAGACAGACGCCGCCAGCTCGCCAACGAGCACACCGCGTCGACCATCATCGCGACCGCGACGATAAAGGCGGACAGCCGCACAATCAGCACCGGCAGATGGCCAAGCAGCCCCAGCAATGCCGGCTCCACTAAACGGCAAATGCA
>CABUVF010000128.1 GCA_902494945.1 uncultured Collinsella sp.
AGACACAAATTCTCGATGCAGGCGACCAGTCCGGCAAAGTAGAACTTTTGGCTTGCCAGCTTGAGCCGACCACCGCTATCTGCTTCCGAGAGTGAGTCCGCAAGCTCGTCGAGCGCTCGAGTGTCATCGGATATCCTGGCATACATGGTGGGATCAAAGGCATCTGTAAGCTTAGGTGCCACCGCGTGGAAACAAGCGTCGCCGCAGCCGGACACGCATCGTGCCTGCGAAAGCGCGCATGCCATAAACCCAACTGTGCGAAACACCTTGTCGCACAAAAGGCATGCCTCAAACAGCGAGCGGCTGTACATCACGCCAGAGGTCTGAGCGACTAGGCCGCCTAAAATCAACTGGGGCAGCCCGGCCACCATCGAAGATTTGCTATCGATGGAAATATGAGTAGCATCCAAGACGCGCGAATGGCGCTCTCGATGTGCATCATAGCGGTCGAGCGACACCGTGGGGAACACCATGTCTGCCGCTGTATCGCACGCGATATCGACCATCTTGGAAAGGGACTGCGGAGCAAGCCACTCATCGGCGTTCATAGCGATGATTTGAGAGCCACGCGATGCAGCAAAACCGGCATGAAGACAAGCACCGCGCTTCGCATCCTCGACGTCAATCAAATCAATATGGATGTCCCTGTCGGCAGCAACTTGAAGCGAATGGCGCACACCGGGCGCAGCATCGCGGCAGACAACGACAATCTGCAAATCGTAGAGGTCTTGGTTCTGGATACTCTCGAGCGCACGCATCGCATAGCTGGGCGAACCTTCTACCACAAGGATCACCGAAAGTCGCGGATGCGAGCCACGTCGAACCAAGTTATCCGTCCTCTCGACAGCAATGAATCAAATCGTGGTTCATGGTACACCCCGGCAATAAAAGCAATGAGACACCGGTTGTATTGCACGCCAAGAACAGATGTTGCACACGTGCAGCCCACAGATGACAGGCGTCGACGCACGACGCGTCGAGCCCTCCCCTAGTCGAGCACGACAAGCTCGGCGGGATCGTAATCCACGCCCATAAACGTAAGGCCGCAGGCAGGAGCCGTGGGGCCCGCAGCGGTACGGTCGCAAGCGTCGATGACCTCGCGCATCCACTCGGGTTCACGGCGATGCATGCCAATCTCGACAAGCGTGCCCACGATCGTGCGGACCATCGAATGCAAAAATGCGTTGCCCTCAATGGTAAACGTCAGGATATCCTCGCCAAAGGCCACCTCATGGCCAAACTCGGCCCGCATCACGCAGCGGTGTGTAGGCTTGCCCACGGCAGAGGCGACCTTGCAAAAGCTCTTAAAGTCCTGCTCACCCAAAAGCGCGGGACAGGCCGCAGACATGGCCTCGACGTCCAAGGGATAGCGATGCCACCACACGGCACCACGGGACAGCACGGGGCGCGCATCGCGATCGGCAATACGGTACGTATACGTACGGGAACGCGCGTCAAAGCGTGCAGAAAAGCCCTTACGGGCCCTGTAGACCTCGTTTATGGCGATATCTTTAGGCAGCAGGGCATCCATAGCCCGCAGCCACCTACGGCGCGTAAGGGCGAGCTCAGCGTCCGTTACGGGCACGCTGATATACTGAGCCACGGCATGCACGCCGGCATCGGTACGACCTGCGCACGTCAGATCGATCGGACGGCGAAGCAGCGTCTCGATGGCTCGACGCAGCTCACCCGCAACCGTCGTCTGTCCCGGCTGCACGGCAAATCCGCTATACGACGAACCATCATAGGCCACGCGAAATACGAGCGTGGCGTCAAGCTCGGAAATCGAATTGAAATCAGACGGCGCAGTCATGGGCGCTCCCAACAAACAAGTAACGGTATCGCGACAAAAAAAGAGGGGTACGCGAACGTACCCCTCGAATATAGCCTATGCAGACGGAATGTCTACTCAGCGGTCTCCTCAGCAGGAGCCTCCTCGACAGCCTCGACCTTCTTGGGAGCAGCGGCCTTCTTAGGGGCCGGAGCAGCCTTCTTGGCCTTAGGCGTGCAAGGCTCGGTGACGAGCGCCATGATAACGATGGGAGCGTTGTCGCCCTTACGGTTACCGAGCTTCATGATGCGGGTGTAACCGCCGTTGCGGTCCTGCCACATGCCCTGGGCAGCCTTGTCGAAGATCTCGGCAACGAGCTGCTTATCGCCGAGCTTGGCGATAGCCAGACGACGAGAGTGCAGGTCGCCCTTCTTGGCCCAAGTGATGATCGGGTCGACGACCGAACGCAGCGCCTTAGCGCGGGTCTCGGTGGTCTTGATGCGGTCGTTCTCGAAGAGGGCCTTAGCAAGGCTCTTCTTCATGGCCTTGGTGTGGCTCGCATCGGTGCCGAGCTTCAGGCCCTTCTTAACGTTGTGACGCATGGTCTAGTTTCTCCTCAAATATGCGAAGCATTAAGCCTTCAGGCTCAGGCCCATGGACTCTAGCTTGTCCTTCACTTCCTCGATCGACTTAACACCGAAGTTACGGATGTTGAGCAGATCGTTCTCCGAGAACTCAACGAGCTGACGGACCGAGTGAATGCTGGCGCGCTTAAGGCAGTTGTAGGAACGGACGGAAAGGTCCAGATCCTCGATCTGCTTGTCCAGCTCGGCGTTGTCGTTGGTGACCTCGGGAGCGAAGATCGAAGCCTCCTCCTCGACCTCGGGGGTCTCGGCAAGGTTCATAAAGGCAGCCATATGCTGGTTGATGATATTGGCAGCCTGGACCACGGCGTCGCGCGGGGCGATGGAGCCGTTGGTCTCGATCTCGAGGACAAGGCGGTCGTAGTCGGTGTGCTGACCGACACGGCAAGCCTCAACGAGCTTGGCGCAACGGGACACCGGCGAGTACAGCGAGTCGACGTGGATCACACCGATGGGATCGTTGTCGCGCTTGTTAGCCTCGCCAGAGACATAGCCGCGGCCATAGCCGATGCGCATGCTCATGGTGAGATGGCCACCCTCGGTGAGCGTAGCGATGTGCTGCTCGGGGTTGACCAGCTCAAACTCGGACGGAATAAAGAAGTCCGCACCGGTGACCTCGCAGGGGCCGTCAACCGAAATGGTGGCGGTCGCCTCGTCGGTCGTGCCGAGAGCCCTGAAGACAAGACCCTTGACATTCAGGACGATGTCGGTGACATCCTCGACCATGTTAGGGATGGTCATGAACTCGTGCTGCGCGCCATCGATCTGAATAGCCTCGACGGCGGCACCCTCGAGCGAGGACAGAAGAACGCGACGAAGGGAGTTACCCAGTGTATCGCCGTAGCCACGCTCGAGCGGCTCAACGGAGACACGAGCAGACGTCTCGTTAATCTCTTCGACCTGAACCTGAGGCCTAATGAATTCTGACATGTATTACCTCCAGCCTCAGCAGCCCGGATGGACTACTTAGAGTAGAGCTCGACGATGAGCTGCTCGTTGATATCACCGCTGATCTGCTCACGCGTCGGCAGAGCGAGCACGTTACCAGACAGCTTCTCGATATCGACCTCGAGCCAGCCAGGGACCTCGAAACGCTCGGAGGAAATCAGGGCCTCCTTGATTGGGAGGAGGTCACGGAACTTCTCGCCGACAGCGACGACGTCGCCGGCCTTGACGCGGTAGGACGGGATGTCCACGCGCTTGCCGTTCACGGTGAAGTGACCGTGACGGACGGACTGACGAGCCTCTTTGCGGGTGCGGGCGAAGCCAAGACGGAAGACGACGTTGTCGAGGCGAGACTCAAGGATGATCATGAGGTTCTCACCGGTGACGCCGTTCATCTTACGGGCCTTGTTGAAGTAGCCGTGGAACTGCTTCTCCAGAACGCCATAGATGAACTTGACCTTCTGCTTCTCGCGCAGCTGCATGCCGTACTCAGATTCCTTGCGACGGCGCTTGGGCTGACGGATAGATTCCTTCTTGCTGCTGTAACCGAGCTCAGCGGGATCGATCCCGAGCTGACGGCAGCGCTTAAGAACAGGAGTCCTGTCGATTGCCATATTGATACGATCCTTTCAGTTACACGCGGCGACGCTTCTTGGGGCGGCAGCCGTTGTGCGGGATGGGGGTCTTGTCCTGGATGCTCGAGACCTCGAGGCCAGCAGCCTGGAGGGAGCGGATGGCGGTCTCACGACCGGAGCCGGGGCCCTTGACGAAGACGGAAACCTTCTTCATACCGTGCTCCATGGCCTGCTTGGCAGCAGCCTCGGCAGCCATCTGGGCAGCGAACGGCGTGGACTTACGGGAGCCCTTGAAGCCCACCTGGCCAGCCGACTTCCAGGAAATGACGTTGCCCTGGGGATCGGTGATCGAAACGATCGTGTTGTTGAACGTAGAACGAATGTGAGCCTGGCCCACGGAAATGTTCTTACGGTCCGCGCGCTTCAGACGGGCAGCGCGAACGTTCTTCTTAGCAGTAGCCATCTATCTAGCGCTCCTTATTTCTTCTTCTTAGCACCGATCTGACGCTTCGGGCCCTTGCGGGTACGAGCGTTAGTGTGGGTGCGCTGGCCGCGGACCGGGAGGCCCTTGCGGTGACGAAGGCCGCGGTTGCAGCCGATGTCCATAAGGCGCTTGACGTTCTGGTTGCGCTCACGGCGGAGGTCGCCCTCGACCATGATCTGATTCTTATCGATATAATCGCGGATGGCGTTAACCTCATCCTCGGTGAGGTCCTTAACGCGCGTATCCACGTTAACGTTGCACTCGACGCAAATCTTCGTCGCAGTGGTGCGGCCGATGCCGTAAATGTAGGTCAGACCGATCTCAACGCGCTTCTCACGCGGGAGGTCGACACCATTAATACGGGCCAACGTAGTCTCCTCTCTTAACCCTGACGCTGCTTATGACGGGGGTTCTCGCAAATGACGAGGACCTTGCCATGGCGCCTAATGATTTTGCACTTATCGCACATCTTCTTGACCGAAGGACGTACCTTCATCGTTCTTCCTTTCGGTAGCGCTCAAACTACTTCCCTACTATCTACTCGCCCAGCCGCAGGCGTTTAAAACTATGGCTGGTCTTCACACGCAAACCGACCGTAGGTTGAGCTAAGCCTGCAGTCGGAAAAGAGCGTGTATGCGTGTCGCTATTTATAGCGATAGGTGATGCGACCGCGGGTCAGGTCGTACGGGGAAAGCTCCACGACAACCCTGTCACCGGGGAGAATGCGGATGTAATTCATTCGGATCTTGCCAGAAATGTTGCACAGAACCGAATGACCGTTCTCGAGCTCAACCTTAAACATGGCGTTGGGCAGCGGCTCCTTTACCGTACCCTCGAGCTCAATTGCGTCTTCCTTCTTCACAAGCAATCATCTTTCTCTAGAAAACGACAGCGATTGAGTATTCTACAATACGCGTGCACGTATCGTAATATCTTCGTAATGGCTCCACAACTAAGTGAAACTAGTTACTTTGAAATGTAAATGCCGGAGAATTTGAACGCGGCCTCTACATCTCGCCTCCTTGCAAGGAACACCAGGCGCCTTGCGCGTCGGTAGTAAGAATCACCGGGCCGTCATCGGTGATGGCGACGGTGTTCTCATAGTGCGCGGCGGGCAGGTGGTCGTTGGTCGTGACGATCCAACCGTCGGAGCCCGTGCTCACATGATTGGATCCCATCGTGACCATCGGCTCGATGGCAATGACCATACCAGCCTGGAGACGAACGCCCCTCCCCTTCTTTCCGTAATTCGGAACGTTGGGGTCCTCGTGCATCACATGGCCAATACCGTGCCCCACATAATCGCGAAGCACGCCATAGCCGTGAGACTCGGCGAGGGACTGGACGGCATAACCAACATCCCCGATATGGTTACCGGGAACAGCCTGCTCGATGGCAGCCTTAAGGCAATCGCGCGTAACCTCGCACAGGGCCTTGGCCTCGGGCGTGGGGGTACCGACGAAAAACGTCCAAGCATTATCGCCAACCCAACCGTCGACAACGGCACCCGTATCGATGGAGATGATATCGCCATCGCGCAGGATCATGTCGGGATTGGGAATACCGTGCACCACGGCATCGTTAATCGATGCGCAAATGGTACCGGGAAACCCGCCGTAGCCCTTAAAGGCCGGGGTGCCACCATGCATGCGGATAATCTGCTCCGCAAGCTGATCAAGCTCAAAGGTCGAAACACCAGGGCGAACCATGGCTCCAACGTGGCGGAGCGCCATCTTAGATAGCGCTCCTGCCTTCTTCATCTGCTCGATTTGCGTTGCAGACTTAATCTTGATCATAGACCGAGAGCCTCTTTGACATCCCCG
>CABUVF010000129.1 GCA_902494945.1 uncultured Collinsella sp.
CCCTCCCCCCCCCCCTTCCTACCCCCCCCGGGCGGCCCCCCCGCCTGGGTCCCCGCCCCCACGGGAGGGAAAGCGAGACTACTCGCCGAGCTTGGGGTGCAGCAGCGACGGCGCAGCGCCGAGCAGCATCTTGGTGTAGGGGTCCTGAGGGTGCTGGAAGACCTGCTTGGCCTCGCCATGCTCGACGATCTTGCCGCCATTCATAACGATGATGTCGTCAGAGATATAGCGGACCGTCTGGATGTCATGGCTGATGAACACCATGGCCAGGCCGAGCTCCTTCTTAAGGTCGGTCAGCAGGTTCAGAATCTGCGCGCGGACCGAAACGTCCAGAGCCGAGGTGGGCTCGTCGGCGATGATGGCATCGGGGTTCAGCGACAGGGCACGGGCAATTGCGACGCGCTGGCGCTGGCCGCCCGAAAGCTGGCCGGGAAGAACCTCGGCGGCGGAGCTGGGCAGACCAGTGAGCTCCAGGAGTTCCTTGACGCGCTTCTCCTGCTCGGCCTCGGTACCCAGGTTGTGGACGCGCATGGGGTCGAGCAGTTGCTCGCGAACGACCATGCGAGGGGTGAGCGCCGTGGCCGGGTTCTGGAACACGACCGAGATGACGCGACCCATGTGGCGACGGTCCTCGGCGGTACGCTTGGTAACGTCCTTGCCCTTAAAGTAGACCTTGCCGCTCGTGGGGGCCTGCAGGCCGCACATGACGTTGGCGGTGGTGGACTTTCCGCAACCGGACTCGCCGACGATGCCGATGGTCTGTCCGGGCATGAGCTTAATCGTTACACCCTGGACGGCGTGAACCAGGTTGGGGTGCAGAATCGAGCCGGTACGGGTCCTAAAGGTGACGTGGACGTCATCAAGGAAGATGATCGGCTCGACGCCGTTGACTGCGGTCTCGCTCATCTACATCACCTCCGCGTGAGGGGTCAAACCATTTGCCTTGAGCACCTCGTCGGGGAGCTCGGAATAGAAGTGCTCGGTGCCGGGCACGCGCTTGAAGACCGGACGGGTGTCCAGGCCAATGCGCGGATGGCTCGAGCGGGGCGCGAAGCGATCGCCCTTGGGGAAATCGCGCGGGCTCGGAACGGCGCCGGGCACCTGGTGCAGACGGCCCGAACCGCTCTCGATGGACAGAACGGAGCCCAGAAGACCGCGGGTGTACTCGTGGATCGGGTTAGTGAGCAGCTCCTTGGTGGGCGCCTGCTCGATAACCTGGCCGGCGTACATAACCGTGATGTTATGAGCGACCTCGGCGACCAGTGCCAGGTCGTGCGAAACGAAGATCATGGCAAAGCCGAGCTTGGCCTGAAGGTCGTTGAGCAGCTTGATGACCTGCTTCTGGACGGTAACGTCCAGAGCGGTCGTGGGCTCGTCGCAGATGACCAGCTTGGGGTCGCGGGTAAGGGCCATAGCGATCAGGACACGCTGACGCTGGCCACCGGAAAGCTCATGCGGGTAGCTCTCGAGCGTACGCTTGGGGTCGAGGCCCACGAGCTCCAGGAGTTCCTCGGCGCTGCGGGTGCCGCCGCGCTTGGTGAGCTGCTTCATCTGGGCAGAGATGAGCATGGAGGGGTTGAGCGAGGACAGGGCGTCCTGATAGACCATAGCGATATCGGTACCGCGCAGGCCGAACCACTCCTTCTTGCTCATCTTGAGCAGGTCGCGGCCCTCCCAGAGAACCTCGCCGGAAAGATGCTCGTCATCATCGGTCAGGCCCATGATGGCCAGCGTGGTGATGGACTTACCGCAACCGGACTCGCCCACCAGGCCCATGGTCTGACCAGGACGGACGTCAAAGTTGACATGGTCGACGACGTTGATATCGCCGTGATGCTCAAACTGAATGCAGAAGTCACGGACCGAGAGAATCGGTTCGACAGACTCGTCGGGCACATGGCGATCGTCACGCTTGAGCTCGACATCGCGCAGGGCGCCAAGGCGAGCGGAGAGGGACTGGGCCTGCTCCTTGTAGGCGCGAACGGGGTCGGAGACCAGCAGGTCGGCCTCGCGACGCTTGGAGGAATCGGTCGGATCCAGGGCGGCGGAGGGAGCAGCGGCCATGGCGTCGGTAATGCCCTCGGAGAGGATGTTGAGCGCCAGGCAGGTGATCATGATGGCCAGGCCCGGGAACAGCGCCTGCCACCAACGGCCGGCGAGCACGCCGCCGCGGGCGTCGGCGAGGATGTTGCCCCAGGTAGCGGTGGGCTCCTGGATACCAGCGCCGATGAAGGTCAGCGAGGCCTCGAAGATGATGGCGTCGGCGACCAGGGTAACGGTGAAGACCATGATCGGGGCGATGCAGTTACGCAGAACATGCTTGATCAAAATCCACGGAGCCTTGGCGCCGGAAACGATGACCGCGCGGACATAGTCCTCGCCGTACTCGGACACGATGTTGGCGCGCACGATACGGGCAATCTGCGGAGTGTACATAAAGCCGATGGCGAAGATGATCGACGGCACGGAATTGCCCAGGATGGAGACGAAGACGGCAGCGAGGGCGATGCCCGGGATGGACATGATGATGTCCAGGATACGCATGATCGTCTCGGAAACGGCCTTGCGCGAAACCGCCGCAAGGGCGCCCACGACCGAGCCGCAGACCAGAGCCATGGCAGTGGCGCCAAAGCCGATAATCAGCGAGTAACGACCACCGTAGAGCATGCGCGACAGAATGTCGCGACCCTTATCGTCGGTACCGAAGATAAATCCGTTGCCGGGAGCCTGGCGAGCCGTAAAAATCTCGACCGGGCTATAGGGGGCAAGAAGGGGCGCCAGAATCGCAGTCAGGGCGACCAGCACCAACACGACGGCGGCAATCTTAGAAGACAGCGTCATCTTCTTCCAGCCACCGAGCTTGAGCCCCTTGGAGGCAGCCTTCTCGAGCTGCTCGGTTTGCTTCTCTCGAATCTTTACCATAATCTACACCGTCCTGATGCGCGGGTTGATGAGCAGGTAGAGCATGTCAACCACGATGTTGATGATGATGAAGGCAAGAGCAACGACGATAACGACGCCCTGAACCAGGTTCGCCTCGTTGCCCTGAACGCCCTGCAGAATCGCGGTGCCCATGCCGGGGAGGTTGAAGATAACCTCGATGACGACGGCGCCGCCCATGAGGTAACCGATCTTAAGACCGAGGGTGGTGACCGGGGTGATCAGCGCATTGCGAAGAACGTTGATGCCGACGACGACCTTCTCGGGGACGCCGGCGCCGCGAGCCATACGGACATAATCCTTATCGAGCTCCTCGACCATGGCGGTACGCACGATACGAGTCATCTGGCCCGTCAGCGGAAATGCCAAGGCGATAGCGGGCATGATCATACGTCCCAGATAGCCAGCCGGATTCGTGGTGAAGTGAGGCAGAGCACCCGATGCCGGAAGCACCTTAAGGTAGGAAGAGAACAGCAGGATCAACAGAACGGCAAGCCAGAACGACGGGGTTGCCAAGCCGGCGATGGAAAAGACGCGGATCACTTGGTCCGGCCATTTGTCGCGATACAGTGCCGCGATGACGCCGAGTAAAAACGAAACGACCGCACCGATGGCAAGGCCGATGAAGGTCAGCTGCATCGTGACGGGCAGGGCCGTGGAGATGCGCTTGGCAACGGAGTTGCGAGCAGCACCATAGGTGCCCATGTCACCATGGATCAAATCGCCCATATAGCGCACGTAGCGCACAGGCCAGGGGTCGTCCAGACCATACTTCTCATGGTACTCGGCAACCGCCTCGGGCGAGGCACCGTCACCCAACGCCGTGTAGGCGGGGTCGGTCTTGGAGAACGACATAAGGAAGAACACCAGGACGGTGACGCCCAATGCCATGATCGGCAGCGCCACAAGACGCCTTCCAATCAAACGTAGCAAGTTGTTCACGTTCTCTCCCCTTTCTTTTGTCGGTAGGACCAACTGGTATATGAGTACGGATACTCATTACAAGACCCGAGCGACATCGAGGTCGCCCGGGTCTTTGTTTCAACTATGAGGATACGGTCCCAACGACCGACATCCTGCATACAGACTCAAGCGAGTCTTACGCCTTGACGGTCGCAACGCCCCTGAAGGACATGCTCGTCGTACCGATGCCCTTGAAGCCATCGAGGGCCTCGCCGTTGGGCGCAGTGGACGGATCGTCCCAGGAAGCGGAGACGGTCTTGACGTGGACAACGGGGTACAGAACGGCGTTGTCGGCAATGATGTCGAAGCACTCGTTCCACTTCTTCTGCTGCTCATCGCCCTCAGCGGCAAGAGCCTCGTCCATGAGACCGTGGAGCTTCTGCCACTCAGCGGACTCCTTCCACGGGCAACGGGTCTGCATCCAGACGTTGTCGCCGTACCACCAGTTGAGCAGCAGGTCGGGGTCGGCGCCGAAGCAGGAAGGATCGCCAGGGGCAAGGAGGATATCGTAGGCCTCGCCGCCGTCGATGGCAGCGTAGGTGGCCGGCGAGGTATCGGTCTGGATGGTCACATCGAAGCCGAGAGCGTCGAGGTCATTCTTGACCTGGGCGGCCATGCCCTTAATCTGCTCGTTGTCGGTGGTGCGCAGGGTGATGGCACCCGGGGTGATGCCAGACTCCTCGATGAGCTTCTTAGCCTTCTTGGCGTCGGTCTTGTACACCGTGGAAGCCTCATGATAGTTGGTGAAGCTCTTGGGCAGGTAGCAGCTGGCAGCGGTGGCAAGGCCGGCGAAGGTGTTGCTGACCATCTTCTCGGTGTCGAGCGCATACATGACAGCCTGACGGACCTTGACGTTGTTCCAAGGCTCCTTGGCGACGTTGAACATGATGAAGCGGGTGCCGAAACCCTGAACGTTATCGATCTTGCAGCCGGCGCTCTCGAGCTGGTCGACGGCGTCAGCGGTAACGAGCTCCATAACGAGCGTGGAGCCCTCCTGCTGAGCGGTAACGCGAGCGGTGGGGTCGGTCAGGATGCTGTACTGGATCTTCTTATCCTCGGCAGCATACTCACCGTTGTACTCGGGGTTGGGAACCAGGGTGATCTCGGTATCGGAGATAGAGTCGTACATCCAGGGGCCGGAGCCGATCGGCTGCTTGGCGCGATCCTCCTCGGTCTGGGTGGCCGGGGTAACGCGGACGATGGCCAGACGATCCTTGAGCAGGGAGAAGTTGGGGACCTTGGTCTTGACCGTCACGGTGCTGGCGTCCTTGGCCTCGATGGACTCGAAGGGCTGGAAGAACGGAGCATAGGTAGCGGAAGCGGCGCAAGCGGTGTAGGAGGCAACGACATCGTCAGCGGTGACCTCGGTGCCATCGGAGAACTTGGCGCCCTTGCGGATGGTGACCTCGAAAGTGGTGTCGTCCACAGACTTGGGATCGTCGGTGGCGAGCTCGTTGAAGGTGCTGTAGTCGTGGTAATCGATGCCGTAGAGGCCCTCGACGACGTGCCAGTTAGCACCCAGGCCCACAGCGGAGCCGGTGCTGGCGGGATCGAAGCTGGACGGAGCGTAAGCGGAACCAGCGGTGATCACGCCGCCGCCACGGTTGGCGGAATCGGTGGAACCGGAAGCGGAACCCTCGTCGCTAGAGCTGCCACCGCAGCCGGTGAGACCAAGCCCTGCGACAGCAGCGACGCTGCCGGTGAGGCCGAGGAACGAACGCCTGGACATACCCTTGTTGATGATGGCCATGTCTTCTCCTATCAATAGAGAATCTTACCCGGGAGCGCCTAGACGTGCCCCCGCGCAACTTGCGGACGATATATACCTTACCTACCGACGAACCCAACTGAGGTGCCGCGCTCGGCGACCGATACATACATACGCTTGAACGGTATTTGCTACCGTTCACCGAATTCATTGACAAACGATTCGCCAGACAGTATGTATCGACGAGGTGAGATATCAGTCTTCGTCAACCCGCAGGATAGCAGGGTTGTTCACCATGGCTAGTCAAACGTTTTAGCGTTAATTAAACCCGAAATCGGCTGGTAATCGCCGTGAAATAAATGATTGAAAATCACGCAATCATGTATATCAGTTGTTTAGAGGCGTGTTTAGTTTTCGGATTGCTTTGCCGCCGCCTCGGCGCGCTCGGCATTCCATGCAACGAGCGCCTCGTGAACCGCTTTGGCGACATCGGCAGGAATGCCTCGAACTTCCGCGATCTCTTGCTCGCTCGCCGCGCGCAAACGCTTCGTCGAGCCAAAATGGCGCATAAGGGCACGTTTTCTGGTGGGTCCCACGCCTGGAACGTCATCGAGTACCGAAAC
>CABUVF010000130.1 GCA_902494945.1 uncultured Collinsella sp.
CCGATGGTGCACAGCACGTACACGGTCAAAAATGCCATGGCGGACATTGGGATAGCCTGCGCCAGGCAAAGAACCAGGCCCGTGAGGAAGAAGCCCAAGAAGAACTTGATCTTGTTGCCGGCGTAATCGGCAAGCGCGCCCAGAATGGGCATGAGCATGGCAATGACCAGCGAGGCAATCGTCTGAGCGTTGCCCCAAGCGATCACCAGGTCTGCCGAGGAAGCACCGGTATTGATGGCGTTAAAGTAGATGGGCACCACCGAGGTATTGAGCAGCACGAGGGCCGAGTTTCCCACATCGTACATGACCCAGTTACGCTCGAGCTTGGTGTATTTCATGGACAGGGACCCTTCGTATTCGCCCGATATGCAGTTAGTTCATCGTACCCCAATTGTCCAGAAGCGCCGGTAAGGATTCGGCAAAGGGGCACGCATGGGCCCTACTCCTCGCGGTCGAACTCCTCGTCGGCGCCGAGCACGCGACCGCTGTAATTGACATGGTTGGTCACGGCTTCCATATCGCCGGTCTCGATAAAGCGGGCAACCGTGCACTCGTAATCGAGCAGCGCGCGGTCAAAGACCTCGGGGAAGCTCTCGGTCGAGACTTCATCGGTAAAGGGGTTCTTCCATGCCAAGTGGCCCAGGTTGCCGGTACGCTCGGGCAGCTCGGTCGTCACGCGGTGCGCAAGGCCGTCGAGCAGCGAATAATCGTGCACCAAGCCCTCAACCAGCGAGATCGCGCGCGTCTTTACGGAGCCGGCCGGCTCAATCGCGCGGTAAAGTCGCTGCATATTGGCTACGGCAGCACCGTACTCCCCCACCGGGATATCGATGCCGTACACGCGTCCGGCAACATAGCTCATCAGCACGCCGGCCACGCGATTGATGCGATCGGTGGTGACGATCTCGCCCGCCGGCGGGTAATCGTCAACCGTAGCGCCATCGCGTTTAAGCTGCAGCATCAGTACATCCAGGTCGCTCTCGATCACGGCATGGACCTGACTGCTCGAATCCTCAAGCTCTGAATCGGACTCCACGATGCCAAACTGTTGCTCATAGACAAAGGGGTGAGCGTTGCGGTCGAGCACGTAATGAGACAGCAGGCCCAGCGCAAAGGCACGACCCAAGCTGGCGTCGCGCGGCAGCAGATGCGACACGCCATCGCGCAGGCACGCGAACTGGCGAGACATGCGCGACCGATGCATGACCTGCGCCAGCAGCGTGCAGTCGGAAACACGCGGTGTCAGAATGTGAAAGAAAAACGGGTCGGGGCCTTGGTTGCCCAAGATAAAGGCAATGCGCTCTTCATCGGACGTGATGACGCCCTGCGGAAGACGGTCGATGCTTTCCTCGCCAAACAGATGATGGGTGATAAGCGCGGGCATAATGATCCTTTCGATTTCATTCGATGCCACCCATTATGCCCACCGCGCGCCCATGCCAAACCTGCGATGGTAAACGACGGCACGCAAGCCTCTTACGCAAGCCCCAGGTGCGACTTGACCTCGGCGGCACGACGACGGGACACCGGCACCGTCGAGCTCACGCGGTCGAGCCTGAGCTCCATCAACCCCGTGGAGCCAATCTCAACATTGTGCACGTCTTCCAAATTGACCAGATAGCTGCGATGAACGCGAATAAAGCCCTCGGAGCCCAAGCGACGTTCGAGCGAAGAGATCGACTCATTGATCAGATATGTTCCCTCGGCGCAGACGGCGTTGCAAAAAACGGCACGCGCCTCAAAGTAGCAGACATCCGCCACGGGGATGAACACCTTTTTGCCCCCGCGATCCACCGTCAGACGCAAGGGCTGGCGCGGAGCATGGACGACACGACGAACGCCCAGGGCGGCCTCGATCTTATCGAGCGCCTTTGACAGGCGGGCATCCTCGACCGGCTTGACGACGTAATCAATGGCATCGAGGTTATAGGCATCGGCCGCATACTCGGCAAATGCCGTCACAAACACCACGACCGGCGGCGTTTTTAGGTTCTGCAGCGTCTCGGCAAGCTCGATTCCCGAGCGGCCGGGCATCGTGATATCCAAAAACAGCACGTCGGGCTTGTTCGACAGAATCGACTCCACGGCCTCGGTGACATTGCCCGCCTCGGCAATCTGTCCCACACGTGCATCCTTTTCCAGCAGATAACGTAGCTCAGCCCTAATAGGAGGCTCGTCATCAACCACCAAGATGTTCCAGCCTTCGGACATATGTGCTTCCCCTCTTTTTCTCAATCCAACCGCGTGCTACACCGTCAACGGCGCCGGTTCATGCGGCTCGCCGTTCAATTCAACGATGACCTGTGTTCCCACGCCCTCCTGGGACTTCACGCGCATGCCGGAATCTTCTCCGTAAAAGAAATGGATGCGCTGAAGCACGTTGAAGAGCGCCAGGCCGCAACCTCGCTTGATGGATCCGTCGGCGGTAATGCTCTCGGGCTCCTCTCGGCGATGCTGCTCAAACAGATGCGCGCAGACTTCTTCGCTCATACCGATGCCGTCATCTTCGACGATGATCTCCAAGCCGTCATCGGTCTCAAAAGCCCTAACACGAATAGAAAGCGGCTCGGTCTCGCGCTGCGCATGCTTGATGCAGTTTTCGAGCAGCGGCTGCAAGATAAACGGCGGCACCAGGCTATCGCGCACCTCAAAGTCGATGTCGACCGAAACGCGCAGACGGCCATCACCATACCGGGCCTGCATAAGATTGATATAACGGGTGCCCTGTTCCACCTCGTGCTCGAGCGTGGTGAGTGTATCGGAGTCAGAAAGCGTCTGACGATAGTAGTTGGAGAAGTCGATCAGCAGCGATCGTGCCTTGTCGGGCTCGGTTCGAACGAGCGACACAATCGTGCTAATGGTATTGAATAGAAAATGCGGGTCGACCTGCGATTGCAAGGCGCGCAGCTCCACGCGGGCTGTGAGCTCGTCCTGGCGCTCGAGCTCAAAGCTGGCGAGCTGCGTGGAGATGAGGTCGGCAAAACCCGAGGCAAGGGCCGTTTGGCGCATATCGATGCTGCTCAGGCGGGGGTAATACAGCTCGAGTGTGCCCACGCAATGCCCGCGCACGGTAAGCGGCGCGACGATGCCGGCGCGCAGGCGGGGAAAATAGCCGCCCGTCTCATTGGAAGCGTCACGCGAAAACACGCTCTGCTCACCCGTCTCAATCACGTTGAGCGTGGTCTTGAGCACTACCGGGGTTCCGGCAGGGCACTTTGCCGAGTCCTCGCCCCAGCTTGCCAGCACCTGCTTGCCGTCGGTAAAGCAGATGGCAGAAGCGATGGTCTCGGACAGGATAATTTTAGAGGCACCCAGGGCCGCTTCGGGCGTAAGACCGCGCGACGTATAGGCGAATATTTTTGATGCGATGGCGAGCGTACGGTCGGTTGCGCTCGATGTGAGGTCGTCGGGGACCACAAAGACATACGAGAAGAAAAAGCACAGCATGACCAGGCCGGCAATGACGACAACGCCTGGAACGGGATTGGGGTTATCGGTTAAATCCCAGATAAGCAGCAAGATAAGCGCCGGAACGACGACGCCAAGTAGGATGGCCTGAACCACATGCTGGGCCGTACGAAAGACCTTGGTAGAGTTGTAGCTCTTGCCCAGAATCAGCCTGTTTAAATCCACCGTCATCCCCTTTTATCTACCGCACCCATAGCAATAAAGAGGGCCGCAAGCGACCCTCTCCATTGCATTATGCAATCAAAAACTGTATTTTACATCCAGCCATCGATGAACGGTAGCTTAGGCGCTGTACTTGTTTGCCTCGCCGAAGGTGCCGGCCTCGACAATCCAGCCGTCCTTCATGATGACGTCCATGTTGTCGGTGTTGAGCACGTGGATGTCGGCGGCGACGTCACCGTTGACAACCAGCAGGTCGGCGCACTTGCCGGCCTCGATGGAACCGGTCTCGTCCTCGATGTGACACATCTTGGCACCGTTGAGGGTGGCGCAGGTGATGGTCTCGACCGGGGTGAAACCGATCTTGTCGACGAACTCGTACATCTCCTCGATGGAGCAGGTGCCGTACGGGGTGACGAAGGAGAAGGAGTCGGAGCCGATCGTCATGACGACGCCGCGCTTCTTGGCCTCGCGCAGGCAGTCGTAGTTGCGCTGCAGCTCCTTCTCGACCAGGGTGCCCTCGTACTTGTCGTGCAGCTCGGGGACGTAGACGGGCGGATAGGTGGCGTACCAGGTGGGCAGGAAGGCGATCGTCGGGGTGAAGAAGGTGCCCTGCTCGGCCATGAGGTCCATGGTGCGCTCATCGATATCGAAGCCGTGGATCAGTTGCTCGCAGCCAAAGCGAACGGAATCGTAGGCAGCGGCGTGGTTGTTGTAGCAGTGACTCCACACGGGGATGCCGACCATCTTTGCCTCTTCGACCACGGCCTGGATCTCCTCGGAGCAATAGTGCTGGTCGCGACCGGAGTCCCAGCGCCAGATGCCGCCACCGGTAGCCCAGATCTTGATGGCATCGGGGTTCTCGCGCAGGCGACGGCGGACGGCCTTGCGCAGATCCCAAGGACCATCGACCTGGTCGCCCCAGGGGTGGGATTCCTTGTTGAGCTCCTGGGTGCAGTGGTGGGAGTCGCCGTGACCGGCAACGCGGCAGAAGCCCAGACCGGTTGCCAGAACGCGCGGGCCCTTGAAGACGCCCTTGTCGATGCAGTCACGGATCTGGATACCAAAGCGGCCGATCTCGCAGACGGTGGTGAGGCCGTGGGTGAGGCAGTCGTAGGCCTGCTTGACGGCGACGGCCTGCTTCTCGAGGAGTGGCTGCATAACCCAGTCGGTGTCATCGTCGGTCAGGTTGCCCGAGAAGTGCAGGTGGGTGTCGATCAGGCCGGGAAGGACGGTCTTGCCGGCGGCATCGATGACCTCAACGCCCTCGGGAAGGTCCTGCATGGTGCCGGCGTACTCGATCTTGCCGTTGTCGTCGACGAGAACGAGGGAGTTCTCGACCGGCTCGGCACCGGTACCGTCGATGAGCTTGCCGCCAACGATTGCATACTTAGTGGACATGGTTCCTCCTTATGGATCCATATAGTGGGCGAGGCCGTGTTGGGTTAAGGCCTCACAAAGCTACCCAAGTGGCGCCGGGTTCGGTGCGCGGAAGAGAGGGGCCCGCGCACCTGATCCGCCCCGGCTCGGCGTTACTTTTTGCGGGAATTGGTGAAGGCCATGAGGGCCAGGCCAACAGCCAGCCAGCCGATCACGATGCTCCACTCCACCATGTTGAGGGAGGCGGGAGAGAACGGGATCACGAGCAGGCCAATGATGGTGCCGCAGGCAACGATAGCGAGGCTGATGCCAAACTTGCCACCGGGCACCTCGTAGGGACGAGGCAGGTCGGGCTCGGTGAAGCGCATGCGCAGGCAAGCGAGGGCGACCATGCCGCAGGAGAAGATGAAGGCGAGAGCCGACACGTTGGTCAGAGGGATGAGCATGTTCTTGCCCAGGAACGGACCGACGACGGTGATGACGCCCAGAACGACGCAGGCGAGCTTGGGAGCGCCGGACTTGGGATCGACCTCGGCGAACTTCTCGGGCAGCTGGCCCTTGCGGCCCATGGCGAGCATGATGCGGCTCGTGGCGCCGTAGAAGGAGTTCATCGGGCCCATGGGTCCAAGCGTGGCGATGACGAGCATGGCCAGGTACAGGAGCATGTTGATGCCCTTGAGGCAGGCAAGCGCGGGAACCGGGCTCTTAACAAACTCATGCCAGTCGAGGATGGTGCCAAACGAGTAGATGCAGACCATGTAGAAGCCGCCTGCGGCCAGCAGGGCCAGGGAGATGATCTTGCCGAACTTGTTCCAGTTGAGGCCTTCGGCCGCTTCCTCAGCCTGCTGAGGAATGGTATCGAAGCCGGCGTAGAAGAACGGGGTCAAAACCAGGACCGACACGATGCCGGCGAACAGGCTGGTGCCCTCGGTAGCGGGCTTGCCGCCGCCAGCGCCGGTGACCTGAGAGAACACGGGCATGGCGTGTTCCGGCGAACCGGTGAACAGCGAGACGCCCATGGCGAGCAGCATGCCGCAGAGCAGGGCCTTGGTCAGGAAGGCCTGGAGCTTGGCGGCCGAGCTGGCACCGCGGAAGTTGAGGAAGATGACGTAGAC
>CABUVF010000131.1 GCA_902494945.1 uncultured Collinsella sp.
GACGCCTACCGTGAGCTGTTGACGGCCGATCTTGAGGACAAGTCGATTTTTGCCGAGGTCGAGCGTGTTGGCGGAACGCCGATTGTCTCGGTTGGCTACCGTACGGTCGAGGCCGTTCGCGCCAATGCCGAGCAGGCAGCAGAGCTGGGCATCGCCCCGCACGATCCGCTGCTCAACCTGCGCGCCGGCTTTACCGGTCCCAACGATGAGCCGGTTTTGCTCGGCAAACAGTACTACGTGGGTAGCCGCTACGTCATGGTGATGTAAGTTACGCGGTTTTACCAAACCGCGTAACGGGCCGACGCTACGCCTTTGGTTCCGCCGTTCTGACGAACGACGGACCGGTCGACGCTGCAAGCCCGCCAGAGCGGCAATCTGCCTTTCAACTTCGGCGGCATGACCAGAAGGTCAATGCCGCCTCGTTTCAAGGCACCTTGCTCGCTCTGGCGGGCTTTCGCTGTCCGTGCCAAGACATCGGCGCTGCCTGTGGCCGGCCGCCGTGCGGCACTGGTCCGCATGGCGGCGTATAATCGGCGGCAGATGACTTGAACGTTAGGAAACCATGACCGATAGCATGCAGCAGATGGCGCTCGACACGCTCGGCGCCTATTTTGGCTACACCTCGTTTCGCCCGGGACAGGACCGCATGGTCGATGCGATCCTTGCCGGTCGCGATGCGCTGGGTGTTATGCCCACGGGTGCCGGCAAGTCCATTTGCTACCAGGTGCCCGCGCTCATGCTGCCCGGCATCACCTTTGTGGTGAGTCCGCTGCTGTCGCTTATGGAGGACCAGACCCGCGCGCTGCTCGCGGCGGGTGCGCGACCCAGCTATCTCAACTCCAGCCTTACCCCGGCCCAGCAAAACACCGTGCTCAAGCGGGCGCGCGAGGGTCGTTATCAACTTATGTACGTGGCACCCGAGCGCCTGCTCGAGCCGCGCTTTTTAGCCTTTGCGCAGGAGGCCGCGGCGGACGGCGGCATTGGCGTACCGCTCGTGGCCATTGACGAGGCCCACTGCGTGAGCCAATGGGGTCAGGATTTCCGCCCCGCCTACCTGCAGATTCGCGAGTTTATCGATTCCCTGCCGCAGCGCCCCATCGTGGCGGCCTTTACCGCTACAGCGACTGAGCGCGTGCGTGCGGACATTCATCAGATGCTCGGCCTGCAAAACCCCGCGTGCGTGGTGACGGGTTTCGACCGCAAGAACCTCTACTTTGGCTGCGAGGAGATGGGCGACAAAGCCAAGACCGCCTGGGTGCGCGACTATGTGATCGCGCATTCGGGCGAGAGCGGCATCGTGTATTGCTCGACCCGCAAGACCGTCGATGCGCTGGCAGGTGAGCTTGCCGAGGCGCTGGGCCCCAGTGGCATTCGCGTTGGCCGTTACCATGCCGGCATGGGCAACGACGCCCGCCGCCAAAGCCAGCGCGCCTTTATCGACGACGATATCCAGGTGATGGTTGCCACCAACGCCTTTGGCATGGGCATCGACAAGCCCAACGTGCGCTACGTGATCCACAACAATGTGCCCGAGAGCATCGAGGCCTACTACCAGGAGGCGGGCCGCGCCGGCCGCGATGGCGATCCGGCCAGCTGCCACTTACTGTGGAACGGAAACGATTTTCGCATGCGCCGCTTTTTAATCGACCGCGGCGATGCGGCCGACGAGGCGCTCGACGACGAGCAACGCGCGTGGGCGCTCCAAAATCGATATCGTCTGCTCAGCCAGATGGAGGGCTACTGCAATACCACCGGCTGCCTGCGCGAATATATGCTGCGCTACTTTGGCGACGAGGCCGCGGCCGAGCATGCTGCTGCGGCTGGTGCGGGCGCCACCGCCACGGACGCAGCCGAGGGCTGCGGCAACTGCAGCAATTGCCTCACGCAGTTCGAGGTCGAGGACGTCACCGATATGGCCCGCGCCGCCGTGCGCTATGTGGCCACGCGACCCATGCGCTTTGGCAAGTCGCTGATCGCTGATGTGCTCCACGGCGGCAACACCGAGCGCATTCGCCAGATGCATCTGGACGAGGACCGCGGCTACGGTGAGCTGTCGAGCGAATCGGTCGGGCGCATCAAGGACATCATCGGCCAGCTGTGCGGCCGCGGTTATCTGGCCACCTCGCAGGGGCAGTACCCGGTCGTTGGGCTGGGCCCGCGTGCCGGCGAGGTCGAGGATGAGGCGTTCGCCTTTACCGTTAAGCGTCGCGCGTCCAAGCGCAAGGCCTCGGCCCGCGCCCGCCGCGCGGTGGATCTGCTGCGCGAGGAGGCCGAGCTGGATCAGCGCCCGCGCGTGGGCGACGATGCCGAGCTGTTCGAGCGCCTGCGTGCCTTGCGCAAGGAGATCTCGACCGAGCTGGAGATGGCGCCGTATATGGTCTTTTCCGACAAGGCTCTGCGCGGCCTGTGCCGCCTGCGCCCTCAAACGCGCGAGGAGCTGATCCGGGTCAACGGCATTGGCGAGAAAAAGGCCGACGCCTTTGGCGAGCAGTTTATGGCGGCGATTGAAGAATTTGAGTCCGAGCATGCGCGGGATGGAGCGTAATGATGGCAGCCGATAGCAAGACCGAACGTTCCGAGCGCGCCGAGGTGTCCGCCGTGCCGCTGTACCAGCAGGTTATGGACGACCTAAAGGGCGAGATCGCGCGCGGCGTGTACGCGGCCGGCTCGCGTATTCCTTCCGAGATGGAGCTCGCGAAGTCCTACGGCGTGGGTCGCGTCACCGTGCGCCGCGCCATCGAGGAGCTGTCGCGTGCGGGCTATCTCAACCGCCAGCAGGGGAGGGGCACCTTTGTGTGCGCTCCCAAGCTCAAGCGCAAGATTCGCCAGAAGGGCGACGTTCAGAGCTTTACCGAGGGTTGTGCTGCCAACGACATGGTGCCGGGTGCGCGTCTGGTGTCGCGCACGGTGGTCGCAGCGACGCACGAGGATGCGGCGTTTTTTGGGGTGGAACCCGGCTGTGAGCTTATCGTGGTCGAGCGCGTGCGCACGGCCGACGGCATCCCCGTCATGCTCGAGAACAACGCCTTTGTGCTCGCCGACCATCCCTACCTGCAGACGCTGGCCGATAAGGACCTCGCCGATAACTCGATCTTTGCGCTCGTTGCCGAGCATTCGGGCCGCGCACCGCTCAAGTCCGACCCTTGCACTGTGGAGATTGCGCTTGCCGATGCTCAGGCGGCCCCGCTGCTGGAGGTGCCGGTCGGCGAGCCGCTCTTTTATATGGAGGCGTACTTTACCGATGCGGATGAGCGGCCCCTACTGCTCGGTCGTCAAAAGATCGTTGGCTCGCGCTACGTGTTTGACATCTAACGTCCACAGATAGAACAACATAGAACAAGTTTGGCGAAATGACTTCACCCACGACAGCTTGCGTGCTATAAATAGGACAACATAGAACGACCGCAGGTACGAGCAGCCGTCACCAAAAGCCACCACACAAGGAGGAGCATCAGCATGAACGCACATGATCTGATTCAGGAAATTATCGAGCGCAAGGGCAAGGTCGAGAATGTCTTTTGGATCGCCTGCGGCGGTTCGATGATCGACCTGATGCCGGCCAACGAGCTGCTCAAGCGCGAGGCGACCACGTTTACCTCGACGGTTTACACGGCGCGCGAGTTTTGCCTGATGGCCCCCAAGAGTCTTGGCGAGAAGTCACTCGTCATCGCCTGCAGCCACAGCGGCAATACGCAGGAGGTCGTCGACGGTTGCGAGATGGCGCTGGCAGCCGGCGCCGAGGTCGTTGCCCTCACCGACTGCGAGGGCTCAAAGATCGACAACGGCAAGTGGACCACCTGGGTCTATCCGTGGGGCGAAGGCGTGCCACAGGCCGAGGTGCCGCAGGGCATCGGCGCCCTGATCGCCGCCGAGCTGCTCGACCAGCAGGAGGGTTACGAGGCACTCGCCGACATGTACGCCGGCCTTAAGCAGATGGATGCGCTGCTGCCCGCTGCCCGCGAGAAGGTCAACGCCGAGCTGGGCGCCCGCTTTGCCGAGCTCTGCCAGCAGCACGAGTTCTTCTACATCCTGGGATCCGGCCCCAACTTTAGCCAGACCTACGCCATGGCCATCTGCTCGCTCATGGAGATGCAGTGGCAGCACTGCTGCTACATCCACTCCGGCGAGTACTTCCACGGCCCGTTCGAGGCTACCGAGCCCGGCGTGTTCTACTTTGTGCAGCTCGGATCGGGCGAGTGCCGCCCCATGGAGGAGCGCGCGCTGGCGTTCCTCAACACGCACACCGATACGGTCATGGTGCTCGACGCGCTCGAGTACGGCGTGGGCGACGTGCCCGCCAGCGTGCGTTCGTACTTGGAGCCGATCTTCTTCTACAACATGAGCTGCGAGCTGCGCGCCGCCCGCGGCAAGGTGTTCGACCACAGCCCCGAGATCCGTCGCTACATGGGCATCGAGCAGTACTAAGTAACGGGAAAACCATTCACCTTCGATTCGCAAGGGCACTGCGTGAGTCAAAAAAAGCGGGCCGCGCCGGGGATTTCCGGCGCGGCCCGCTTGGTATCGCGCATAGATTCGCGAGGTGTTGTGGCAACCGACGCTTACTTGGCGTCGTAGGCCTCGGCATCCCACCAGTCGAGCTGGGCGATGTTGTCGCGGATGTGCTGGCAGCTCTTGTGGAAGCCCTCGAGCTCGTGCTCGGACAGGTCGAGCGTGTAGACTTCCTCGACGCCCTCGGCACCGATCACGCACGGCAGGGAGGTAAAGATGCCCTCCTCGTCATACTGGCCGGTCATAAGCGTAGAGGCCGAAAGCACGGCGTGCTCGTTGTGCAGCACAGCGGCGCAGACGCGCGCGGCGGAGTTGGCGACGGCGTACTCGGTGCACTGCTTGCCCTGGTAGGTCACATAGCCGCCCTTGCGCGCGAGCTCCTCGACCTCCATGTGGTCAAAGGCGTACTTGTCGGGGTCCTCGGCCTGAAGCTCGTTGAGGCTCTTGCCGGCGATGGTCGCGGCCTTAAAGGCGGCCAGCTGGCTAAAGCCGTGCTCGCCGATCATGTAGGCGTCGATGGACTTGGGGCTCACGCCGACCTTCTTGGAGATCTCGGTACGCAGACGGGCGGAGTCCAGACCGCAGCCCGAGCCGATGATCTTCTTGGGATCGTAGCCGGTCAGGTGCCACAGCTCGGTGCACACGACGTCGCAGGGGTTGGAGATGCTCACGAAGATGCCGTCGAAGCCGGCGTCGACGATGCGCTTGGCAAAGGTGCGGGCGGCGTCGGTGGTAAAGAACAGCTCGCCGTCGCGGTTGCCGGCGGCCAGCGCGACCTTGCCGGCGGCGTTGACGATGACGTCGCAGCAGGCAAGCTCCTCGTAGTGGTCGTAGCAGTTGACGATTTTGGTGTTATACGGGACAAACGAAAGGGAGTCGCGCAGGTCCTGGACCTCGGACGTCACCTTGGCCTCGTTGATATCGCACAGGTACAGCTCATCGGCAATGCCCTGCATGAGCAGACTGTTGGCGACATGTGCTCCTACGTGGCCCTGGCCGACCACACCGATCTTACGCGTCTGGTACATATATGTATCCTTTCGGCCGAGTTTTTCGCGTCGAACCATTGTAGCGTCCTGCTGCCACTTTGCTAGGCTAAAGCGCCATAGATTTTTGGGCATGCCTTAATCTCTACTTTTGGAGTGATTTGGGCCGCTGACGGCAGCGCCGGGCGATGTACTCGCGCGGGCGGGGCCGGTCGTTGTACCATAGCTGCAACTGACTCGTAAGGAGCATCCATGCCCATTCGCATCCCCGACGCCCTCCCTGCCGCCGCGCAGCTCGAGAGCGAGAACATCTTTGTCATGACCGAGTACCGCGCGCTGCACCAGGACATCCGTCCGCTGCGCGTGCTCATCCTCAACCTCATGCCCACCAAGATCGCCACCGAGACACAGATCATGCGCAAGCTCTCCAACACGCCGCTGCAGGTGGAGGTGGACCTGCTGCGCACCAAGACGCACGAGGCCACGCACGTAAGCGCCGGCCACCTGGAGACGTTCTACCGCACGTTCGACGACATCCGCGACATCCACTACGACGGCCTGATCATCACGGGCGCGCCGGTGGAGCAGATGCCGTTCGAAGAGGTCGACTA
>CABUVF010000132.1 GCA_902494945.1 uncultured Collinsella sp.
ATGTTTGTGGGCGTCACGTTTTTGAGCATCGGCTACCAGGCCATGAAGGCCATCGCCACGTTCCTCGTCACCTGGTACAACTACTTCAGCCGCCGCTTCTTCCTCGAGGGCGCACGGTCGTAGTCGATTCGCTATTTGCTTGAATGTATAACCGGTTGGAATTCCCATTCCAACCGGTTTTTTGTTTGCCGAGAGACCCGGCGACCCAATCCCATTCGCATGAAAAACGGGCGGCCCGGATGTTTGTCCGAACCGCCCGTCTGGCGCGCTATGTCGAGGCCTCTAGCCTGTAACGTAATACCAGACCACGTTGTCGCCGTTGGAGAGAACGTAGTTGCTGCAGGCCGTCATGGGCGTTGTGCCGTTGACGGAGTACATCCAGCCGCTCGTACCGCCGTACTGTTTCTCGGCCAAACCACCAATCGCGGAGACATACGTGCCGTACGACGAGCCATGTGCGTTGACAGAAAGGCCCAGCGCGCACAGGGCATCGTAGACGGTAGCGCCTTCGTTAAAGGTAAAGGTGCCACCAGAAGACACAGGATTGCCCACAGCGCTCGATGTGACCGAAACCGTCACTGTTACGTAGCTGGACTCCTGCGAGCCGCTCTGGCCGCCCGAGGAGGCGTTTCCTCCATTAGAGGATGAGGCTCCATCAGACGACTGGCCACCGCCAGACGCATTGGAAGTATCACCGACTCCCGTATTTTGGGCAGCGGATTTATCGCCAGACTTCTTGCCGTCCTGGTCCTCGGACTTCTTGTTATCCGAGTTCTTGTCCGATTCCTTGTTTGAAGACTCGGAATCGTCCTTGGACTTGGACTCATCAGAATGCTTGGACTCATCTTTTGCGTCATTCGATGACTTAGAATCCTTGGAACTGGCCTCGCCCGAAGTCGTAGTCGAGCCAGACACCTTGGTGTCCTTGGTTACGACGCTCTCCCCCGTCACGGTCTGAATGATCCAGTCGATGGACCAGGCACCGCTCTCGGAAGGATGGACGAAACCCAGCGAGACGACGATCAGAATGGTGCACGCGGCAGTCAGGACGCCGAGGAGCGTCTTGCGACGAGGGGCGGACGCCGCCGAAGCGGCGCCCTGTTGCTTTGCATCGTCGAACTGAATGAACGAGGAATCTGGTTGCTTGGGGTCAGCGTCCTTGGATTTATTGGACACAGCCCTCACCTACCGACGTTTGGTGAACACGAACACGCCGACGATGGCGAGACCGATGACGCCGGCGGCAACGCCAACAATGGCGAGCGGGTTGGTGCCAGTCTCCTGCTCGGAGGCACTAGAGGACTTCTTAGCAGTGGTCGTGGAAGCAGCACCCGTATCGGACTTGGAATCGGACTTCTTGTCGGACTTGTTGTCCTTCTTGTCAGACTTCTTGTCAGACTTCTTCTCGTCCTTCTTATCGGACTTATCGGTGTCCTTCTTGTCGGACTTGTTGTCCTTGGTCTCGGTCTTGGTCGACACCGTCGTCTTGGTCGTCGGCTTATGACCCGGGGCGATAGCGCCGCCGGCCTGCTGGCCCTTCGTGCCGGAGCCGGAACCCGTGCCAGTGCCAGTGCCAGTGCCAGTGCCAGCGCCAGCGCCGGAACCGTTGCCAGCGCCACCGTTGCCACCATTAGTGCCAGAACCGCCATTGCCGCCAGGGTTAACGGCATTCTTGGTCCACTTGGCATACAGCGTCAGATCGGCCGTCACCGGCGTACTGAAGTCATACGCCTGCGTGCAAGCCTCATCGGTGAACCAACCGCCGAAAGTGTAGCCATCGCGCGTCGGATCGGCCGGCTTGACCAGCTTGCCGTCGGCCGTAGTCTGGAAGTCGACCTTAGAACCCTCGCCAGTCTCAAACGAGACCTTAACGCCACCACTCAGCTTGAAAAGCGTGCCGGAATCGTTGATGTAGTAGAGGCTACCCTTGGCATCGCAGACAATCGGCGAGTCACAGTAATTGTTGTGTCCCGCTGCGCTAAACGCACCGGTCGCCTGTGCGTCACCCATCTTGTAGCGATACACGCCACCGCCCGAGGTGTAGTTCACATAGTCGGAAGTCGCACCATAGTTGACAGTGAAATAAACGTACGTGTCATCCGCCTGGACACTCACGAGCGGTGCGCCCTTGATGCCACCGGCAGGAAGCACGGAGCCATCGGCAGACGAAACCAACGTCGTAGCAAAGTCATTATCAAGGTCGACAATCGCCAGCGCCGAACCGCCAGAAACCTCGCCACCGACAATCAGCTTATTGCCATACAGCGTGGGCATGCAGGCACAACCCGTAAGACCAAGATCGATGACGCGTTCTTCGGAAATGCGCGAAGAGGCCCTTGCGTTTGCGTCCGACAGTGCCAGCACGTGGAGCTTGCCGTCACGCGAGATCACATAGGCATGCTTGCCGTCTTTGGACAGTACACAGCCGGAGTTGACGATGGCACCAACCGAAACGCTGCCGAGCACATCACCCGTCGACTTGCTCAGCATCTCAACGGTACCTGCACTCGTCGGAACCAGAATATAGCCGTCGCCCACTGTAGCGCTCGTCCAGTAGTAGCCCTCATCAGCATTAACATGCTGCCAAGAAACAGCGCCGGTCAGTATATTAATACGCATCAGATGACCGTTATTGTACGTACTCGTTCCATAGTCGACATCAACGGTGCCAACGTAGAGATAGTTGCCATCGACCGTCAACTGGGAATTTGACTGGGCAGATTTGCTCACAGAGTCAGTGACCCAAACCGTCGTCAGCGTATCGGCCGTCAGAGCCTGGACCGCACCGCCGTCAAGCGGGACGATGACCAAGCCTTTCGTATAAATCGGACGCGTGGTGTAGCCAATCGCAGTCCGAAGGTTCGACTCGGCAAGCACCTTGCCCGACTCGGCGTCGATCTTAAGCAAACGCTTGTTCACGGCAAGGTAAACGTTGCCGTTCACGACAATAGGCTCGCTCGCATTGGGATACGTGGCGCCCGAGTAGGCCCTCCAATCGAACGTCCAAGAGCTTACCAGCGCGCCCGTAGGTGTGGACACGTTCTTGACCACCGCATTGGAATTGCCACTCCAGTCGGCTTTCCAATCGATCGGGCGCGAAGCGCTCGGATCGACTACGACTTCATCGGGATTAGGAACGGTGTCGCCAGGGGCGTAAGCCCAGACGATTTTGTCGCCCGACTTGAGCACGTAATCGCTATCGAGCTGAGGCCCGGGAACGCCGTTGACAAAGAACGACCATGCACCCGACAGCTCGGTGCCATCAAGCGGGGAGACAAGACTATGAACACCCCAATAACCAAATTGGTCGTACATCTTGGACTCAATGCCAATGGCATCGAAGTAGGCAGCGGAAGCGTCCTTGATCGTCGTGCCCTCGACAAACACCTGCGTCGAAGGATCGGTCCAGCGCTGCGCCTTCTCATCCTTCTTACCGATGATCTCCATTGAAACGGAAACCTGGCCGGGCATGGTTCCATCAAAGCCATAGACCCAGGTAACCTTGTCCCCGGCCTTGAGTGTGTAATTGCCCGCGCCGACATTGGCCGCCTGACCGTTAACGAAGAACTGCCAGAATTTCCAAGTGTTTTCGTTAACTTTCTCGCTCGAAAGCGTCACGGTCTTGTTGAACGGTGAAGTCAGCGACTCGAGATACCAGCCGTACGTGCCTTTCCCCGTTTTGGCGCCAATGCCGGCCTTTTTAAAGGCCTGCTCGGAAAGATCAGCAGCGGTCGCGCCCTCTTCCACCAAAGCTGTCGTGGGCTGCGCCCATGTCTGCTGAGCACCCGAGGTGTCCTGGCCGATAACGGTGCAGCTAACGGAAATCTGATTGGCGGGTGCGGGGTCGCCGTACTTCGAGTAGTACCAGACGACGGAGTCGCCGTCCTTGAGCGTGTAGCCGCCCGCGCCGACCGCGGAGGCGCTGCCGTTGACGAACAGCTGCCAGTACGCGCCGGTCGCCGGGTCGTAGGCGAGCGTGCGGCCCGCGTCGAAGGGCGACGTGATCGAGTTGAGCGCCCAGCCCCAGGAGCCGTTGGGGTCGTAGTCGGCCTTGAGGCCGGCCTGCCTGAAGAGCTGCTCGGAGAGGTCGGCCGCGGTCGAGCCCTCCTTCAGAGCGATCTGCTGCGCGGCGGCCCAGGTCTGCTGGGCGCCCTTGGCGTCGGTGCCGACGACGGAGCACGTGGCCGCGACCTCTTGGCTTGCGGCTTCGGTAGGCTGAGATTCAGCCTCATCGGAAGCGGCTACAACACTTTTGACGTTCTGTTCGGATGAATCCGGCGAAGCAGTAGGAGCCTCGACTGCGGCAGAATCGTCCGACGCTACGCCGTTGCTATCTGCGACATTCGCCGAAGCGCCATCGTTAACCGACGCATCGCTCGCGTTAGAGCCGGTTTCAGAAACGACACCGTCGGCGGCACCGCCCGCAAGCGCTGCACCCTCGTCCGGCGTCGCAGCCTGAGCCACAGCCTCGGCAATGCCCTCGGCGCCCTCGGCCCACAGCTGAGCCGGCGTGGTGCCAAAGGCCATCGCGAAGGCCAGGAATGCCACCAGGCCGCGCTTGGCTACGCCGCGCGCAATTGCGCCTCGGCGATGCGAGACGCGCTGGCGCTCGTCCACAAGCATATCCATTTGTCTCCTACTGTCTGTACTTGGAGCGTTGCCTTGAGGCTGCCCCACGTCATCGCGCATGTTGCGCTCGAGTTCCCCCATCGGGGTCCCCCTTCCCTCCAGAGCCCTATGCACACCGGCGGCATACGCCGCAGCCGCATGCAAGATGGGAGGCGATCCGACTTAACCTTAACGACTCGGGCACGTCGTCCGATCTGCGACGCGAACATCCCGAGCCAAGAGGAATTACGGTTACTGGTACAGCTGGGGACTTGCACCCCGATTCTCCCAAACGCGCAGGAAAACCGCGCATTCGTGCGTCTCCGCACCACCATCTAGACCATCGATTATTACCGTCGATATGGTAGCACGCAAAAGGGCCTCGCACGCAGGCGAAGCCCAAGGTAAAAACTATTGTTTGCGATAGGAAAATGCGGTGACGGTCGCAGCCTCTAGTGCTTGCCGCCGTGACTGTTGAGCCAGATATTGCGGCCCAGCATAAGCGCCAGCACCAGCGCGCTCACGTAGCCCATAAAGCCAATGACCGGGATACCAAACACAACCGGCTCGATGCGCGCGTAGTACACCACCGACGAACCGATAAACAGACCGGCGATAACGATAGCCATCGACATGCGGTCGATAATCCCACCCAGCTGTCGCAGCGCCTTATCGCTGCTCATGATCTGCGTGTTCACCTTAAGCTGGCCGCGCGTGAGCATACGCGAAGCCAAGCCCAGATACTCGGCCGCCTCGAGCGAGCCTTTTGCCGCGCGATAGCTGCTCGCGGCAAGATCGCGTCCCATATCACGCACGCGCGCATAGGTGCTCTTCTCGTTTTTGATATGCGTCTGGATTATCTGGATCATGTTGACGTTGGGCATATACTCAGTCAGCAGGCCCTCGAGCGTCACCATGCCGCGGGCAAACATCGTTACCACGCTCGGCAGCTCAACGTCGTTTTTGCGCGCCAGGTTTAACAGCGAGGTCAAAAACTCGCCGATATCCAGATCCTTCAGGTCAAGGCCCGCAAAGTCAGCCACGATAAAGTCCAAATCGGACAAAAAGGCCGAATGATCGAGCTCAGCCGAGTCGCCACGCGTCACGGCGAAGCGCATGAGCGAATCCTTGAGCTTGGGCACGTCACCCTCGGCCACGGCGAAAATCATGTCCTTGACGATACCGCGATCGTGACTCGACATGCGTCCGACCATGCCCAAGTCGATAAAGTAAACGATGCCGTCCTTGAGAATAATGTTTCCCGCATGCGGGTCGGCATGGAAAAAGCCGTCATCGAGCACCTGCGTCGAGTAGTCCTCGACGATTGCGGCACCGATCTTTTCCAAGTCATAGCCCTCGGCCACCAAGCGTTCAGGATCGGCGATCGAAATGCC
>CABUVF010000133.1 GCA_902494945.1 uncultured Collinsella sp.
CCGATCATCGAGACCCAGGACGGCGACGTCTCGGCCTACATTCCGACCAACGTCATTTCCATTACCGATGGTCAGATCTACCTGCAGTCCGAGCTCTTCTTCCAGGGTCAGCGCCCGGCAGTCGACGTGGGCATCTCCGTGTCCCGCGTCGGTGGCGATGCGCAGACCAAGGCCATGAAGCAGGTCGCCGGCAACCTCCGTCTGGACCTCGCTTCGTACCAGGAGCTCGCTGGCTTTACGCAGTTCGGCTCCGACCTCGACGAGGCTACTCAGAAGCAGCTGACCCATGGTGCTCGCATGACCGAGCTCCTGAAGCAGCCGCGTTACAAGCCGTTTGAGGTTGGCGAGCAGATCGTTACGCTGTTCGCTGGCAACGAGGGCTTCCTGGATGACCTGGAGATCGCCGACGTGCTGCCCTTCCGTGCCGAGCTCATCGAGTACATGGACAATGGCTTTGGCTCGCTGCTCGACAAGGTTCGCGCCAAGAAGATCGATGATGACACCAAGGCTGAGCTCTTGCGCGTCATCGGCGACTTCAAGCAGCAGTTCATGGCCAAGCACCATTCGGATGTTTCTGGATCAGAGGAGAACTAAGCCCCATGGCCAACCTTCGCGACATTAAGAAGCGAATCTCCTCGGTTACCACGACCAAGCAGATCACGCGCACGATGGAGATGGTCTCTACGGCCAAGATCCGTCGTGCCCTCGATCGCTCCAAGCAGGCCGAGCCCTATAAGGAGGCGCTGACCGACGTCATGTTGACGGTCGCCGGCGACGCCTCCTGTTCGGGCACCGATCCCATGCTGCAGAAGCATGAGAGCGTCAAGCATGGCCTGATTGTCGTTATTGCCTCGGACCGCGGCCTTGCCGGCGGTTTCAATACGACGGTGGAGCGCACGGCCGAAAAGCTCGCCGCTTCTTGGGCGAACGACGGCATCGAGTGTGAGATCATCGCGTGCGGGCGTAAGCCGGCCACGTATTTCCGTGACCGCGCAAACGTTGTCATGCACTTTGAGGGCAACTCCTCTGAGCCCGATTTCAATCAGGCCCGCATGATTTCCTCTCATATCTGCGATGCGTATCGTGCCGGTGAGCTTGACCGTGTCGAGCTTGTCTACCACCACGCCAAGAACCGCGTGGATCAGGAGCTTCGCGTCGAGCATCTGTTGCCGCTCGACCCCGAGATGATCGCTATGGCCCACGGTCCGCGTAAGAACGAGACCGACGCCCCTAAGCGCATCTCGTCCACGTTCGAGTTCGTGCCCTCTCCCGAGCATGTTCTCGGCAAGCTTGTGCCGTCTTATATTCTGACGGTCATCTACCAGGCCCTGATCGATTCGGCGGCTGCCGAGCAGGGTGCACGCCGCAAGGCCATGCACTCCGCGACGGAAAACGCCACCGCGATCATCTCGACCCTTACCCGCACGTATAGTCGCGTGCGCCAGGCTTCGATCACGACCGAGATCAACGAGATCGTCGGCGGAGCCTCAGCATTGGAGGAACAGTAATGGCTAATAACACCGTAAAGCTTGCGGTCGAGGAAGCCACCAAGAAGACGACTGCCGGTGATGGTCGCATCGTGCGAATCATCGGCCCTGTCGTCGACGTCAAGTTTGACGGCGCGGTGCCCCCGATCTACAACGCGCTCACGGTCGAGGCCGAGACCCCGATCGGTCATCTGAGCACGATCCTCGAGGTCGAGAGCCAGCTTCCGGGCGGCGTCGTCCGCACGGTCGCCATGTCCTCGACCGACGGCCTGCAGCGCGGCCTCATCGCCACCGATACCGGTGAGCCCATGAAGATGCCCGTTGGCCCCAAGACGCTCGGTCGCATTTGGAACGTCATGGGCAAGCCCGTCGACGGCAAGCCCATGCCCGAGGTGGAGGAGTTCTACCCCATCCACCATGCAGCGCCCCGCTTTGACGAGCTCACCACCAAGACCGAGATCTTCGAGACCGGCATCAAGGCCGTTGACCTGCTCGAGCCCTACATCCGTGGCGGCAAGACGGGCCTGTTCGGCGGCGCCGGCGTCGGCAAGACCGTTCTGATTCAGGAGCTCATCAACAACCTCGCCCAGGAGCACGGCGGCACCTCGGTGTTCACCGGCGTCGGCGAGCGTACCCGCGAGGGCACCGACCTGTTCCTCGAGATGAGCGAGTCGGGCGTTATCGACAAGACCTGCTTGGTCTATGGTCAGATGAACGAGCCGCCCGGAGCGCGTCTGCGCATCGGTCTGGCCGGCCTTACTACCGCTGAGTATTTCCGTGATCGTGGCCAGGACGTTCTGCTGTTCATCGACAACATCTTCCGCTTCTCCCAGGCAGGTTCCGAGGTTTCCGCACTGCTGGGCCGTATGCCGTCCGCCGTTGGTTACCAGCCTACGCTGGCTACCGAGATGGGCGACCTCCAGGAGCGCATTACCTCGACCAAGACGGGCTCCATTACCTCCGTCCAGGCTGTCTACGTCCCCGCAGACGACCTGACCGACCCGGCGCCTGCCACGACGTTTACGCACCTCGACGCCACCACGGTTCTTTCGCGTAGCATTTCGTCGCTCGGCCTGTTCCCGGCTATCGACCCGCTCGCGTCTTCCTCCGACGCTCTCGATCCCTCGATCGTCGGCGAGGAGCACTACCGTGTCGCCGTCAAGGTCCAGGAGCTCCTGCAGGAGTACTCCGACCTTCAGGACATCATCGCCATTCTGGGTATGGACGAGCTGTCCGAGGAGCAGCGCCTTACGGTCAACCGTGCCCGTAAGATTCAGCAGTTCCTCTCGCAGTCCTTCCACGTCGCCGAGAAGTTCACCGGTAACCCCGGTGTCTACGTCCGCGTCGAGGATACCGTCCGCTCTTTCGCCGAGATTGTCGACGGCAAGGCCGATGACCTGCCCGAGCAGGCTTTCCGCTATGCTTCCACGATTGAGGACGTGCGCGAGCGCGCCCGCAAGATGGGGGAGAAGTAGGTTATGCGTATCCGCATCGTGTGCCCCGTGAGCTGCGCCTATGAGGGCGACGCTGCGTTTGTGTCGATTCCGTCCACGGATGGCGAGTTTGGCGTTCTGCCTGCTCACTCCAGCGAGATCTGCACGATCGACCGCGGTTACGTTCGCGTTTCCGATAAGGCCATGGGCACTGTCGACCACACGTTTGCCGTGGCCGGCGGCTATGCCCAGGTTGCGGACGATGTCGTGACCGTTCTCGCCGAGCGCGCTTGCGATTTGGCGACCGTCGATGCCGACAAGCTTAAAGCTGATATTCAAGGTTTTGAAGAGAAGCTGGGTAATTTGTCGGAGGATGATGCACGCCGCGCCTACCTCTATAATGAAATCGCATGGTGTAAGCTCAAGCTTGCCCAATAGTCAAACGATTTAGCGTTCGACCATTTGCGAACACATCATGCCCGGGATGGCCCAGCCATCCCGGGCATGCTTTTTGAAAGGGTAGACCTTGGATATTATCCGCGTTGAGGGTGGCCACGCCATCGGAGGCTCCGTGCCCGTCTCGGGTGCTAAGAACTCCGCGCTCAAACTCATGGCGGCAACGCTTCTGGCGCCGGGCAAGACGACGCTGCAGAACGTGCCCGATATTTCCGATGTCCACGTGATGGGCAAGGTGCTCAAGGGTATGGGCGCCACAATCGATGTCCTTGACGAGCATACGCTCGAGATTGATACCTCTCAGGTCGATTCTTGGGAGGCCCCCTACGAGCTCGTTGCCAAGATGCGTGCTTCCACCGCCGTCATGGGGCCCCTGCTGGGTCGCTTCCATCGCGCCAAGATCGCCATGCCGGGCGGCTGCAACCTGGGTGCTCGCAAGATCGATATGCACATTCTTGGTCTTGAGGCCCTGGGCGTCGAGTTTGATACCGCCCACGGCTATATCAACGCCAGCGCGCCTCAGGGCCTGCGCGGCACCACCGTCACGCTCGAGTTCGCCAGCGTCGGTGCGACCGAGAACCTCATCATGGCCTCCGTGCGCGCGCAGGGCACCACGGTTATCGACAATGCCGCCCGCGAGCCCGAGATCGTCGATCTCGCCAACATGCTCAACGAAATGGGCGCCAAGATTGTTGGCGCCGGTACGCCTGTCGTGACCATCGAGGGCGTGGAAGAGCTGCATCCTGTTACCCATCGCGTAGTGGGTGACCGCATCGAGGCCGGTACCTTTATCGTCGCCGGTGCGTTGATGGCAGACGATCGCGGTGTCGATGTCACGGGCTTTTGTCCCATTCACTTGGGCATGGTGCTCAAGAAGATGGAGCTCATGGGTATCGACTGCGAGCGCGTCGAGGATGGCGTCCATGTGAACCGTGCTGAGCATCTCAAGCCGGTCGACATCCAGACGCTTCCGTTCCCCGGCTTCCCGACCGACATGCAGGCGCAGATTATGGTGCTCTCCGCCCTCTCCGACGGCAGCTCCGTTATTACCGAGAACATCTTCGAGAATCGCTTTATGTTTGCCTCTGAGCTGGTGCGCATGGGTGCCGACATTCGTATCGAGAGCCATCATGCCATGATTCATGGCGTCAAGGGCTTCTCGGGCGCACAGGTTACCTCGCCCGATCTGCGTGGCGGAGCGGCCCTCGTCGTAGCGGGCTTGATCGCCGACGGGACGACCGAGGTTTCGGCCATCCATCACATCAAGCGCGGCTACGAGCGGTTTGTCGAAAAGCTGCAGGCGCTCGGCGCGCATGTCGAGCATGCTACCGTCTCCGATCCCGTCATCTACTAATACAGGTTGCCTATGTTTAATAAAAAGCCCCTCGCGGATACCGCCGCCCGAAGACCCTCAACTGGTGCGCAGGCCAAGATCTACAGTCGCGATAACGTGGCTCGTTATTCCGAGCGAGCTCGCCAACGTCGTCGTAGCCACACGATTCGCCACGTCGCGCTCATTGTCGTGCTTGGCGTGCTACTGAGCGCCACTACCGCTGCCGGCCTGTGGTTTGCCACCATTATGGGCAAGCTCGGCGATTCTAATGTCATTACCGACAATCTGCGTCGGGTTCTGGTTGACACCGATGAGGCAAAGGATCCGTTCTACGTGCTGCTTCTTGGCACCGACGGCCGTCCGGGCGAGGATACGTATCGTGCCGACTCGATTATCCTGGCACGCATCGACCCCACGCAAAAGCAGGCGACGCTCATTTCCGTTCCGCGCGACACCAAGGTCGTGTACAAGGGCGAGACCATGAAGATCAACGCCTGCCATACCGTTGGCGGCGCCGAGGCCATGGTCGAGGCGGTCAACGAGCTGTGCGGTGTTCAGATTTCCCACTATGCCGAGGTCAGCTTCGACGGTATGCAGGCGCTGATTGATTCGGTTGGCGGTATCGACATTAACGCAACCGATGATGTTGACGACCCCGAGCACCTGGATATTAAGATTACCGCTGGCCAGCAGCATATGGACGGTGCCACCGCCCTTACCTATGCCCGCTGCCGCTACACCTATGCCGACGGCGATTACACGCGCATGCGCCACCAGCGTCAGGTGCTTGGCGCCCTTGCCAACCAGATTCTCAATAACTTCGATGCCACGAAGATCTTTGGCCTGGTTAATTCGCTGTCCGATATGCTCGTAACCGATATGAGCGTTCAGGATATCGTGGCTACGGTCAATGCCATGCGCGGTATGGATGTCGACGGAATCTACTCGGCCAACCTGCCCTCGTACGCCGACGACAGCACCATGATCGACGGTGTGAGCTACGTCTTTGTCTACGAGGACGAGCTCAAGGAAATGATGGAGCGCGTCGATGCCGGCAAGGATCCCAAGGGTCCCAACACCATGGGTCTTTCCGACGGTTCCAGCTCTACGATCGGCGACCTGAACAACAACACGTCTGACGA
>CABUVF010000134.1 GCA_902494945.1 uncultured Collinsella sp.
AGCGCGGTCTTGCGCGAACGACCGTACACGGCAAAATCGAAGACCTGGTCCTCGCCATACTTGACGGTTTCGTCGAACACGATCCCGTTGCCCAGCAAAAACTCACGTTTGCAGGCGGTGCGCCATGCAAAGGGGCGAGACGCTTCCCTAAACAGCAGGCCAGAGCTATAGCCTTCAAACGACACATCGCGCGGGCTCAGCACATAGTTAAGCCACGGATACCCCGCCTCCAGAGGATACGGATTCGCGCCAAAGGTCAAAACGTCGCAGCCCTCACGCTCAAAGGCGCCGACGATCACACGGCACGCATCGGGCGTAAACCGATCGTCGGAATCCAAAAACGCAACGATAGGCGCCGTGGACGCAGCGATGCCTGCATTACGCGCGCTCGACAGACCGCCGTTCTCCTTATCGACCAGCGTAAAGCGCGCGTCCTTTTCGCAATAGGCAGCCGCAATATCGCGCGAGCCATCCGGCGAACCATCGTTGACCAGCACGCCTTCCCAATCGGGCATGTCCTGCGCAAGCAGGGAGTCCAGGCACCAGGCCAGGCACTCCTCCACGTTATAGATGGGAACGACAACGGAAATCTTGGGGGTAGCCATAGTCACTCGCTCCTACTGTGCGGCCGGAACGTCATCGGGGTGCGGGTTGTCGCCGTAGGCGCGCTGATACGTCAGCACACGCCAGACCAGTGGCAGGCCGCCGATCTTAAAGTAATGCTTAAACGTATTGAGCTTGCCCGGCTTCTTAAAGTCAAAACGCGAATCGATATAGGCGCGGGGCGATTAGACCATCAGGCGCAAATCGGTCTCGCCACGCGGATCGAAGAGCGACAGGTCAAAGCGACCGGCATCCCAGTCGGCCTTGAGCTCGGGTGAAGCCTTCTCCCAAAACTGCTCGCGCAGCTCATCGACCAGGCGCTCATCATTCCAACGGTACGTATCGACCTTCATACGCATTAAAATACCCTGAAGCTGAGTCTTGCACTCGGGGCGTTCATCCAAAAAGCGCTGCATCTCGGCATATTCGTCGCACACGCAAAACACCTTGTTGGGCGAATTAACGGAGCTCTTCTCGTTATCCTGGCGATAGCACAAAACGGGGTCCGCAATAAACGCGGCACGCTCGGCGCAAGCCCAAACCTTAAAGTTAAAGCCTGCGTCCTGATACGAGGCACCCGGCGTGGGAAGGAACCGAATCTGATTATCGTTGAGGAACTCGCGCCGATAGATAGCCGACCAAATGGAAGGTTTGCGGTAGAAGATGCCCGGGCGATCGACGGGGCGATAAGCGGCGCCCGTCATATGCTCGTCGATGATCCCAAACAGCTCACGGCGTTCGCTGGGCGCGGACCAATACAGGTAAAAGTCGCCCTTTACCACATCGGCATGTTCAGCATCGGCCTTGGCGACCAGCTTTTGGAGCGAATCCTCAAACATAAAGTCGTCAGACTCAAGGATGCCCACGTACTCACCGCGCGCCATCTCCAGGCCGCGGTTCATCGAGTCGCCGTAGCCGCTGTTGGCTTTGTCGATCATCTTTACACGAGAGTCGCGCTCCATGTACTCGCGGATGATATCCGGCGAGCTATCGGTGGAGCCGTCGTTGATACAGATGATCTCGATGTCCTTGAGCGTCTGCGCCACGGCGGAATCGAGGCACTCGCGCAGGTAGCGCTCAACATTGCAGATGGGAACAAGCAGCGAAACTTTAGGGGTATCAGAGTTCTGCAAGAGAACCTCCTGTTGAATAGCGTGTAACAGGGTTATTTTAGCAGCCGAGTTGCGGCGGGCGGCAGCGCTTGGAATTAAAGAAAGCGCTCCAGGCAGGCTTTGAGACCGCGAGTCGAAAGATAGAACAGCGTGGCGTCTGCCATCGAAACGCCCGAGGTCGTCGCAACGAACTTGTGGGCAACACGGCAAACGGCGCCCTTAGCAGGCATATCCGTCCACTCCGTTCCCAAAAACGTCGTGAGGTCCATGTTGACGCGAACCGCCACGCGATGGAAGTCATCGGCATCCAAGCGCGCCAGGTCGAACACAATGAGGTCCAAAAACCAAGTTATCAGCTCGCCGGGACACAGGTCCAAAAGACCGTAGGCCGCCCAGCCCTCCAAGACCTCCTCGAGCATCCTCATGTGGGCGTCAAGCTTTTTGGCACGAGCCTCGGCACTGTTGAACTCGTGCGTCGCCGATTCGCTCTCCATCACGTAGTGGTAGAACTTGTCCGGCATGACGACGGTCTTGCGGGCAAGCGCATAAGCCGCAAATTGGAAGACGACGTCCTCGCCCAAAGCCAAACCGGGGGCGAAGCGAATGCCTTCGCGATTGAGCAGCTCGCGCGAAAAAGCCGCACGGCAGGCATAGGGCTGCGCATTCGAATGAAACAGCAGTTGGGGATCACGGGCGCCGAAGGTACCAGCTTTGGGGCTCATGAGTTGCTGGACGCGTTTGGGAGCAGCATCGGCAGGTTCACAGACGCCGCCAAAAACGGCGGCCTCGGCATCTGATGACTCCATGGCATGCAGCACGCGCTCGACCGTCTGCGTATCGATGTAATCGTCGGCGTCAACAAAAAAGACGGTCTCGCCCTCGGCGGCATCGATACCGGCATTTCGAGCACACGAGACGCCCGCGTTTTCCTGATCAATCACCAGTACGCGATCGTCGGCCTGCGCGATCTGGCGCAACACGCTCAACGAATCATCAGTCGAACCGTCGTTGACGCAGACAACCTGAATCGAGCGCTCGGACTGAGCCAACAGCGAATCGAGGCATCGCTGAATGGAGCGCGCAGAGTTGTAAACGGGGACGACAATGGTCGCTTTGGGGGTCAAAGTCTCTCCCATGTCGACCTACCCCCTCAGCGATTCGATGAGGAAGGCAGCAACCACGCCTGGGCCTCCAACCGAGGCGTAATACTTAGCACGCCCCAAGGCACCATCCGTCGCAAAACTCGGATGCTCGTCAACCCAGCCCTCAGGATCTTTGAGGATGGCAGCGAGATTTGCGCGCTTCCACGGCTTGAGGTCGTCAAGCGAAAACTCCCCCGCGTCCAAGGCCGCTTGGAACTCCTTGGCCATCTGAACCAGGAACTCCTTATAGAACTTAGGCGCCAAGCGCACGTAGTTCCACATATACGAATCGTACTTAATGAGTTGGTTGAACTTGAGCATGCGCGCGACGTCATCACTTGCGTGGTCGCGGGCATAATCCTCTCGAATCCAACGCTCAATCTCGGCATACTCGGTATTGACGCAAAAGACCTTAGCCGAAGAATTGACCGAGGAATTCTCGTTGTCCTGGCGATACGACAACACGGCATCGTACAGGTAAACAGCCTTATCGGCGCACGCGATCACCTTAAAGGCAAATGACGTGTCCTGAAAGGATGCCCCCGGAGTCGGCAAGAACGTAATGCCGTTGCGCTCAAGAAAATCACGACGGTACACGGCCGACCAAATCGACGGTTTTTGCTTAAAGAACTGCGTCGTATTGCTGGGATGCACCGGTTTGCCACAATCCCTTGCCTTAAACATCTCGTGCAGCGAACGGCGCTCCTCGGGCTTAGACCAGTAGAAATCAAAGTTCGCCTTCGCAAAGTCGGCATTATTGCTATCGGCGGCCGAGACAAGCTTTTCGAGTGCGTCGGGCGCCATAAAGTCATCGGACTCCAAGATGCCAACGTACTTGCCACGCGCCATCTCCAGACCGTGGTTCATCGAGTCGCCGTAGCCGCTGTTGGCCTTGTCGATCATCTTGACGCGCCCATCGCTCTCCATATACTCGCGGATAATCGCCGGCGAGTTGTCGGTCGACCCGTCGTTAATGCAGATGATCTCAATATCCTTGAGCGTCTGCGCCAGGGCGGAATCGAGGCACTCGCGCAGGTAGCGCTGAACATTGTAAATGGGAATAAGCAGCGACAGAACAGGGCTGCCAGAGGCGTTAGTAGACAAATGTGCTCCTTAGGAAATACCTGTCGTTTCATGGTATCAAAGGGTCAGCGCGCCAGCGGGCGTTTATATAATCTATGGAGCTCGCAGAGGCAAACCGATACGAAAGGACGTCATGCAGCCCAAAGCCGCACGCAACATATCCATCGAGGCCTTGCGCTTGGTCGCAGTCGCCGGTATCGCGGTGTTCCACACCTTTCAGTGGACCTTCCAGGCAACCTGTGTCGACGCCGTGGAATATGCCCCACTTGCGATGTTCCCCTATTCCGGCGTGCTTGGTTTTATTAACTTGCTAGGCTGCTGGGCCAACGAGGCCTTCTTTATGATCTCGGGCTATTTTCTCATCGCTTCGGCCGCGCGTGCTTGGGACGGTGGGGCAACGTGGAAGTTGCAAATGCAGCGAACGGCGCAGCGCCTAGGCAAGGTCGTTATGCCCACTGCGTTTTATTGCGTCGTGGCGCTCGCGTGGTCCACGGTCGTCTCCCCCATTCCCGATGTTACCCTCAACACGCACTGCTGGTACACGCTAGGCCTTGAGTTTATCTGGGTCTATGCCGCCACGGTCTTCATGGCGCCATGGTTTGGACTGGCTAAGTGTCGACTCTCCCAGAAGAGCTACACGACGACGGTCATCGCCGTTGGCATCCTCGCATTTGTTGTTAACGGGTATTTAGCCGCCATGAGCACGACAAGCGCCGGCGAGTTTTCTTGGCTCCAAAAGCTCATGAGCGCTGCCACGTACGTAATCGCGTTTTTGATCGGCGGGCTGCTCCGCGACGTTACCGACGCCATGGATTCGGACAGGGCGGGCGCCTTGGGCATGCGGTCACTCACAGCGGTTTTGGCGCTCGCCACCATCCTGGAAGAAGCACTCTCCTTCACCGGCAACCTCACGGCGATGGCAGTCCTCTCCTACAAATCGACCTCGTTGATCTCGTTTGCCCTCGCTGCCGCCTCCCTGCTCTTTGCGGCAACCCGACGCAGTGCGTCAGGCAATCCGCGGACTGCAGGCGTCATTGTCACCTTATCGACCGCCACGCTCGGTTTCTATGTGATGCAGTCGCTCACCAGTAGCCTGTGGCGTCCCGTCTTCAATACGTTGCTTGCAAACATACTGGTCAGCGAAAACAGCCCGGCAGCTATATGTATCATCACGGGTACCATCATTAGCATCGTCTTTGCTCTGGCGCTCCTCATCATCGATGCAGCTAGAAGCCTTATCGTTCGCAAGCTCAAACGGCAATAGACACGCTGCCGTCAGACGCCAAAGCTGCTATACCCGTGGCAGGTTCCTGCGTTTTATTCAAAGCTTGCCGACAAGGTGCGGTGAGCCTTTACAATAGGACAGTCCCAAGGACGTATTCGATAGCTTCCGCGCAGCGCTCGCCCGCCGCGCGTGAAAGGATATATTGCCCCATGCCTTCAACCCTTCCCGCTCCCATCGATAAGCTCGCCATCGTTGTCGTCACGTACAAGCGCCAGGAGCTCCTGGCCAACTTGTTCGACTCCATGACCGAGCTCACGGCAACGCCCTGGCGCATCGTGATTGTCGATAACGAGAATTCGCGCGAGACCGAGGCCATGTGCACCGCATTCAACGAGCGTCTGGCCAACCTGTGGGGCATCGACACCGAGCAGCCCGACGCGCAGGGCGGCACCGACCGTGTCATCTACGCCCCGCAGCTCGAAAACGGCGGCGGTGCGGGCGGCTTCTCCGCCGGCACTAAATGCGCCTACGACCTGGGCGCCCAGTGGTTCTGGGTGATGGACGACGACGTGCTCGTCATCCCCGAAGGCATCGAGCGTCTTGCCAAGTGGACCGACCGCTACGATGTCATCCAGGGTTCGCGCCT
>CABUVF010000135.1 GCA_902494945.1 uncultured Collinsella sp.
CGCTCGTCGAGGTTGAACTCGACCATACCCGACTTTTCCAGACGCGCTTTCATACGCGAGACGGCGTGGTCGCGCTTAACTCCGTCGGTACCGACGATCAGATATGCCGGCAGCAAACCGGTTTCGGACATTGCGCCCCCCTCCCGCAGGCCTTCGTATTCGTTCCGTGCCATTCTAGCCCAGGGGCCCACCACACGCCAACGACGTCGTCACGGTCGCTGGCATCGCATCGCAAAGCCATTCGCAGTCGGTGTGACGGTAATGTCGCCGTGTTCGATGGTACACGCGAACACACCACCCGCTTCCTTAACGGCATCGATGCAGGCATCGGACGGATGGCCGTATCGATTCCCCTCACCGGCGCTTGCGAGGGAAAGCTCGGGCTTCAGGACGTCCAGCAACTCGCCATCGACTGAAACCTTGGAGCCGTGATGCCCAAGTTTAAGGACATCGATATCCCCCACCTCCTGCACGAATTCCCGCTCTTGGTCGAGCTCGGCATCACCGGTGAGAAGTATTCGCAGGCCCTTGCCTTCCTGAACATAAGAGAGCAGCAGTACAAGCGAGTCCTCATTTCCCTCGCCATCCACGAACTCGAATGGCCACATCACGCGAGCGCAAAATGAGCCGATGTCGACCGTATCCCCACGGCGCACCTGCCGATACTCCACGCCAGGTCGGTTCAATACCTCGGCAGGAGCATCCTCCAGCGCATCCGCCGCCACGGCAATCGTTCCGACCGAAAACTGTTCGAGCACGGCAGGCAAACCACCCCAGTGGTCCTCATCCCAATGCGTCACAAAGACGGCATCGATATGGTGCACGTTATTGCGAACCAACGCCGCTACCACGCGCTCGTCGAGCCCGCAGTCGACGAGTGCTACTGCGCCGCCCTGGCGGATAAGAATCGCATCGGCCTGGCCCACATCGAGCACCGTCACCGAAGGCGGAGCGAATCGATCCCAATAGACGTACGGAATCGCAGCCAAGAGCATCAGGCATGCAAGCCCCACCGCCATAGGACGTGCACGGGGACGCGGCCACCAGACCAGCAGAACCGCCAGAAAACACGGCACTAGGTAAATCCACATGTTATCGGGCGGCACGCTCACGTATGCACCCGGCACGGCGGCAAACAGCTGCTCGAAGAACAGCGCGCAACGGGCGGCAATCATGGGCACAACGAGCGCCCAAGTCCGCAACGGTCCCACGAGCGAAAAGGGAGCCAGCGCGATCGACACAGCGAGCAGAACGCTCACCACCGGACCGATGACCGCATTTGCAAACGGAGCAATGAGCGAGAATGTACCGAAGGCAGGAATGGCAATGGGAAGTGTCGCCAGTTGCGAGCACAGCGTGACGGAAAGCACGCTGGCAACGCCCGATGGCACACCTAGCTCACCCAACGCGTAGGTCGCATAGGGACAAAAGCACAGAATGGCTAAGACGCTGGCGCATGAAAGCTGAAAGCCCATCTCGAACAGCACCGTCGGCCGCAGTAGCACAAAGATGGACATGGTTACGAAGAGTGCCGAAAGGCCGTGCCGACGACGCCCCGCGCCGTTTACGACAAGCGTCACGAACACCATGCAGCACGCGCGCACGGCCGAGGGAGACGCGCCCGTAAAGGCAGCGTAGCCCACAAGCGTTATCGCCAATATCGCCCGCTGAAGACCACGTGAGCACCGAGTCTTTTGCAATACACCCTCGATTACAAACCCCACGATAGCCAAATGGCTGCCCGAGACTGCGATAAGATGCGCCGTTCCCGTCACCGAAAACCAGTCGCCCGCCGACTGGGCGCGCAGCTCGGCCGAACGACCGCAGACGACACCGGCTATGAGCGCACGCGCCGGGTCGGTCGCAGGCGCGATGGACGCAAGCAGCCCATTTCGCAGCCGATGCAGCGGCCTCGGAGAACCCTCATCGACCGACACAATCCGAACGGCTTTAACCTTGCGCACCTCGCCTCGAAGCACGCGTGAGCGCCCATACGCATCGTTCTCAAAGCGCGAAATTCGACCGATAGCACGTACATGCGAACCGGCGCCGAGCTCGCGATCACACGACAGCCGCACCTGACCCAAACGCTTTTCGCCCGCATACGCATCGCAGGTATAGGAGTACGCACCGTCACTGATGGACGGGTCGCCGTGCACAACAAACTCGAGACTGCTCGCAGCCCGATTATCCAGTGCGCTCGAAGCACGCAGTGTCCCGATCGCCCAACCCGCGGACACGACCGCCCCCGCCAAGAAGCCAAGGCCCGCGGCATAAAGCCATCGTCTCCACCGCACAAGGCGCATACGGGACCGAGCCAATACGATACAAGCCGCAGCCGCAACGGGAATGGCCATAAGCGACGCGACGGGCGCTGCCCGCTCTCCCAACAGCAAATCGGCCGCCATGTTAAGTACCAAGCCACAGCTCACACACAAGCCGGCACAAAACGCCATCGTCCACGGCATCAATGGCCGTGGTGGCATCACTTGCTCGCGATCGGTCGCACTCATACGCAAATGCAATCTTTGATTTTGGCGAGCTTCTTCTCACCAATCCCCGATACGCGCATCAGGTCATCAACTGAGGTAAAAGCACCGTTCTTTGTCCGCTCATCGATAATCGACTGAGCCATAGAAGGCCCGATACCAGAAAGCGTCTGCAGCTCCGCCGCACTTGCCGTATTGATGTTCACGAGCCCCGACGAAGACCCCGCGCCGGGAGTCGTATCAGCACCGATTTCGGCCCCGTCGACCGCCCCAGCCGCTTGTTGCTCCCCCACCGTCGGAACATAGATCTTTTGGCCATCTGTGATCTTGGACGCACGATTAAGCCCTGTCACATCCGCCTCGGCCGTAAGCCCTCCGGCGGCATCGATCGCTTGGGACACCCGTGCTCCATCTTTGAGCCGATACACGCCAGGCCTCACAACGGCGCCATCCACATCGACGTACACCTCGGCAGCAGAGGAGCTCTTGGCCGAAGACTCATCGGCATCATCAGGAGACGCATCCCCGGCCCCGCGCACATCCGAGGAGCTCGCCTCATCACTATGCTCAAACGACACGCCGCTGGAGCGGCTATTAAAACTTGCCATCGCTAAGCCGCTCGCGGCGGCAATGACAACCAAAATCGCCACCACCACCGCCTTGTGTCCGAGTAACTTGCCCGCCAAGCGGTCCATCCGTTTAACCCGTTCGTGTTGTTCGCGCTGCGCCATAGCAAAACCTCCCAACACCATCGTGTCAGGAAACGAACGCCGCAGCTTCCGCACGTCCACACCAGTTTTCGCGGTCAAACCAAAAGCTGACCAAAACCTTGCGAAAAAATGTCCATTTATTCAGACACACGTCAGCGAATGAACATCTTGGCATCATTTGCCCAGATAGCAAAAGACCGACGATACAGGCGCATCGTCGGTCTATGCAGGCAATTACTCGTGATCTTGGTAAATCTCACGCGGAGCAAGCTCCGAATGTTTGGGTTTTAAGGTCTTAGGGGCCTTATACGTGTTGCTGGAGAAGTCGATATACTCGGTCTGCTTTAGCAGGCGCTCGATCATCTCCTCGTGGTCGAACAGCTCCCAGGCCTCGTGCACGGCATCGAGTTTGGCGTGCGTCTCGGGACGACGCGGCATAAACAGCGTGCAGCAGTCGGGCGCCGCCTCGGTGGAAATATCGAACGTGCCGATTTCCTGAGCGCGCGCAATAATCTCCTGCTTATCCGAACCGATCAACGGACGGAACACGGGAATTTTCACGGCCTCGTTGACGGCCATGATGTTCTCGAGCGTCTGGGAGGCAACCTGTCCAAGCGATTCACCGGTCACGATAGCCTTGGCGCCCTCGATATGCGCAATGCGCTCGGCAACCGAATACATAATGCGGCGATACATGATCACGCGCAGGTTGCTGGGGCAGGTGACGGAAATCTCACGCTGGCAATCGCCAAACGGCACCACGTACAGGCGGCCGATCTGGACACCCGGCTCAAGCGCACGGATGATGTCCTGCACCAGGTATTCACTCGTGTCGGGCGTCTGCGGACGACCGGAGAAATGCACCGGCACGCACACCGCGCCGCGACGCGCGAGCATCCAGGTCGCCACCGGAGAATCGATGCCCGACGACAGAAGCGTCACGACCTTGCCGGCAGAACCCACCGGCAGACCGCCCACGCCGCGCTCGGAGCGCGCGTACACGTAAACGCTACCCTGGACCACCAGTACGTGCACCATCGCATCGGGATCGTGCATTTGAACCTTTTTATCGGGGAAGGCCTCACACAGCACCTCGCCCACCTGTCGATTGATATCAATCGAGGTGAGCTCATAGTCGGTGTTGGAGCGCTTGGCGTGCACCTTAAACGAATCGAAGGAACCAAACTCGCGCAGCGCCTTCACGGCGGCGGCACAGTACTCCTGCGGGTCGCGGTTGGTGTGATACGCCAAAGACACACGAGCAACGCCGGGAACGGTTCGAATGACACGCGCCGCCTCATCGGCCTGATGCGCGTTAAAGGTCACGAGGATATAACCGGAAATTCGAGACACGGCATTCACGGAAAAGGCGGCCAAGGCCGCCTTGATGTTATCCATGAGGATATGCTCAAAATGTGCGCGGTTCTTGCCCTTCAGTCCAACCTCGTGATAGTGGACCAGACAGACGCGAGCCGCCATTTAGGCTTCAGCAACCTTGTGGCCGAGCGCCTTCTCGTAACGGGCCTCGTCGTAAGAGATGTCGCCGTCGACAATCTCGTCCATAGCCATCGAGATGGTATCGGCACCGGAAAGCCCGATGGTGATGTCATCAACATCCTGGACGGCAAGCACGCGGTTGTGCTGGCCACGCAGCATGCTATTGATGTCGCAGGCGCGCTTGGAGGCAAGCGAAGCGAGCAGGAAGCGGTTGTGATCGGTCTTCTCCAGAAGATCGTCAATGCAAGGCTTTACAACGGACACGGACCTCAGATCCTTTCATGCATATCGAGAACGCGAACGAGCTCATCGGTCGCGCGGTCGAGATCGTCATTAACCACGACGTCGTCGTAGCGGTCGGCAAGGGCAAGCTCATCGGCGGCGTTTGCCATACGCAGCTCAATCGTCTCGGGCGTCTCGGTACCGCGACCGACCAGGCGATCGCGAAGCACCTCAAGCGAAGGCGGCTTGATAAAGATCAGCACGGCCTCGGGGAAACGCTCCTTCACCTGCAGGGCGCCCTGGACATCGATCTCCAAGATCAGGGACGAGCCAGAGGCGAGCTTGGATTGGACCTCGCTCACCAACGTGCCGTAGCAGTTGCCGTGGACCTCGGCCCACTCAACAAACTCACCGTTTGCCACGCGGCGGTCGAACTCCTCACGCGTCAGGAAAAAGTAGTTGACGCCGTCGACCTCACCTTTGCGTGGTGCTCGCGTGGTAGCCGAAACCGTCAGGCCCAGGTTCGAGCGGCGCTCGCGCACACGAGTGACGAGCGTACCCTTGCCTGCGCCTGACGGTCCAGAAATCACAAAGAGCTTGGAATCCTGAGCGCTCACTTATTTGGTCAGCTGCTCGAGGAGCTGCTCGCGCTGACGGACGCCGAGGCCCTGGACGCGACGGGTAGCGGAGATACCGAGCTCCTCCATGATCTTGGCGGCCTTGGCCTTGCCATAACCAGGGAGAGACTCGATGAGGGTGGAAACCTTCATGCGGGAAGCGATGGGGTCATCGGAGTTGAGCACGGACTCGAGGGACTTCTCGCCCTTCTTGATCTGCTCGCGAAGCTCAGCGCGGGCGTGACGTGCGGC
>CABUVF010000136.1 GCA_902494945.1 uncultured Collinsella sp.
CAGATCGACCGTGTCATCCACTTCGCCGGCTTTAAGGCCGTTGGCGAGTCGGTGAGCAAGCCCGTCGAGTACTACCACAACAACATCGAGAACACCCTGGTGCTCATCGACGTCATGCGCAACCATGGCTGCAAGTCCATCATCTTCTCGAGCTCCTCGACCGTCTACGGCGACCCGGACAACCCGCCCGTCACCGAGGAGGATCCTAAGAAGCCCGCGACCAACCCCTATGGTTGGACCAAGTGGATGATCGAGCAGATCCTTATGGACGTCCACACCGCCGACCCCGAGTGGGACGTCGTGCTGCTCCGTTACTTCAACCCCATCGGCGCTCATCCGTCGGGCCTGATCGGCGAGGACCCCAAGGGCATCCCCAACAACCTGGTGCCCTATGTCGCCCAGGTCGCCGTGGGCAAGCTCGAGGCCGTTCAGGTCTATGGCAACGACTACCCCACCCCCGACGGCACCGGCGTGCGCGACTACATCCACGTGTGCGATCTGGCCTCTGGTCACGTTGCCGCCCTTAACTGGATGAACGGCAAAACCGGCGTCGAGATCTTTAACCTGGGCACCGGCACCGGCACCTCGGTACTCGAGGTCGTCGCCGCCTTCTCCAAGGCTTGTGGCAAGGAGCTGCCCTACGTGATCCGCGAGCGCCGCGCCGGCGACATCGCTGCCAACTGGTGCGATGCCTCCAAGGCCGAGCGCATGATGGGCTGGAAGGCCCAGTACGACATCGCGGACATGTGCCGCGATAGCTGGAACTGGCAGAGCCACAACCCCAACGGCTTCGCCGACGCCGAGTAGCAAAAACCTACATACCGCTCTTGCCCCGATCTCACGTTGTGAGGTCGGGGCTTTTTCATGGCATGTAACCATTCGCCGAAAATCGACCAACTTTTTTATCTTGCCTGTACATGTTTAAACAACATGTTTTACAATAGGCGTATCGAATCAGAACATCGGAGGCGGACTGCACACCCATCGGCAGGCCGACCCCACAACAAGAAGGTTGGTGAGCGCATTCATGGAGCGTGCAAGCGGCGTCCTCATGCCCGTCTCATCTCTGCCCGGACCATACGGAATCGGCGGCTTTGGCTGGAATGCCTACGACTTCGTCGATTTTCTCGCCTCGTGCAAACAACATTACTGGCAGATTCTGCCCCTTACGACGACCAGCTATGGCGATTCGCCCTATCAGTCGTTCTCGGCCCGCGCTGGCAACCCCAACTTTATCGACTTTGCCGAGCTTATCGAGGCAGGGTATCTGGAGCAGCGCGATATCGATGGCGTGTATCTGGGATCCGACCCCAGCAATGTCGACTACGGTGCTATCTTTGGCGGCCGCCGTCAGATTCTCGACCGCGCCGCTGAGCGCTTTGCCGCCGACAAGCCAGCCGATTTCGATGACTTTATCCAAGCCAACGAGGACTGGCTCATCCCCTACTGTGAGTTCATGACCGTCAAAGAGGAGTGCGGTCTCAAGGCGTTTTGGGAGTGGCCCGCGGAGCTCCGCACCCGCGGCGAAGCTTCCGCCAAGGTCTGCGCCGACCATCCGGCGCGTATGCTCTACCACCAGATGACGCAGTACTTCTTCGATCGCCAGTGGAGCCGCCTCAAGGCCTATGCCAACGAGCGCGACATTCTCATCATCGGCGACCTGCCCATCTATGTCTCGCGTGACTCTGTCGAGATGTGGGCGACGCCTGAGCTCTTTAAGATCGACACCGCCGGCAATCCCGTGAGCGTCGCCGGCACGCCGCCCGACCAGTTCTCGGCCACCGGCCAGTACTGGGGCAACCCCATCTACGACTGGGACGCCATGGAGTCCGACGGCTTCTCCTGGTGGGAGGGCCGCATTCGCGCCGCCCTCGACATGTACGACGTCATCCGCCTGGATCACTTCCGCGGCTTCGAGGCCTATTGGGAGGTGCCGTTCTCCTCGCCCGATTCGTCCTACGGTTCGTGGACGCAGGGTCCCGGCCTCAAGTTCTTCAAGACGCTCGAGGAAAAGCTCGGCACGCTGCCCATCATCGCCGAGGACCTGGGCTTCCTCACCCCCGGCGTCATCGACATGCGCGACAACTCGGGCTTCCCCGGCATGAAGATCCTGCAGTTTGCCTTTGAGGGCACCAACTCGTACTACCTGCCGCATAACTACATCGCCAACACCGTCGCCTATGTGGGCACCCACGACAACGAGACGGCGCGCGGTTGGTTTGAGGGAACGGCCACCCCGCGTCAGCGCGAGCAGGCAGCCCTGTACACCCATCAGCAGGCCGGCGAACCCATGGCAGATGCACTCAATCGCACCATCGCCGCCAGCGTGAGCGACACGTGCATCTACACCATGCAGGACCTGCTCAACTTGGGCAACGAGGCGCGCATCAACACCCCTGCCACGCTGGGCGGCAACTGGACCTGGCGCATGCTCGACGGCGCCATCACCCGCGAGCTCGAGCACAAACTCACCGACTGGACCGAGACCTACTTCCGCATCCCGTCGGAAGCCGAAATCGAGCTTCCTCAATAGGAGCTACCGCGCCCGACCCCTCCCCACCGTGCGGACGCGCTTGCTTTTTCCCGCGCGAGGCCACCCCAATCCCCTCGCGCGGGCTTCTTATGAATTGCAGACATGAAACAACCCATCACAGGAGAAAACATGCCCCAAATTAACCTCATGGAACTCGCCGAGCAGTCTTTTGGCACCTCGCTCGAGCAGCTCGACGACCGTCGCATTTACAAGCTGCTGGTCAAACTCGTGCAGGAGCGCTCCGCCACCTGCCCGCTCAACAACGGCAAGAAAAAGCTCTATTACATTTCCGCCGAATTTTTGATCGGCAAGCTGCTCATCAACAACATGATCGACCTCGGCATCTACGACGAGGTTAAGGACCAGCTCACCGCCGCAGGCCACGACCTCAACAAGATCGAGGAATTCGAGGTCGAGCCGTCGCTCGGCAACGGCGGCCTGGGCCGCCTGGCCGCGTGCTTCCTGGATTCCATCGCCACGCTGGGCTTGACCGGCGATGGCGTGGGCCTCAACTATCACTACGGTCTGTTCCGTCAGCGCTTTGTCGACAATCAGCAGAAGGCCGTCCCCGACGAGTGGCTCGGTGAGCAGGACATCCTAGTCGACGATGACCGCTCCTACACCGTCGAGTTCGGCGATTTTGCCGTTACTTCCAAGCTCGTCAACATCGATGTGCCCGGTTACGACCAGCCCACCAAAAACCGCCTGCGCCTGTTCGACCTGGCGAGCGGCGACGACGGCCTGGTCCCCGGCAGCTCCATCGACTTCGACAAGACCGAGATCGCCAAGAACCTCACCTTGTTCCTCTACCCCGACGATTCCGACGAGCAGGGCCGCCTACTTCGCATCTATCAGGAGTACTTCATGGTGAGCAACGCCGCCCAGCTCCTGATCGACGAGGCCGTCGAGCGCGGCAGCAACCTGCACGATCTGGCCGACTACGCCGTGGTCCAAATTAACGACACGCACCCCACCATGGTCATCCCCGAGCTCATTCGCTTGCTCACCACCGAGCATGGCATCGAGTTTGACGAGGCCGTGACCATCGTACGCTCCATGGTCGCCTACACTAACCACACGATCCTTGCCGAGGCGCTCGAGAAGTGGCCGCTCGCCAGCCTGCAGAAGGTCTCCCCTGCCATCGCCGACATTATCGTCAAGCTCGACGAGGTTGCCAAGGCCGAGCACGACGACCCGCGCGTCGCCATCATCGACGAGCACGACACCGTCCACATGGCCCACATGGACATCCACTTTGGCTTCTCCATCAACGGCGTAGCAGCACTCCACACCAAGATCCTGGAGGACACCGAGCTTCATCCGTTCTACGAGATCTATCCCGAGAAGTTCTCCAACAAGACCAACGGCATCACCTTCCGCCGCTGGATCCATGGGGCCAACCCTGCGCTCGCCAGCCTGCTCGACGATGTGATCGGCACCGACTGGCGCAGCACCGGCGATCTGAGCAAACTCGCCAACTTCGCCGACGATAAGAGCATTCATGAGCGCTTGGCCGCCACCAAGGCAGAAGCCAAAACCATCATGCGCGAGTTTATGGCGCTCGAACAGGGCGTGACGATCCCCTCTAACGCCATCATCGACGTCCAGGTCAAGCGCATCCACGAGTACAAGCGCCAGCAGATGCTCGCGCTCTACATCATCTGGAAGTACCTCGATATCAAGAACGGCAACAGACCTAAGCACCCCGTCACCATCATCTTTGGCGGCAAGGCGGCGCCTGCCTACACTATCGCGCAGGACATCATCCATCTGATCTTGACGCTGTCGCAGTGGATTGCAAACGACCCCGACGTGGCTCCCTACCTGCAGGTTGTCATGATCGAGAACTACAACGTCACCGCCGCCGAGCGCGTGATCCCCGCCGCTGATATCTCCGAGCAGATCAGCCTGGCCTCCAAGGAAGCGAGCGGCACCTCCAACATGAAGTTCATGCTCAACGGCGCCCTAACCCTGTGCACGCTCGACGGTGCCAACGTGGAGATTGCCGAGCTCGTGGGCGACGAGAACATTTATACCTTTGGTGCCTCGTCCAAACAGGTCGAGCAACTCTATGCCAACGGCACCTATGACGCCGGTGTGCTCTACCGCAAGCCCGGCATTAAACTGCTGGTGGACTTCATCACCAACCCGGCCTTTATGGCGACCGGCAACGCCGAGCGCCTGCAGCGCCTGCACGACGACATTAAGGGCAAGGACTGGTTTATGGCCCTGCTCGACATCGAGGAATACATCCAGACCAAGGAGCGCGTGCTGGCCGACTACGAGGACCAGGACACCTGGATGCGCAAGGCGCTCATCAATATCGCCAACGCCGGTACCTTCTCGTCCGACCGCACCATCTCCCAGTACAACGACGAGATCTGGCACCTGAACTAATTTCGCTTCCCTTACCTATCCTCTTGAGAAACGGAGTCGTGGCAACACGGCTCCGTTTTTTTGTGCCATATACCGGTCTGTGGTCTGCCTCGACCAAACAATCTCGATCTATAACAACTACTCAACCAAAACGGTCCCAGCTGTTACAGATTGAGACATACCGGCCCCTCCCCTTGGGTTTATCTCAATCTGTAACAGATAGACCCGATTTGGCCTTCTGGATGTTACAGTTTTAGACAAACGAAATTGTCCCGATGGACTGTCTCGATCTGTAACAGGTAACCGCTGGAATCGGGTCTACCTATTACAGAATGAGACAGACGGGCAAGGCGGCTAAAACAATCTCAATCTGTAACAGGTAGCTGCCAAAATCAGTCCTTCGTGTTACAGGTCGAGATGAAAGGACAGACAGCTCGACGCCGTCTCGTTCTGTAACATCTAGACCCGATTTGGCCCTTTACCTGTTACAGATTTAGACAAACCGTCAGACGGACAGCCCCGGCACAAAGAAAGGCTCCCCTCTCGCCCAGTGGACGGGAGGGGAGCCTTATATGTGACCGCGGCAAAAGGATGGCAATACCGCAGTCGCCCAAAGGAAGGGCCTGGTTGTTCCGGGCCTAGATAAGGTTCTTGCCAGAGACCTTATCGAAGAGGTGGGTCGCGTTCTTCTCAAACTTGAACCAGATGGGGTCGCCCGCCTTGAGCGCACCCTTGGCCTCGAGGTCGACGACGGGGATAATTAGGACAAACTGGCCGTCGGGAGCGGTCACGTGGACATGCTCGGTCGAACCCATGAGCTCGG
>CABUVF010000137.1 GCA_902494945.1 uncultured Collinsella sp.
AGCCCCCCCGTTTGGGGCCGGCACGTTTTGTTTGGGCTGCACGTTTTTGTTATGAGAGATCCATTTGAGCCTCATAGTTATGTTCACGTTCGGAAACATAGCGCCAGTTGCCTTAGTTAAGTTCACGTTCGGGAACATAGCCGTCCGCACCGCAAGACGGCCCGGCTACTCAAAGTATTGGAACTTGTTCGTTGAGAAGGAAAACGTTACGACAAAGCCTTCGCCGGAGTCGGATGCTGCGGTGACGTCGATGCCCATCTTGGAGCACAGGCGCGCCACAAGGTAGAGGCCGATGCCCGTTGCGCGCTTGGTGGTGCGGCCGTTGTCGCCGGTAAAACCTTTCTCGAACACGCGCGGCAGGTCGGCCGCGCTCACGCCGCAGCCGTTGTCCGCGACGGTAAGCTCGATGCGTTCGCTCGCCAGGCCCTCGTCCAGCAACGCGCCCGAAAACACGATCTTTGCGCCGTCCTCGCGCGCATATTTGATGCTGTTCTGAATAAGCTGGCCTAGAATAAACTCGAGCCACTTCTCGTCGGTAAAGACCTCAAAGTCGAGGTTCTCGCACACCGGAGCCACGTGCGCCGCGATAAGCTCGCGCGCGTTGGCTTTAATCGCGCCCGTCACCAAGGTCTTGAGATCCCAGCGACGAATCAGGTAGTCGCGCTCCACGACTTCCGAGCGCGCGTAGTACAGCGCCTGGTCGATATAGCGCTCCACGCGAGCCAGCTCGCGACCCAGGTCATCCACACGCGACAGGTCGTCTTCGCTGCCATCCAGGTTTTCCAAAATCAGATGGGCCGCCGCCAGGGGCAGCTTGGCCTCGTGGACCCAGCTCTCGATATAGTCGCGATAGTCATCGGTCTGACGCCGGCCTTCGGCAACCTCGTCGCATGCCGCCTTGCCCACCCGGCGCAAGACCTCGTACTCGAGCTCGCCCTCGGCATAGGTCGGGCATTGCACCATCTCCTGCACCCATGCGGGACTCTCGAGCTCCTCGGCCGCACGCTCCAGCTGGCGCAGAAAACGACGACGGCGCGCGTACTCGATCACGATGCCGAGCATACCAAAGATATAGGACACGCCGACCGCCACGACCACGATAGAAACGGGTGCGCCGGCGACCGTCAGCACAAAGCAGCTCAGCAGCACGCCGCACGTCCACACGGCGACGGGAAGCAGCGCGTCTTTAAAGAACTTGGCAAACGACATAGCCGGCCCCTAGACCGAATAGCCCTGGCCGCGGTGCGTGGTCAAATACCCCTTGATGCCGATTTTTTCGAGCGTGGTGCGCAGGCGGTTGATGTTGACGGTGAGCGTATTGTCGTCCACGAAGGCGTCGGAGTCCCACAGGTCCTGCATGATGGCCGAACGCGAAACGATCTTGCCCGCGCGGCTCAGGAGCAGCGAGAGAATGCGCAGCTCATTTTTGGTGAGCTCGGTGCTGTCGCCGGTCGCCGTGTTGGTGACCATAGAGCGGGCGAGGTCGAGCTCCAGCCCCTTGTGGACGAGCGTGCTGCGCTCGCCTGACGCCGCGGTGCGACGCAGCAGTGCGTTGATGCGCGCCACGAGCACGCGCGCGCTATAGGGCTTGGGAACAAAGTCGTCCGCGCCGAGCGTCATGGCCATGACCTCGTCGATCTCGGTCGTGCGCGACGTGAGGACGATGATGGGAACCTCGGATTCGCGGCGAACCTCGTGGCAGATATGCTGGCCGTCCTTGACGGGAAGCGTGAGGTCGAGCAGCACCAGGTCGGGCGCGGCGGCGAGAATATCGCGCGAGACATGCTCGAACGATTCGCAGGCCTCGATTTCAAACCCGGCGCGGGCAAGGATGTCGACAAGCTCACGACGAATGGGCTCGTCGTCCTCAACGATATAGATTAGCGCCATGGATTCCGCTCCCCTCTTGGTTGTCTTGCCACCATTATGGCTGCGAAACTGCAGGTGCGCGCCACGCACGTCGCCAAGGTGACAGAACTGTTCGCGAGCGGGGGCGTTTTGTCCGCCTCGCACTCGCAGCGGTGGCGGGAACCAAAATGATTCTTTAATCCCCGTCCCAGAATAATCATTTAGCGACGGGCACGAAGCTTTTCGTAGCCGTCGGCGAAGAAAGCGACCGTGGCGGCGTCGGACTCGGCGGCGTCGGCGTCGGCGGCAGGCACCACGCCGTGCTCGTCACTTACCAGGAACAAGGCGCCCTTGAGCTGTGCGGGAATGTCCACGCGCGTGACCGGGATGCCCTTGGTCTGGGCCAGCTGCTCTATGAGCGTCGCCGTGCCGCACAGGCACTCGTCCGCCGGCGCCACAAAGGCCAGCTCGCCGTTGTTGACGGCAGCGAGCAGCTCGGGCGCCACGCCGGTTTCGTCGGCCTCGGAGCGGGCCTCGGCGGAGCGGGCACGCAGCGCCTTGGCCGAAGTATCGGCCAGCGGCTCGTACTCACCCACCGTCATGGCGGCATTGCCGTTAACGTCGATCACCAGCATGAGCACGCCGTCGTGCGCGGTGTAATCGCCCTCGGCAAGCGACCACTCAACGTGCTGCTTAGCCCAGCTGAGCATGTTATGGGTAAGCGGCTCGCCCTGCACCAAGCGCTCGGACAGCGCGCGAATGTGACGGTTGAGCATGGGCACCTTTTTGTTGGACATGCGCCAACGGCAGATAAGCGCGGGCTTGTCGAGCGTAAACTTCTCGACCGCCTCCTGATTGGCGCAAAAGTCCTCGTACGCACGCTGGTCCTCGGCATTGCCAAACAGCTCTGCATCATCAATCTGGGGCATGGTTGTACCTTTCGTGTTAGTCATTCCGTCCTCTTATACCAAAAAGACGGCCCTCCAAACGGAGCGACCGTCTTTTGCAGAGATTATTTTAGAAGCGAGGCGGTCCAAGGGACGAGATAACATCCCATCCTCCCCAGTCAACCTAACAGGTCGGCGAGGGTTGCCCAGGTGCCGCAGATTGCCGTGAAAGAGGAGCGACGCGTACTTGGGTACGCGAGCGACGAATGAGCGGCAAGGTGCGGTGGTTGGGCAAGCCGCAGCGCCACCTCCCTACTTAATGGCGGAAGTGGCGGGCACCCGTGAAAACCATCGCAATATTGTGCTCGTTGCAGGCCTGGATGCTCTCGTCGTCGCGCTTGGAGCCACCGGGCTGGATGATGCAGGTCACGCCGTGTGCGGCAAGCACGTCGACGTTGTCGCGGAACGGGAAGAACGCGTCACTCGCGCAGGCAAAGCCGCCCTTCTCCACGCCTTCGCGCTCGCAAAAGTCCTCGGCGCGTTCGCAGGCAAGCAGTGCGGAGTCAACGCGGTTGGGCTGACCAGGGCCCATGCCAATGCCGGCCTTGCCCTTGGAGACCAGGATGGCGTTGGACTTAACGCCCTTGCAGACCTTCCAGGCAAACTCGAGCTCGGCCATCTCAGCGTCGGTGGGCTTGCGATCGGTGGGGAACGTAAAGGTCGCGGGATCCTCGGTCACGTGGTCGACCTCCTGCACCAGCATGCCGCCGTCGATGGAGCGCAGCTCCACCTGGGCACCGTGGTCCACGCCGCCGGTAGCCAGCACGCGCAGGTTGGGGCGCTTGACCATGCGTTCGAGCGCCTCGGCGGTGTAGCTCGGGGCGATGATGACCTCGACGAACTGCTTGTTCTGGTCGGCGAAATGCTCAACCAGCTCATAGGGAACCTCGCGGTTGCAGGCGATGATGCCGCCGAAGGCGCTCTTGGGATCGCAGGCGAAGGCGCGGTCGTAGGCAGCCGTGATGTCCTCGGCAACGGCAGAACCGCAAGGGTTCTGGTGCTTGAGGATCACGCAGGCCGGCTCGTCGAACTCGCGGACCAGGTTCCAGGCGGCGTCGGCATCCAGATAGTTGTTGTAGCTGAGCGGCTTGCCCTGGATCTGCTCGGAGCCAACGAGCGGGAACTGCGAGCTCGCGGTGTTCTCGCAGCCCTCGGCAAAGCGATAGACTGTGGCCTTCTGCTGCGGGTTCTCGCCATAGCGCAGGTCGTCGACCTTCTCCAGCGAAACCTCGAGCTTGGCAGAGGTGTCCGCCACGTCGCTTGCCTGGGCGGCAAGCCAACGGGAGATAGCCGTGTCGTAGGCGGCGGTGGTCTGGTAGACCTTCACCTGCAGGCGGCGACGGGTGGAAAGCGTGGTGCAGCCACCAGTCTCGCGCATCTCGGCCAGGACGGCGTCGTAGTCGGCCGGGTCGGAGATGACGGTAACGCTCGCGGCGTTCTTAGCAGCGGAGCGCAGCATGGAGGGGCCACCGATGTCGATGTGCTCGATGGCGTCCGCGAAGGTGACCTCGGGGTTAGCGACAGTCTTCTCGAACTCGTACAGGTTGACGACGACCAGGTCGATCAGCTTAATGCCGTGCTGAGCGGCCTCCTGCATGTGCTGCTCGGAATCGCGACGGGCCAGCAGCGCGCCGTGGACCTTGGGGTGCAGGGTCTTAACGCGGCCGTCCATCATCTCGGGATAGCCCGTGAACTCCTCGATGGGGGTTACGGGAATGCCCGCGTCCTCGATGGCACGAGCCGTGCCGCCCGTAGAGATGATCTCGACGCCAAAGTCATCGACCAGCGTCCGTGCGAAATCGACGACACCCGTTTTATCGGTAACCGAGATCAACGCGCGTGCGATCTTCACATCAGATCCCATGCAGTCCTCCTGTCTGGTACGCCGCCGTGCTCTGTGAGTCGGTGATACGTCGATCTGCAGCGCTCGCGCAGCGGCATTGAAAATACTGATTCAATGTAGCGCATCGAGCGCGACGATGCACCCCGCAACGGTCGCATGTGCAGAAAAAGCTCGCGAGCGGGGGTTGCAGGTGTGCCACTGGGCACGGTGAGTTGATGGAACACAGGGGCACCATAATTTGATGCCAACGGCGTGGTAGAACTGTGCTCGATATGCATCCGCAAAAGAAAGAGGCACCATGGTCTCGCGGGTTCTCTACCGACCGTTTGATACCGAAGACTTCGACGCCATCGCGCTGATCTTGCAGCAGCTTTGGCACAACAACTCGGATAACGATGAGTACAACCGCCTCGAAGCCGCGTGCGATCTTGTCTACTGCCTTTCGTCCTCGACGTTTTCGCAGGTTGCGGTGATTGACGGTGAGGCGCGGGGCATTGCGCTTGCGCGTGCAGGACAGAGCTCCGGCGTCACTATCAACGAGCATTGGATGGATACCGAACGCGCGCTGCTGTCGCAGATGCGCGAGCTAGAACCCGAGTCGTGCGCCGAGTATCTCTCGTTTGTGCGCACAACCATCCGGACCAACAACCGCCTGCTCGAGAAAAGCCCACTGCCGCATGACAACGAGGTCACGCTGCTTGCCGTGGATCGCGACGTCCATGGCCTGGGCGTAGGCTCGGTGTTGCTCGATGCCGCGGTCTCGTACCTTTCCTCGCGCGGGGCGACAAGGGCGCACTTGTACACCGACTCTAACTGCTCGTGGAAGTTCTACGAGCTGCACGGCTTTAAGCGCACGGCCACGCACCGCGCCAACCGCGAAGAGCGTCGTCACGACATGCCGCGCGAAAGCTTTCTCTACGAACTCGACCTAACAGCCTAGCCCAAGCAGCCACACCTGGTCATTTAAGAACGTCCATTACAGTCGAAATTGTCAGCCCGGGACCGTCTCGGGCTACGATTGAGGCGCGCCCAGAACGGGCCGCCGACCGGGCGCCCGCGCACGGCCGAACGTCCCTGCCCCCGA
>CABUVF010000138.1 GCA_902494945.1 uncultured Collinsella sp.
ATCATGAGACCAGCTTAAGAGTGGCGCCCCACTCGATGCCCGACTACCAAATCGCTAACAATCGAATGTGCTACACCGGGCACGCCACTGTGGGCAAGCCTCGTCGCTCGTCAAAACCAAAGACGATATTGGCGCACTGGACCGCCTGGCCTGCTGCGCCCTTGCACAGATTGTCGATGGCGCCCGTCGCCACCAGCACGCCCGCGCGCTTGTTGAGCGCGAGGCCAATCTGGGCAGCGTTGGTGCCGACGACCGAAGCCGTCTTGGGCTGCTGGCCGGCATCGAGCACGCGCACAAAGGTGCGACCGGCGTAGAACTGCTTGTAATGGTCGACGACATCCTCAAGAGCCAGCGTGTCGAGAGCCTGCGGCGCGAGCGGCAGCGTCACCGTGGAGAGCAGACCGCGCTTGAGCGGTGCCAGGTGCGGGGTAAAGACGACGCGATCGGTCAGGCCAAGGATTTGCTCAATCTCGGGCGTGTGGCGATGCTTGCCCACGCCGTAGGCCTCCAAGTTCTCGTCGGCGCTGCAAAAATGGGTGCGGGCGTTGCAGGACTTACCGGCGCCCGTCACGCCGCTAATGGCATCGACAATCACGGGACCGTTCTCGGCCACCCAGCCCGCGCGCACGGCGGGCGCGGCGGCAAGGCTCGTTGCGGTGGGATAGCAACCGGCGCAGGCGACCAGCACGGGTTTGCCGTCGGCATGGTCGGATGCGGCGGTCTCCAAGTCCTGGCAGAACAGCTCGGGCAGACCGAAGGCACGGGTCTTGAGCAGCTCGGGGCTCGTATGCTCGGCGGCATACCAAGCCTCAAAAACGGACGCGTCGTTCAGACGGTAGTCGGCCGAAAGATCAAAGCAGGAGACGCCCGATGCAAGCAGCGCGGGCACCTGTGCCATGGCAGCCGTGTGCGGCACGGCCAAAAAGACCGCGTCGCAGTTCTTGAGCTCGGGGGCATCATGCGTCGTAAAGACAAGATCGCTTACGCCGGTGAAGCTCGGGTACACCGCAGACAACGGCTGGCCGGCATCGGCGTTGGACGTAATGGCAGCAAGTTCAAACTCGGGATGACCGAGGACGAGGCGAATGAGCTCGGCTCCGGCATATCCAGCCGCGCCGACGATTCCAACCTTCAAAGACATATCAGACTCCTTGTCTGCGATTTATGCACCGATGCGCATTTCGCAGCGGTCGTTATGAAGTGGGTTGAAACTTTAGCACCAAAAGATGCATTAATACGTAAATGGCTTGCATATTCATGCATTGAAACATTCCCGACACATTCGCTTGAAGGAATTGACAAATGGAGCGGGCCCCGTATTGACCGGCGCTCCTAACGGCGCCGGGCAATACGGGGCCCGCCCATGCGAAAACCAAGTTGTTAGGATGAGCCAGCTGGCTAGAGCTCGACCGGCACCCATTCGTCGTGATTGCAGATAAAAGCCTCGGGATCCTCGACGCTAAAGAAGACGAGCGTGGGGTCGTTAGGCCCCTCATAGTGCTCGCCCAGGCGCTCTAGATGCTTCCACCCAGCTTCGCGCATTTCGCCTAAAGCCCGGTCATCCAAGCCGGCACGCCCGCGCAAGATGAGCCAGCCATGGCCCGGCCACCAACTCGTGGCCTCAAAGCGCTGGTTTTGCAGCAGCTCTTGCCACACATCTTTGGTGCGCGCTGTTACAAACCACAGCTTGCCGTCCTGGATCTGCGCAAACGAAAACGGACGCACATGAGGCTGTCCGTCAACGCTCGTCGCCAAATACCATGCCGGCACCGACGTCAGATACTCCAACACCGTATTCAATCCGTCCATGTGTCCTCCTGGCGCTAGCTAATTCGGAACGGGTAGTTAATTTGAGACGCGCTAGAGCTCCAGGCGCTCCTCGCTGCCGTCGATATCACAGAAGCGCGCGGCGATGTTGCGGACCGAGAAGAACGCAAGGCGGCCGTCGTTGGCACTCTCGTGTTCCTCGCCGATGCCCACCATGTGCTTAAAACCCGCTTGACGCACCTTGTCGCTCGCAACTGCGTCGTCCTCAAGTGCGGCTTCGCCGGTCAATACGATCCAGCATTCCCCCGGCTTCCAGCCCGAGAGCTCAAACTTGGGATTCGCACTCAGCTCCGCCCACACATCCTTGTCGCGCGACGTGCAAAACCACAGCTTACCTTCATCGACCATGGCAAACGAAAACGGCCTCACGCGAGGCTGATGCCCGTCGGCCACATCGGTCGTGGCCAGATACCACGCCGGAATGCGCCTGAGATACGAGCAGGCGCGCTCAAGCTGAGCTGTGCGGTCGTTGTCGGTCATAGGGACCCCTTTCTTGCGCTCGAATCGCGCCTAAACAAGTTGAAGGTTGACGACGATGACACACGCAAACAGCAGCATCGTCACCACCGCAGCCAGCGCATCCCCACGGCGAAATACAAGCGCATGCAGGCGCGTGCGGCCCTGCTCGCCGTGATAGCAGCGTGCATCCATGGCAGCAGACAACGTCTCGGCATGACGGAACACGCCCGTGAACAGTGGAATCGCCACACTGCCGAGCATACGCACGCCGCCGAGCGGGCCACCCGTTACGCGTGCACCACGGCTTGCCTGCGCATCGGCCGTCTGCTTCATCTCGGTGGCAAACTGCGGCATAAAGCGCAGCGCGATGCCCATGATCATGCCGAGCTCGTGCGCAGGGAGCCCCACACGCGCAAACGGCGCGAGCAGGCGCTCAAAGCCCGCGGTGAGGTCGAGCGTCGGTGTGGTGAGCGTGATGGCGCTCATACCGGCCATCATCAAGGTCAGGCGGCACGCCATAAAGGCGGCGGAATGCAGCGAGCCCTCGCTTATCCGCAGAAAGCCGAGCTGCCACAGGATGCGCCCACTCTGATCGGTAAACAAGTTGAGCACCGCGACCACGACGACGATTGCCAGCAGCGGCGCCATCGACGACAGAACGCGACGAGCCGGCACCCGGGACACGACATAGATCAGCACAACGAAAATTGCGACAGGGGCCAATCCGCGGAAGCCGCCGACGGTCAGCGTCGTGATCAAAAACACAAAGCCCAGGAGCAGCTTGGTGCGCGGATCCAGGCGATGGATCGCGCTATCGCTCGGATAGTAGCTGCCAAACGAAAACGCCTCCATCAGCAACCCTCCTCTCGCGCGACCGTTTCGGATTTGGCCTTGTCCGAGACGTTAGAAGAACCGCCTGAGCGACCGATCGGCAAATCTGCCAACTCGTCGGCCAGCGACTCAACCGTATAGAGCCCGCCGCAACGCAGCGGCACGCCCGCCTCCGCGAGCGCCAACGCCATGCGCTGGGCAGCAGGTACGCCCAAGCCGATCGACTTGAGCTCATCGGCATGTGCAAACACCTGCGCGGGGGTTCCCTCTGCAAACACCGCACCTTCGTTCATCACGACGATGCGGTCGCAGCAATTGGCCAGGTCATCCATACTATGCGAAACCATGACAACGGTCAGGCCATCGCGGTGAAGTCGATCGATAAGCTCAAGGAAATCCCTGCGCGCAGCCGGATCGAGCCCCGCCATGGGTTCATCGAGCACCAGGACTTCGGGCTCCATGGCGAGCACGCCGGCGAATGCCACGCGCCGTTGCTGACCGCCCGAAAGCTCGAAGGGACTCTTGTCGCCGACCGTGGAAAGGTCGAGGCCCACGCGCGAGAGCGACGACTCGACGCGACGGTCGACTTCATCTTGCGGCAAGCCAAGGTTGTGCGGGCCAAACGCCACGTCCTGCGTCACGGTTTCGGCAAACAGCTGACGCTCGGGATATTGAAACACCACGTCGACCTTGGCCTTAACCGCGGCGGCGTCTTTCTTGTTTGAAAGATCGAGCCCCAGCGCGCGAACGAATCCCTCCTGGGGGCGAATCAAACCGTTGAGATGCTGGACTAGCGTCGACTTACCCGAACCGGTATGACCTGCTAAGCCCAGGAACTCGCCGCGACGCACCGTCAGCGATACATCGCGCAGCGCCCACGGGCTGCTAGGGTCGTTGCCCCAGAGGGTCTGTTTATTCGATTTGCCCGCAGTGGCCGAGCGCTTGCGCCATCGACGGCGCTCGCGGGCACTCAGCGAGTAACTATGCGAGAGGTGCGAAATCTCGATGACGGGCTCCGACACGGCTGTCCCGTCGGTTGCAGAGGAGACGTTGTCGAGCACACGAGAATCGGATGCAGAAGGCCGCCCTGCGGTGTCTTCCCCACTCCGGTCGGCATATACCTGCGCAATCTCGGCGACCATATCCGCCTCGCGCACCTGCGCATGAACGGGCACGCCCTTCGCACGAAGTGCCATGCCCAAGCAGCACGACGCCGGCATATCCAGGTTGAGCTCCACGAGCCCATCTGCCCGCGTCAGAATCTCCTCGGGCGTACCGAGCATGGCAACGCGCCCCGCCCGAAATACCGCGACACGATCGGCCTCGGCGGCCTCTTCCATAAAGTGCGTAATCATCACGATGGTCATGCCGTGATCATGCAACGCGCGGCAAGCCTTCATGAGGCCCTTGCGCCCACGCGGATCGAGCATCGAGGACGCCTCATCCAAGATGAGCACGCGCGGTTCCATGGCAAGCACGCCAGCAAGCGCCACGCGTTGCTTTTGGCCACCCGAGAGCGCGTGGGTCTCGTGGCGCTCAAAGCCCACCAGGCCCACGCCCTTCAGCGCCTCGCGTACGCGCTGCGCAATTTGCGCCGATGGAACGCCAAGGTTTTCGGGACCAAACGCAATATCATCCTCGACAAGCGTCGCCACCAGCTGATCATCCGGGTTCTGGAATACCATGCCTGCGGTCGAACGAATGTCGTAGACCAGCTCGGGATCGGACGCATCCATACCGTTGATACGTACCGTGCCCGTATCGGGCTGCAGCAGCGCATTCAGATGCTTGGCAAACGTCGACTTGCCCGACCCATTGCCACCGAGGATGCAGAAAAACTCCCCGTCCTCGATGTTCAGATCGACACCGTCGAGTGCCGACACGGCACCGTCATAGCTAAAGGAAACGCCCCGACACTCAATCATGCGCGGCCTTTGACCTGGTCCTTTTTAGGCGTGATGAGGTTGGAGACTGCTTTATACACCGCTAGCGTCAACACCGAGTTAAGCACGGTCTTGATAAGGTTGAACGGCAGCACGGCAGGAATCATAAGCGGGGCGATCACATCGACCGAGCCATACCAGAACCATACGCCAATGGTAAGGTTTGCGACCATAGACAACGCCGTAGCGGCAATGACACCGAACACTAGGCCAATCACGGCACCCTTATAGGTATGCATCTTCTGGTACACGATAGCCGCGGGCAGAATGTAGCCCAGCGTAGCAACCAGGTTCATAAGTGCGCCGACCCAATCGCCCGTGGTAAGCGCATGGATAACAATCGCCATAGCGGCAACAGCAGTACCGGCGCCAGGACCATACGCAAAACCGCACACCATCGCCGGCACCAGCGACGGGTCATACGTCAAAAACGGCGCCGAAGGAAGGATAGGCAGCTGCACGTACATAAACAGGGCGCCCAAGGCACACATCAGCGCCATGGTAACGAGCTGTTTGGTGCTCCACCTATTCGTGTTCTCAAAATGGATATGCTGCGACTGTTCAGACATAAGATCACCTGCCTCTTTCATCCGGACTCTAACCGTTGGTACTG
>CABUVF010000139.1 GCA_902494945.1 uncultured Collinsella sp.
CAGTCCTGCGCAAGACGGAGGCCACATTAAGTGGCCTCCTTTGCGTGCGGAACTCGCGACCGATGTTGCCCCATACGCCCGCCCAGGTCCTTAGATAACGTTGCTTGCGAACGTCGCTTTGCTCGTTCGCTTTTTGGTCTGGAGAGCCGGGTGGGCTGATATATAGATACGAGTAGGGGCTCCTCCGTTGATGAACGGGGGAGCCCCTTGTTGCGTTTGGGTTGTTGGTGCGACCTACAGGTGCGAGACGATCAGTTCCATCTTGCCTTCGAGGTCGATGGAGCTGACGGTGCTCGGAGCCAGCAGGTGGCTTCCCTTGTGGGCGGGGTCTCCGCAGACGGTGCCTTCGCCGTCGATGACCGACAGGCACATGAAGGGCCAGCGCTGGTCGAGGGTCTTGCTGCCGTCGACACGCACGCGATCGACGGTGTAGCAGGGGTTGGACTCGAGCTCGGTTACGCCATCGACCTCGCGTGCGGTTACGGTGCCGTCGGTCGGTGCCTGCGCGTTAAAGTTGATGCAATCCAGGCTCTGCTCAATGTGAAGTGGGCGCAGCTTTCCGTCGGTGCCGGGACGATCGTAGTCGTACAGGCGATACGTCACGTCGCTCGACTGCTGCGTCTCTAAAATGAGCGTGCCGGTCTTGATGGCGTGCACGGTACCGGAATCAATCTGGAAAAAGTCGCCCTTGTGAATCGGCAGTACGTTGAGCATGTCGTCCCAACGGCCTTCCTCGATCATCTGTGCGGCCTCGGCGCGGTCCTTGGCACGCTGGCCGACGATGATCGTGGAGCCGGGCTCGCAGTCCAGCACATACCAGCACTCGGTTTTGCCCAAGCTACCGTTCTCGTGCTCGGCGGCGTACTCGTCGTTGGGGTGAATCTGGATCGAAAGGTCGTCCTTGGCGTCCAGAATCTTAATGAGCAGCGGGAACTCCTTGCCCTCGCAATTGCCAAAGAGCTCGCGGCGCTCGGCCCACAGCCACGAAAGCGTGTGACCTGCATACGGGCCCTCCGCAATCTGACAGTCGCCGTTGGGATGGGCCGAGATGGCCCAGCACTCACCGATGGGACCCTCCGGAATGTCGTAGCCAAATACGGTTTCGAGCTGACGGCCACCCCAGATCTTCTCGTGGAAAATCGGCGTCAGTTTAATCAAATCGGACATGTTCATACCCCCATGGTGTTGCGCGGGCGCCGCGCAAAACTGCTCAAAACGAGCGCCCGCATGACTACAAAAACCTATGCCAACGTTACGTTGTGCAGCTCAAAGCGGTCGCCGACGTTGTGCGAGATCGAATGCTCAAAGGCGATGCCGCTATCCAAAAAGCCAATCTGGTTGAGCTCGAGCAGGGGAGAGCCGGGCTTGGTGTCCAGGCGCTCAGCTTCTTCCTCGGTTGCCGCCACGGCACGGATGGTGCGGTGGAAGCTCGAAATCTTCAGCCCGCACTGCTCGCGGATGAAGCTATAGATCGATCCGTACAGGTCCTTCTTTTTAAGGCCCGGGATCAGCTCGAGGGGCATATAGGTGTACTCGATAACGATGGGCTTCTCGTCGACCTGGCGCACGCGCACGATGTGGTAGGCAAAGTCGTCCTCGGCAATTCCCAGCTGGGCAGCGACGTCCGCCGGTGGATTGACAATCGAGAAATCGTAGACCACCGAGGTCACCTTCTCCCCGCGGTGCTCATACGAAAAGCCCTGGGCACGGTCGTTCTTGCCCTGGAAAAACGCCTTGCCGGGAAGCCCCGCCGTGTCCTTGACGTAGGTGCCCGATCCGCGCCGACTGGTAATAAGACCTTCCTCGGTAATCTGCTCAATCGCTCGTTTGACGGTGATTTTAGAAACGCTATAGAGCTCGCAGAACTCGACGACGGTGGGCAACTTGTCGCCCGGCTTAAGAGCACCGTCCTCGATGCTTCGGCGGATATCTGCAGCTATTGCCTCGTATTTGGGAATCATGGAACCCCCTTTCCGACATACATAAATGCATAAGTAAGTATAACCCTCTGCGAGGCATCCATATAACTCCTATCTAAGAAGTTCGAGAAAGAAAAAAGAAAAAGACGCTTTACTTATAAAATTAGAGCGCTATAGTTGTAGCCAACAAACGGAACCCTGCCGCTCGGTAGGACCGACCGTTTGGGGACGGTTTTGTTTTGGCGGGTTGGATACCCAGATAACCGGTGCGCGCCCGCGCCGGATAACCTGCCAAGGCAAACCCGTCTCCAACCGGAAGCTCTAGAACACGAAAGCGAGGACTTCGATGGCACAGTATCAGCTGCCCGGCGACTTCTTCTTTGGCGCCGCTATGTCCGGCCCGCAGACTGAGGGCCAATGGAACCAGGGCGGCAAGCTCGAGAACCTGTGGGACACCTGGTCCATCCAGGATCTGGATTCGTTCTATAACCGCGTTGGCTCTTATGCCGGCAATGACTTTATGGCCAAGTACCAGGAGGACCTTCGCATTTTGAAGGACTTGGGCCTGGATACTTATCGCACCTCCATCCAGTGGAGTCGCCTGCTCGATGCTAACGGCAACCTTAATGAGGAGGGCGCCGCGTGGTATCACGAGCTGTTCCGCGCCTCTCGCGAGGCCGGCCTGGAGCCGTTCGTCAACCTGTACCACTTTGACATGCCCACCTACCTCTTTGACCGCGGCGGTTGGGAGAGCCGTGAGGTCGTCGAGGCTTACGCCCATTACGTCGACGTTGCCTTCCGCGAGTTTGGCCAGGAGATTAAGTACTGGTTCACCTTTAACGAGCCCATCGTCGAGCCCGAGCAGCGCTACCAGGAGGGCGTGTGGTTCCCGCAGCTCCATGACTATAACCGCGCTCGCACCGTTCAGTATCACATCTCGCTGGCGCACGCGCTGGCCGTGGCCAACTATCGCCGCGCCTATGACGAGGGAGCCGTTCGCGCCGATGCCAAGATCGGCATGATCAACTGCTTTACCCCGGTCTACACCAAGGAGAACCCCAGTGAGGCGGACCTCGAGGCCGTGCGCATGACCAGCGGTATCAACAATCGCTGGTGGCTCGACCTTATTACCAAGGGCGAGCTTCCCGCCGACGTGCTCGACAGCTTGGCCGAGGGCGGCGTTAAACTCCCGTTCCGTGCCGGCGACCAAGAGATCCTCAAGCAGGGTGTTGTCGACTGGCTCGGTTGCAACTACTACCACCCTACGCGCGTTCAGGCTCCGGCGAGCAAGATCGACCAGTACGGTCTGCCGCACTTTGCCGACGAGTACGTGTGGCCCGACGCCGTTATGAACGAGAGCCGCGGCTGGGAGATCTACCCGCAGGGTCTCTACGACTTTGGCATGGACTGCGCTAAGAATTACCCCGATCTTGAGTGGTTTGTATCCGAGAACGGTATCGGCATCATGGACGAATACAAGAATCGTGACGCCGAAGGGACCATCCAGGATGACTACCGCGTCGACTTTGTGCGCCAGCACCTGGAGTGGGTCGCCAAGGCAATCGCCGAGGGCGCCAAATGCCGCGGATACCATTATTGGGCCGTCATCGACAACTGGTCTTGGGCCAATGCCTTTAAGAACCGTTACGGATTTGTCGAGGTCGATCTCATGGACGGTTACAAGCGCCGCCTTAAGAAGTCGGCAGCTTGGCTCAAGCAGGTCGCAACGACCCACGTGGTTGACTAGCGACCAGGCGAACGCCCAGACCGCGCGCCGCCGCGCGCAAAACATGGCACATCTGGTGGCAAAGGGCGACAGACCACCGTGCGCATAGGAAAAGGCCGGATTGGATAGTTAGGAGCAATCATGGCCAGTGAAAACGGAAAGAGCTTCCTCGACAAATTTGCCGAGGTCTCTGCGAAGGTGGGAAACCAGGTTCACCTGCGTTCCCTGCGCGATGCCTTCGCAACCATCACGCCGCTCTATATCCTTGCGGGTATCGCGGTTCTTATTAACAATGTTGTGTTCCCCCTGTTCCCGCTCGATGCGGCGGGCCTTGCCAACCTTCAGACCTGGGGTTCGGCAATTACGCTGGGCACCCTCAACGTCTCTGCCATTATCTTGGCAGGACTGATTGGCTACAGCCTCGCTAAGAACGAGCGCTTCGATAACCCGCTTGCCTGCATGGTCGTCGCCATCTCCGCTTTCGTCATCATGATGCCGCAGCAGATCACCGCCACGCTTGCCGCCACGAGCCCGCTGCTCACCGACAAGATCACTTCTGCCGAGGTCACGGGCGCCCTTTCGACTGCCAACACCGGTACCAACGGTCTGTTCGCGGCTATTATCATCGCCCTGCTCTCCGTTACGCTCTTCATCAAGATCTCCGGCGTCGAGAAGCTTAAGGTCAAGCTGGGCGAGGGCGTGCCTCCCGCGGTCTCCAACTCCTTCAACGTCATGATCCCGATGCTGCTCAACCTCTCGATCTTCGCTCTTGCCGCAGCTCTGCTTGCCGTGTGCGCCGGCACCGATCTGTGCGCCATCATCTCCACGTGCATCTCCAACCCGCTCAAGAGCATCATGAACGCCGGTCCGTGGGCTGTTATCCTCATCTACACCCTTGCTAACCTGCTGTTCTGCGTCGGTATTCACCAGTCCACCATCTCTGGCGCTACCGTCGAGCCGATCCTGACCATGCTCATCGTCGACAACATGGCTACCTTTGCCGCCGGTGGCACCATCCAGCCCGATCACTACATGAACATGCAGATCGTTAACAGCTTCGCCCTCATCGGCGGCTCGGGCTGCACCCTCATGCTCCTGCTCGACACGCTCCTGTTCTCCAAGAACAAGGCTTCCGAGACCGTTTCCAAGATGGCTATCCTGCCTGGTCTGTTCAACATCAACGAGCCGGTTATCTACGGTTACCCCATCGTGTACAACCTGCCGCTTATGATCCCGTTTGTCCTTCTTCCCGACCTGTTCATCGGAATCACCTATGGCCTTACCTGCGCAGGCATCATCAGCCCCTGCATCGCCCAGGTGCCCTGGACTATGCCTCCCGTCATCAATGCCCTGCTCGCTACGGGCTTTGACTGGCGCGCCGGCGTGTGGCAGGCTCTCGAGATTGTCATTGGCATGGCCGTCTACCTGCCCTTTATGAAGATTTCCGAGAAGGCAATCGCCAAGCAGGAGGCTCTCGCCGAGTAGAACGCCTAACGTTCGTCCCTTTCACCGTTGCGGGCACCGGTACGCGGTGCCGGTGCCCGCGGCTCTCTCCCTTGTGTAAAGATGCAGGGGGTGGGCACAATAGCCGCAAGGAATAAAACCAGTCGTCGTCTGCGCGCCGCGCAGTTATAAGGAGGAAACCATGAAGAAGATCATGCTCTGCTGCAATGCCGGTATGTCCACGAGCCTGCTGGTCCAGAAGATGCAGGCCGAGGTTGCAAACCGTGGTCTGGATATTGAGGTCGAGGCTCGTCCCATGAACGAGGCCCACGATCACCTGGGCGAGTGCGACATGTTGCTGCTTGGTCCGCAGATCGGCTACACCAAGGGCGATTTTGAGAAGGAGGCCACCGGTCGTTTCCCGGTCGAGGGCATCAACATGGTCGACTACGGCCGCATGAACGCTGCCGGCAGCATCGACCACTGCGTCAGCGTGATGGGCTAGGTGCTCCGCATGGAGGATATGAACGAACTGCAGATGACCTGCTTCG
>CABUVF010000140.1 GCA_902494945.1 uncultured Collinsella sp.
CACGTTTAACGATGTACTTACCCATACCACTCCCCTATCTAGGGATTAACCTAAATGGGATGCCGATCGCCAGACCGGCATCCCAAAATTACCATCAGCCAGTTTACCCCAGGTTAGGGGGAACTGTATGTTTCCCATGAGGTCTACGTAAATACTTGACCCTCACGGAAGCTGCAAACTCTTAAGCGAGCTCAGCGGTACTCAGATCGGCGTGCTTCTGCGGATCGACATAGAGGTGCTTGACACGGTCGGAGCCAGCGATGGTGTGCGTGTAGAACATCACCGGGATAACCGGGCAGTCGGCAGCGACCATAGCGTCGGCCTCCCGCATCTTGGCGATGCGCTCGTCGTCGTCAACCGTGGTGCGGGCCTCGTCGACCTTGGCATCGAACTCGGGGTTGCTGTAACCGGAGCGGTTGTCGCCACCGAGGGAGTCGGAGTGGAACAGCGGGTACAGGAAGTTGTCCATGATCGGGTAATCGGCGATCCAGCCCAGACGACCGAACTGATAGTTGAAGTTCTGATACTGCTCGAGCAGGGCAGACCACTCGGGAGTATCGGAGACCGCGGTGACGCCCACCTTGGCGAGGTCGCCGATGATGGACTCCATGATCTCCTTGTGGCCACCGTCCTGGTTGTAGGACAGGGTCACATTGATGCCACGATCGCCGTTAGCGCCAGCGGGAGCGACCTTGTCGAGGTACTCGTTAGCCTTGTCGACGTCATAGGCGGAGAACTCCCATGCGCCCTCCTTGTAGCCGGCGATTCCCGGAGGAACAATACCGTCGGCGGGGGTACGGGTACCCTTGAAGATGGTCTTGCAGATGGCCTCACGGTTGATGGCCAGGGAGATGCCCCTGCGCAGGTCGGCGTTATTGAACGGCTCGGCCGTGGTGTTGCAGGTCAGATAGTACGTGGAAGGCTCGGCACCGAGCAGCATATGCTCGCCGTCACCCATGGTGTAGCCGTCCTTGGACTCGCCACGGTCCTTCTTTGCGGCGTCGATCTGAGCAACGGGAACGTCGCAGACATCGAGGTTGCCGGCCTGGAACTCCTTGTAAGCGGTCTCCATGTCCTTGATGACCTGGAAGTGGATGGCGTCGATCTTGGCCTTGTCGCCATAGTAATCATCGAACTTCTTGAGGTTGATCTCCTGGCCATCCTCCCACTTACCGTCCATCATGAACGGGCCGTTACCGACCGGGGCAAGGTAGAAGCTCTTGACATCGGACTCGGCGCACTCGGGAACCGGGGACAGAGCCGGGTGAGAGGCGACGAAGGGGAAGTCGGCGTAAGCGGAAGCCAGCTTGACGACGAGGGTCTCATCGTCGGGGCAAGTAACACCGCTGAGCTCGGTAGCGTTGCCGGCAAGCAGATCGTCGTAGCCCTCGACCATGGAAAGGTGATAGGAGACCTCGGAAGGACCATACTCGGTGGCGATGGCCGACTTGGTGTTGACTAGACGCTCCCAACCGAGCTTGAAAGACTTGGAGGTAACGTCGTCACCGTTGTGGAACTTAGCCTTCTTGATCTTGAAGGTGAACTCGGTGGCGTCGTCGTTAGCCTCAAAGGACTCGCAAGCCAGCGGAACGATCTCGCCCTTCTCGGGGTCGTACTCCGTCAGAGCGTCGAAGAGCTGGTACTCGACCTGAGTGCCCTGATCCTCCTGGACGTTGTAGGGGTCGATGCAGACCGGGTTGTTGATGTAGAAGTTCAGCGTCGAACCGGACTCAGAACCGGAAGCGTCGCCGCCCTTCTTGCCGCATGCGGCAAGAAAAGCCATGGAGCTCGCAGCGAGGGTGCCGCCAACAAAGGCGCGACGACCCATAACGGGCTGGTGGAACATAGAATCAGCCATGCCATCCTCCTTATGAGATAGGACAAAGAAATGTTCAGTCGGACATATGTCGAGACAATCCGATCCGAACCATCAAAACGCCGCCCGCTGCTATGGCTGGTTATGCACAACAGACCAACGTTTTGCAATACAGTAGCGCATTTTATGCACGATTTGGGGCTAATTCCGGTTAACGGTCGAGAATTTCTTTAGTTGGGCGAAGTATGTGGGGATATTTTGACTCTGTTACAAGTCTGTAAACAAAATGGGCCCCGCACATGCGGGACCCTTTACAAACGTATATACGCCGATGCTTAGTAGCCGACGATACCCTGCGGGAAGAAGAACATGCACAGAACGACACACACGGCAAAAACGACGGCCATAATTACCGTCAGGCGATCGAGGTTCTGCTCCATGACGCCCGTGGCAGAGCTGGAGTTATACAGCGAGCTAGCGATCATATCCGAAACGCCGGTGCCCTTACCGGAATGCATCAGGACGAGAATCGTCAGCGCCACGGCAGAGACAGCCCAAACGACAAACAGAAGAATCTGGAACGGACCCATAGATAAGCTCCTTAATAGAACAGTTCAAACTCCAGTACTGTACCACAATCCCCCGCTCTCCCCTACCTGCCACTCAAGGACGGGGTGGAAATGGCAGAAATACCAAAAAGGGGGTTGTCCGGTTGTGGACAACCCCCTTACTAGAAAACGGTATTTGTTTTCTATTAGGCCTCGGTGGCGAGCACGCGACCCGTCATCTCGGCGGAAGGCTCAATACCAGCCATGGTGAGCATGGTCGGAGCGATATCGGAAAGACGGCCGTCCTCGATACCGGTGAGCTTGGCCTTATCATCAACGATGATGAACGGCACGCGGTTGGTGGTGTGAGCCGTAAACGGATGCTTGGAACCGTCGGAAGCAACGTCAAACATGTGATCGGCGTTGCCATGGTCGGCGGTAATCAGCGCAAAGCCACCCTTGGCGAGAATCGCCGGGACAACCTTGGACAAAGCATCGTCAACAGCCTCGACGGCCTTAACGGCGGCGTCGAAGACACCGGTGTGACCAACCATGTCGCAGTTCGCGAAGTTCACGATGTAGAAATCAGCGCGATCCTCGTTGATTGCGGCGACGAGCTTCTCGGTAACCTCGGGAGCGCTCATCTCGGGCTGCAGATCGTAGGTAGCGACCTTGGGGGAAGCGACGAGCACGCGCTCCTCGCCCTCCTTGGGCTCCTCGATGCCGCCGTTGAGGAAGAACGTAACGTGGGCGTACTTCTCGGTCTCGGCGGTGTGCAGCTGCTTCAGGCCATTGGCGGCGATAACGTCGGCCAGGACGTTCTCGGGGAACGTCTTGGGGAAGGCGACCTCGACGTCAAACGTCGGATCGTACTCGGTCATCGTCACAAAGTGCGAAAGCTTGATCTGCTCGCGCTCAAAGCCGTCGAACTCCTTGTCCGTGAACACGCGGGTCATCTGACGAGCGCGGTCGGGACGGAAGTTGAAGAAGATGGCCGCGTCGCCCTCGTGGATGCCCTCGTTGTGGGCAGCGAAGGGCTCGACGAACTCATCGCCGCGCGGATCCTTCTCGTAGTAGGCCTTGATACCGGCCACGGGGTCGGTATCGGCATCGGACGCGTTGACCATGACGTCGTAGGCGCGCTGGATGCGCTCCCAACGATTATCGCGGTCCATGGCCCAATAACGGCCCGAGACGGTGGCAACGCGAGCGTCGCAACCGGTCTCCTCGGAGATCTTAGCCAGGAAGGCGCAGAACTCACTCATGTAGCCGGCACCGGACTGCGGGTCAACGTCGCGGCCATCCATGAAGGCGTGGACGCGAACGGTCTTGACGCCATGCTGGGCAGCCATCTTGACCAGAGCCTCGACGTGGTTCATGTGGGAGTGAACGCCGCCAGGGCTCATAAGGCCCATAAGGTGAAGGGTCTTGCCGTCAGCCTTGACGTCGTCCATAGCCTTGACGAAGACCTCGTTCTTGGCGATGGAGCCGTCCTTGATGGCATTGTTGATGCGCGAAAGCTCCTGGAACACGATGCGGCCGGCACCGATGTTGAGGTGGCCTACCTCGGAGTTGCCCATCTGACCGTCGGGAAGGCCCACGTCCTCGCCCGAAGCACCGAGCGTGGTGTGAGGATACTTCTCGTACAGGCTATCAAGGAAGGGCGTCTTGGCAGCGGCGACGGCGTTCTCGCCATCAGCCGGAGCAAGGCCGCAGCCATCCATGATGATCAGGAGTGCAGGAAGATGACGCTGTGCCATATGTCCTACTCGCCTGCCTTGACGACCATAGAGGCGAAGTCGGCAGCCTTGAGCGAAGCGCCGCCCACGAGGGCGCCGTCAACGTCGGGCTTGGCGACGAGCTCGGCAATGTTGCCGGGCTTGGCGGAACCGCCGTAGAGAACGCGGATGCCGTTAGCGAGCTCCTCGCCAAACATCTCCTTGAGGGTCTCACGGATAGCGCCGCAGACCTCCTGAGCGTCCTCGGCGGTAGCGGTCTTGCCGGTGCCGATAGCCCAGATGGGCTCGTAGGCGACAACAACCTGCTTGGGGCAGGTGATCTCAAGACCAGCAAGGCCAGCCTTGACCTGGTTCACGACGTGCTCGACATAGGTGCCAGCCTCGCGGACCTCGAGGGACTCGCCGCAGCAGAAGACGGGAACAAGACCGGCGGCAACGAGGGCCTTGGCCTTCTTGTTCTGGTCCTCGTCGGTCTCGTGGAAGTAGTCGCGACGCTCGGAGTGACCGATGATGCAGTAGGTGCAGCCAGCGGACTTGAGCATGTCGCAAGAGGACTCACCGGTGAAGGCACCCTTGGCCTCCCAGTACACGTTCTGTGCACCGAGGGCGATGGGGGCAGCCTGAATGCGGTCATGAACCGTGGTGATGTCGATGGTCGGAGGGCAGACGAGCACCTCGACGCCAGCCGGAACCTCGGGCAGAGCCTGAGCCAGCTCGTCGGCGAGCTTGGCGGCCTCGGCGACGTCGTTGTTCATCTTCCAGTTACCAGCGATAAGAAGGGTGCGATTAGGCATCGAGAAGCGCCTCCACTCCGGGCAGGGCCTTACCCTCGACGAGCTCCATGGAAGCGCCACCACCGGTGGAGATCCAGCTCATCTTGTCGGCCAGGTTAAACTTGTTGACAGCTGCGACAGAGTCGCCGCCGCCGATGATCGAGGTGCAGTCGGCCTCGGCGACAGCCTCGGCGATAGCCTGGGTGCCGTGAGCGAAGTTGTCGAACTCGAAGACGCCCATGGGGCCGTTCCAGAACACGGTCTTGGCGCCCTTGACGGCCTCGGCGTAGAGCTCCTCGGTCTTGGGGCCGATGTCCATGCCCTCGCGGTCATCGGGGATAGCGTCGGAAGCGACAACCTCGGGAACGGCGTCCTCGCCAAAGTGATCGGCAACGCGGTTGTCGATGGGGAGCAGGATCTTGACGCCCTTCTCCTCGGCCTTCTTGAGCATCTCGCCAGCGCGCTCGACCCAATCCTCTTCCTTGAGGGACTGACCGACGGTCATGCCCTGAGCCAGGAAGAAGGTGTAGGCCATGCCGCCACCGATGATCAGGGTGTCAGCGGAGTCGATGAGGTGATCGAGCACACCGATCTTGGAGGAAACCTTGGAACCACCGACGATAGCGACGAAGGGGCGCTCGGGCTCGGCGAAGATGCCGGTCAGCGTGTCGACCTCCTTCTCGAGCAGGAAGCCAGCAACGGCAGGCAGGTAAGCGGCGGGGCCCACGACGGAACCCTGGGC
>CABUVF010000141.1 GCA_902494945.1 uncultured Collinsella sp.
TCGAACTCCACGACGCCGAAGCGCTCGGGGTCGTCCACGTGGTAGCCGAAGACCGTGGCGCGGCCCGACTCGGCGTTCTGGACGGCGCGCGTCAGGTGGCGCGACAGGCCGTTGCCGTAGAAGATGTTGTCGCCGAGCACCAGGGCGCACGGCTCGCCGGCGATGAAGTCCTCGCCGATGGTGAAGGCCTGCGCCAGGCCGTCCGGCGAGGGCTGCTCGGCGTAGGACAGGTTGACGCCGTAGCGCGAGCCGTCCCCGAGCAGGCGCTCGAAGTTGGGCAGGTCGGTCGGCGTGGAGATGACCAGGATGTCCCGGATGCCCGCCAGCATGAGGGTGGACAGCGGGTAGTAGATCATGGGCTTGTCGTAGACCGGCAGCAGCTGCTTGGAGGTCACGAGCGTGAGCGGGTACAGGCGCGTGCCGGAACCGCCGGCGAGGATGATGCCTTTCATTGGCTATAACCTTTCATTTCTTGCTGCCCTGCGGCCAGCGCGATTTCCGAGAAGGCGGGCGCAGCAATCGACTCCGAAAGCAACGAACTCGCCAAGATTTCCCTCTCGTAGAAGTTGCGACGAAACCATCTTGGCGAGCCGGCTTCCTTCACCAATCTCACTTGCATGCATGAGTTCGTCTGCATGCGTTTCGAGAAAGAAACCGACGGCACGGTTGCGGGCAAACTGTTGGGAAGGCGTCAAGTTATGCGAGTGATAGACCTCGGCACGCGGCTCGTAAGCGACCTTCATTCCTGAGGCGATAAACCTGGCGGCCATAAGCATGTCCTCGTTGGTGTTGACATGATCGAATCCACCGCATTCGAGATATGCGGTCCGTCGATAGGCAGAACAGGTGTCAGATGCAAAAAAAGTCTTAATACCGAGTTTCTCGAGATCACATTTGGAACGAACGGACGGCCGGTCGGGATAGTTGAAACCACGCACCAGCTGTTCAAAACGTCGGGCATCCGCCTTAGGCAGCTGCCTGCCGCTTACGAGAGCGATATCGGAATCATCAAGCATGGGAGCAACAAGCCGCTCCAGGTAATCATCAGAAACAGGCACAGCATCTTGGGTAAGGAAGCATACAAAGTCACCCCTCGACTCCCTTAGTGCCATGTCTCTTGTGGTGCCGTGGTTGAAATCCTGGCGATCAATCTTCAGAAGGCGGACTCTTTTGTGCTGCCGGACCAGCTCTATAGTTTTATCTTCCGAAGCGGAATCAACGATAAGGATATCAACCGGCTGAATAGACTGGTGTTCGAGGGCAATTAAAAGCCCATCGATTTCATGCTCAGCATTAAGAGTCGGAATGATGACGGATATTTCCATCTATCGGCCCGTCCTCTCCTTGCCAAACATGGCGCCGAAAGTGCCAGCAAAACACTTCCAATCCATTCGGAAACAACGGTTCCGCACGTAATGCAATTCGATTTTTTGGCGCAGACCGCTTTCAAATGACGCATCGTTGCGATCCGTCGCCTGCCATAACCCGGTAATTCCAGGTTGAACCGAAAGAAATACAACCTTATCCTCATCAGAAAAATGCATTTCGAGTTCATCACGCGTAATGGGACGAGGACCGATAACGGATAAATCACCATTTAAAACATTAAGAAACTGCGGCATCTCATCGATAGAGCACTTACGAATAAACTGCCCGACCTTAGTGATGCGCGGATCGTTATCGACCTTGCGCTCAATTTCCCACTGATGCAGCTGCTCAAAATTTAAATACTTCTGAACATTGCCAGCATCGGCAACCATGCTGCGCAGCTTAAAGATCTTAATGACCTTGCCATTTTTGCCAATTCGCTCCTGGGTGTACAAGGGACTACCCGGAGACTCTAGACAAATCAGGACGCACACAAGACCCACTGGAATGAATAAAATAGCGATTGCCATAAGACTAAACACAAGGTCAAACAGCCTCTTGACGATGCGATACCCAAGCGTACCGCTCGGCTTTATCTGATTGAAAGCCAGCGCACCAACCGTTGATGTACAACTCTCTGTTACTTCTTTAGCAGCCACAATAAAACTCACGTTCCTGTCCCCAGGACCCCCCCATCTATGAATCCAAAAACCAAATGATTTGCCGGTACAACGTCTCCCTTACGTTTTGCTGGGAACGTCGAGCGGTAGCAGCTCCCTAAAACCGGAGTCGCCACCACCCACGTCTACCAGGCACCAGCGCTTATGACGGTCGATCTTCTTTACACGGGCCTCTTGCCCCACCAAGGGCCCTTGCTCTATGTGCAACACGCCGTCTTCTATGCGCGCAACGCTGTTGCGCACCACGCCGTCGTCGTCCAGAACACTGCGGTACCAATCTTGCGCATCGTCCGGCATGGGCATGTACGCCCGCTCCCTACTGCCGGCGATGCGACAACCAAAGCTCAATTGGGCAAGGGCCCTATCGAGCGTGGCGGCATCGTGCGTGGCGACGAAGAAGTATTCCTTGTACATAGGTTTGGTTTGGAGCGACCAAGAGCCGTCCCGCTTAAACCAGAACTCCTTTTGCATTACAAAAGCGTCCTGCATAAGGTTGTGCGGGATAATGCGGCGGACCTTTTCGCAGGTCTCGCGCGCTTTTCCATTGGGGGTGTGGACCAGATACCAGCGAACGCGGCCGTGCTGGCTACTGGTGGTGACGCCGTTAAATGCGCCCGGCAGCTGCTCTTGGCGCCGTGCCGTCTGTTCCATGTTCTCGCCCCCTTCTCTTGCTTTGCGATGCACGCAAATGCAGGGGCGTTTAGAACAGGCTTCTCGCTCGCAGCTAGGCGCAGTCGCAAAAGTACAGGTTTTTGTATCTTTCGATATAGGCAATTATACGAGCAATTAATCAACGATTGCCCAGATTACACAAAATGTCCTGTCGGTAGATACATCTCCATAGCCCTCTACAAAAACCTGTACCTTTTTGTGCAACAAAAAAAGCCGCTCAACCAGCGGCTTTTCTTATTTGGGCATAAAAAAAGCGACCGCCCTGTGTGGACGGTCGCCTTTATTAATTGTTGTGAAGTTTGCCTTAGGCGCGGGTCTTGATCTCCTCGGTCACCTTGGCAACAAACTCGTCAACGCTCATCTGAACGGTCTCATTGGAGCGATCGCGGACGGAGATGTTGCCGGCCTCGACCTCCTTCTCGCCCAAGATGAGCATATAGGGCACGCGGTCAATACTGCGGGCCTCGCGGATCTTGTAGCCGATCTTCTCATCGCGGTCGTCACAGACCACACGAATGCCGGCCTCCTCCAGCTTGGCGCACACCTCGTGGGCGTAGTCGCGGCTCTTCTCCGAGACGGGAAGCGCCTTGACCTGCACGGGGGCCAGCCAGGTGGGGAATTTGCCCGCAAAGTGCTCAATCAGAATACCGATAAAGCGCTCGATGGAGCCAAAGCACACGCGATGCAGCATGATGGGGCGCTTCTTGGTACCGTCGGCGTCCACGTACTCCAGATCAAAGTTGAGCGGCATCTGGAAGTCGAGCTGGACGGTACCGCACTGCCAGGTACGGCCGAGCGAATCCTCCAGATGGAAGTCGATCTTGGGGCCGTAGAAGGCGCCGTCGCCCTCGTTGACCTCGTAGTCCATGCCCAGCTTCTCCAGAGCGGTGCGCAGGCCCTCCTCGGCGCGAGCCCAGTCCTCGTCGGAACCCATGGAGTCCTCGGGGCGGGTGGAAAGCTCAACGTGGTACTTAAAGCCAAACTTCTGGTACACGGAGTCGATCAGGTTGACCACGCCCACGATCTCGTCGGTCAACTGGTCGGGACGCACAAACAGGTGGGCGTCGTCCTGGTTAAAGCAGCGCACGCGGAACAGACCGTGCAGGGCGCCGCGCAGCTCGTGGCGGTGTACCAGGCCAATCTCGCCGGCGCGGATGGGCAGCTCGCGGTAGGAGTGCGGCTTGGAGGCGTACACCAGCACGCCGCCCGGGCAGTTCATGGGCTTAATGCAGTACTCTTCGTCGTCGATGACGGTGGAGTACATGTTGTCCTTGTAGTGGTCCCAGTGGCCCGAGGTCTTCCACAGCTGCTTGTTCATGATGAGCGGCGTGGAGATCTCCACGTAGCCGGCCTTGTGGTGGATCTCCCGCCAGTAGTCCAGCAGCGTGTTCTTAAGGATCATGCCGTTGGGCAGGAAGAACGGGAAGCCGGGGGCCTCGTCACGCATCATAAAGAGGTCCATCTCGCGGCCGATCTTGCGGTGGTCGCGCTTCTTGGCCTCCTCCAGCATGTGCATGTGCTCGTCGAGCTCTTCCTTGGTGGCAAAGGCGACACCGTTGATGCGGGTGAGCATCTTGTTGTCCTTGTCGCCCTTCCAGTAGGCGCCCGAGACGCCGGTGAGCTTAAAGGCCTTGAGCGCCTTGGTGTAGCAGATGTGGGGGCCGACGCACATGTCGATGTAGTCGCCCTGCTGGTAGAAGGTCAGCGTCGCGTCTTCGGGCAGGTCGCCAATGTGTTCGACCTTGTAGATTTCGCCGCGCTCCTGCATGAGCTTGATGGCGTCCTCGCGGCCAAGCGCGAAAGGCTTAATCGGCAGGTTCTGCTTGACGATGGCCTGCATTTCCTTCTCGATGGTTTTGAGGTCTTCGTCGGAGAGCTTCACGTCGCCCAGATCGACGTCGTAATGGAAGCCCTTTTCAGTTGCCGGGCCATAGGCGAAATGCGCCTGCGGATACAGGTGCTTGACTGCCTGCGCGAGGATGTGTGCCGCCGTGTGGCGGATGACATGCAGCTCGTCGTCAGCGGGGCATTCGTCCACATGACCGTCATTGTAGATGATTTTCATGCTTTTTCCCTCCAGATTGATTGATTGGGACGAAAAAACGCTCGTCCCTCGCGTTGTTTCGAGGGACGAGCGGAAAAATCTGCCCGTGGTTCCACCCTGATTGGTTCTCTTCGCCGCGCTATCGTGCAGCACACGGTACGATCGGGAGGTGGTCTTCCCCTGCCGCCGAATCAGCGCTTTTCACCAAACCGCGCCTCTCTGGACATCCTTCGGCAGGATACTCTTCTCCGTCATCTCGGACGAGTTCAGTATAGCCCAATTTATTGTCTTTGTCAAGGTGGAGAAAAAGACTTTTTCACTTGCAAAGCGCAGAGACGAAATCCCCTGCATCAACACGCGGGCATAGCATGAAAATGCGCTCAATTCAATCGCGCGGAAGGGTCAAGGGAGGGGACTTCGTCCCGTTTCATTCTCCCTTGCGGAGTCCAGAGGCAAAGCCTCTGGTGGGGTCAAGGGGCGAAGCCCCTTGCGTCACTCCTTCGCCCGCGGCTGGAAAATCAGCGCCATCAGCACCCCGAAGAACACCGCGGCGCTGATGCCTGCTGCCGTGTTCGTCAGACCGCCTGTGAATGCCCCTAAGAAGCCGATTTCCTGCACGGCGCGCTTCACCCCTGTCACCAGCGCGTGACCGAAGCCGGTCAGGGGAACGCTCGCGCCCGCCCCGGCGAACTGCGCAAGGGGCGCGTATACCCCGATGGCGCTCAAAAATACCCCCGCGACAATGTAGCCCACCAGAATCCGCGCTGGGGTCAGCTTTGTTTTCAGCAGCAGAATTTCGCCAATCATGCACAGCGCGCCGCCCACCAGAAACGCCTTGATGAGA
>CABUVF010000142.1 GCA_902494945.1 uncultured Collinsella sp.
GGTTTGCTGCCGGCATATCTGATCGTCGGTACCGACGGAGTTAAGCGCGACCACGCCGTCTCGCGTATGAAAGCGCGTCTGGAAAAGTCGGGTATGGTCGAGTTCAACCTCGACGAGCGAGACATGACCAAGGACCCCGATATCGAGTCCATTATCGGATCGCTTAACACCTTTCCGATGGGCAGCGAGTTTCGTCTGGTAATCCTCGATGGCTGCTCAAAGCTCGCCAAGGCGGTCTCGGAGCCGCTCGTTGGGTATCTGGCGAGTCCCAGCCCAACAACGGTCTGCCTCATCATCGCCGACTCACTTGCCAAGAATACGCGCCTGTATAAGGCAATCGCCAAGATCGACAAGAAGGCTATCGTCGATTGCTCGGGTACCAAGCGCTGGGAACTGCCGCGCCGTGTTCAGCAGATGGCGACGCAGCGCGGTAAGTCGATTTCGACGGCGGCCGCCGAGGAGCTCGTCTCGCGTTCGGGCGAAAACACGCGCATGCTCGATAACGACTTGGCTAAGCTTGCCCAGATGGTCGAGTCGCCCCAGATTGAACTTGCCGATGTTGAGCGCTGGATTGTACGTACGGCCGAGGTCCAACCCTGGGACTTCCTCAACGCCGTCTCGGCTCGCGATATGCGGCGTTCGCTCGAGCTCTTTAAGCTCCTGCCCTCCAAGAGCTACGTGTGGACTTACACATTGCTGTGCGGTCGCATTCGCGAGCTTATCGTCGCCAAGGCGCTCGACGCGCGTGGGCAGGGTCGCGAGCTGGCCGCAACGCTCAAGCTCCAGTCCTGGCAGGTCAAGAATCACCTTACCTGGGCGCGTCGTTTTTCGATGACCGAGCTCATCGCAGCGCTCGAGGGTGCCGTTGATGTGGAGCTCGCGCTCAAGGGTTCGGCCGATTCTCAGACGGCGCTTTTGCTCTGGATTACGGATATCTTGAGAAAATCGTGATGATACCTGCCTATTTGACAAATTCGTTCTATCCCTTTGAGAGGGAGCGTGCTATAGTAGGCGCTTGCATGACCTCACCGTGTCTCAGAGGTGTCATACATTTTTTGCAAGGAACTCGAAAGGAACTCCAGAAGTGGCAAACATCAAGTCTCAGAAGAAGCGTATCCGCACCAATGAGGCAGCTCGCATGCGTAACAAGGCTGTCAAGTCCGAGCTCAAGACGCTGACCAAGCACGTCCAGTCCGCCGTCGCCGAGGGCGACGCCGAGAAGGCCCAGGCTGCCCTCAAGACCGTCACCAAGCGTCTCGACATGGCTGCCGCCAAGCATGTTATCCACAAGAACCAGGCTTCCAACCGCAAGTCCGGTCTTGCCAAGCTCGTGAACAGCATCAACGCCTAAGTTGTAAATTTCACACCACACAGATTACGCGCATAAATGGAGCCTGTTTTATGGAACAGGCTCCATTTTTTGTACCGCTCGGGTAAGATAGTCCGCATGAATACTTCAATTGACATTTCCCACATCCGCAACTTCTCAATCGTTGCGCACATCGACCATGGCAAGTCCACGATCAGTGACCGCATCCTCGAGCTCACCCATACCGTCGACGAACGCGACATGGAGTCGCAGCTGCTCGACACCATGGATATCGAGCGCGAGCGCGGCATTACGATCAAGTCCAATGCCGTCCGCGTTTCCTATGACGCCGACGATGGTGAGACGTATCAGTTCAATCTGATCGATACGCCGGGCCACGTTGACTTTACCTATGAGGTCTCGCGCTCGCTGGCAGCCTGTGAGGGCGCGGTACTCGTTGTCGACGCCACGCAGGGCGTCGAGGCGCAGACCGTTTCCAACGCGACGCTCGCCATGAACGCCAATCTGGACATTGTGCCGGCCATCAACAAGATCGACCTGCCCTCGGCCCATCCCGATGAGGTTAAGACCGAGATCGAGGATGACCTGGCGATCCCTGCCGATGATGCTGTGTGCGTCTCGGGCAAGACCGGCGAGGGCATTCACGATCTGCTGGAGTCCATTGTCTTTTTGATTTCGCCGCCTAAGGGCGATGCAAACGCTCCGCTCAAAGCGCTCATTTTGGATTCGTACTTTGACGAGTATCGCGGTGTGGTGGCTACGGTGCGCGTCTTCGATGGTTCCATCAAAAAGGGCGATACCCTGCTTATGATGCAAGCCAAGGGCGACTTTTTGGTCGACGGCGTGGGCGTCAAGCGTCCTGCCGAGACCCCGGTCGACGCGCTGACGGTCGGCGAGGTCGGATATGTGGTCACGGGCTTGAAGGATCCCGAGGCCGTTCGCGTGGGCGATACCCTTACGTGGGCGTCGAACCCCTGCCCCGAGCCGCTTCCCGGTTATCGCGAGGCCAAGCCCATGGTCTATACGGGCCTGTTCCCGATCGACAACAAGGACTACGAGAACCTGCGTGACGCGCTCGATAAACTGCACGTCAACGACCCGTCGTTGGTGTGGGAGCCCGAGACCTCGGTGGCGCTCGGCTTCGGCTTCCGCGTGGGCTTCCTGGGCCTGCTGCACATGGAAGTCGTCAAGGAACGCCTGGAGCGCGAGTTCAACCTGGACCTCATTGCCACGAGTCCCTCGGTTGATTATCACGTCTACAAGACCGACGGCGAAATGATCGATGTCCGCAGTCCGCAGGACCTTCCCGAGGCCACACGCATCGATCGTATCGAGGAACCCTACCTCAAGGCAAAGATCATCTGCCCGCCTGAGTACACGGGTGCCGTCATGCAGCTCGCCATCGAGCACCGCGGCGTCACAACCGACATGATCCACCTGACGAGCAAATCGGTCGAGATGCGCTTCGATATGCCGCTCGCCGAGCTCATCTTGGACTTCTTCGATCAGCTCAAGAGCCGCACCAAGGGCTATGCCTCGCTCGACTACGAGTTCAACGAATATCGCCCCTCCGAGCTCGTCAAGCTCGACATTCTGCTTTCGGGCGACGAAGTGGACGCGCTGTCGTTTATCGTGCACAAGGATAAGGCATATGGCCTGGCCCGTGGCCTGTGCGACAAGCTCAAGGAGATCATCCCGCGTCAGCTGTTCGAGGTGCCCATCCAGGGTGCTATCGGCAACAAGATCATCGCCCGTTCCACCGTCAAGGCGCGTCGCAAGGACGTTCTTGCTAAGTGCTACGGCGGCGATATCTCGCGTAAGCGCAAGCTGCTCGAGAAGCAGAAAGAGGGCAAGAAGCGTATGAAGGCCATCGGATCGGTCGAGGTCCCGCAGGAGGCCTTTATGGCGATCCTCAAGGTGGACGAGTAGGTCCATGGCGCTTTCTGATTACAGCAAGCGGCTGCTGGGTGCCTATGCCGAGCAGCCGTTCCTTATGGCTCCCATGGCGGGCGTGACCGACCCCGCCTATCGCATCATGTGTCGCCGCCGCGGTGCCAACCTTGCCTACAGCGAGATGGTGAGCGTGGCGGGTCTTGCCTATGCCAGCAACAAGACCTGGCGCCTGGTGCTACCGGCCGACGAGGAGCAGCAGATTTGCGTGCAGCTCTTTGGCTCCAAGCCCGAGCAGTTTGCGAGCGCCGTCGTCGCCGTCGAGGAGCGCGTTGGCGATCGCCTGTCGCTCATCGATATCAATATGGCATGCCCCGCCCGCAAGGTTGGCACCAAGGGCGAGGGTGCGGCGCTCATGCGCACGCCCGACCTGGCGGAGAAGATCGTCGAGGCCACGGTTGGCGCGGCGCACGTGCCCGTGACCGTCAAGATTCGCAAGGGCTTTTATGCCGAGGACCGCAATGCCGCGACATTTGCCCAGATGCTTGAGAGTGCAGGGGCTGCCGCAGTCGCCGTGCATGGTCGTTGCGCCACGCAGCTCTACACGGGCCAGGCCGATTGGTCGGTCGTCGATGAGGTTGCCGACGCTGTCGAGATTCCCGTGATTGGTTCGGGCGATGTGTTCTCGGCCGAGGACGCTGCTGAGCATCTGCACGGCTCGGGTGCCAGCGCGGTGTTTATCGCGCGCGGCATCTACGGCAATCCGTGGGTGTTCGGCGATGCCCGAGCCCTTGCACTCGATGGCACGCCGGTTCCTTCTCGCTTCTCGGTCGAGCGCCTGGAGGCTCTGCGCGAGCACCTGACGTTGACGCACGAGCTTCTGCCGCTCATGTCGCGTGCTCGCACGTACGCAAGCTGGTACTTAAAGGGCATGCCCCATGCCGCCGCCTGGCGCGCTCAGGTGGTGCGTTGCTCTACGTACGAGGAGTTTATGGCGCTGGTCGATGATATCGAGCGCGACGTGGTGGCCTGCGAGGCCGCGCTTGCCGCCGGCGAGTCGGTGCCTGCTCATCCGCTGGAGGCCTAACGGTGGCCGTTACCGCGCTGTACGTGCACGTGCCGTTTTGCGCTCAAAAGTGCCGGTACTGCGACTTTGACTCGCGCAGCTTTGCTGCGTGTGATTTGGATGCCGCGCTCGATTCGTATTTTGAGCAGTTGTATGCGCGCCTCGATTCCTTTAGCGACGCCGGGGCGCTTGCGCAGGTCCGCACGGTCTATACTGGCGGCGGCACGCCATCGCTGGCAGGGGAGCGCCTGGTGGAACTTGCCTGGCGTATCTCCATGTGGTGCAAACCCGTTGAATTTACTTGCGAAGCCAATCCTGAGTCCCTGACCGCTGAGCTCGCCACCGCGCTTGCCGAGGCGGGTGTCACGCGCATCTCTCTGGGCGTGCAAACCCTCGACAATACCGAGCTGGCTGCTATTGGCCGCATTCACGATGCCAATCGGGCACTTGCGGCTATCGCGACGGTGAAGGATGTTGGGCTCGATGTGTCGTGCGACCTTATGTGCGGGCTTCCCGGACAGACTATGGCGAGCTGGCAGCACACGCTCGATGGCGTGCTTGAGGCGGCCCCGCACCATGTGTCGGTCTATCCGCTCACGCTCGAGGAGGGCACGCCGCTTTACCGCATGGTGTGCCGTGACGAGTCGCTTGAGCCCGATGAGGATTTCCAGGCCGCATGCATGGACGTTGCGCGCCAGCGGCTGAGTTCGGCCGGCTACCATCCGTATGAGGTGGCGAGCTACGCGCTCGATGGGCATGAATGTGCCCATAATATCGCCTACTGGACTGGTCGGGGCTACCTGGGCCTGGGTCGTTCTGCCGCGGGCATGCTCGACGACGAGGATTTCGACCGCTTGGCTGGACTGTTTCCCGGCGTGGCTCCCCGTGGTGACTTTCACCGCGTGCGTTTGGTACAACGCGACGATGCCGCGACTATGTTTGATGCCGAGTATCTGTCGCGGCGCGAGGCGGCGGCCGAGGACCTGATGCTCGCTTGTCGCATGACGCGCGGTGTTGATTCCGACCTGTTGGTTCGCGCGTCTCGTGTCATCCCTGCCGATGAACTGGCAGCGGCTTGTGATCGCGCTCTTGAGCTTGGGCTTGCCACTTGGGTGCCCGAGCACGGTGATACCCATGCGGGGCCTATCGCCTCTGTCGATGTCATCGCTGGCCGCACCTGTGCCCGTCTGGCGCCGACCCATCTGGGCTGGCTCGATGGAAATGTTCTGTTCGAGCTGTTTTGGGATCTAGCTTAGGCCGCTCGGGTAGAATTACCGGAATATATACGCTGCTGTGAGCAGGAGGTTGCCGCGCATGGCGA
>CABUVF010000143.1 GCA_902494945.1 uncultured Collinsella sp.
CAGCGCTCGCGCGCGTCCTGGATGCTCTCACGCGGAGCCACCGCACTGCCATCGCGCACGATCGGCACCAGCAGCTCGCGATACTCAAGTTCGGACACGTCGGTCACCAGGGCGGCATCGTTCACGGCCACAAGGGTATTGCCGCGCGCGGCGCCCTCCCCTGCCAGATGGTCCTCGTCATAAATCATGTCGCAAACCGGGCCGCCAAAGCCGTCGTAATAGCGTCGTACGCGCTGCACGCCGGGGATCGTGCGCTTGTAGGGCTGCTCGGAAAGCTTCACCACCGGCGTCCACGGCTCCGCGTCGCTCGCACGACGGGCCGAAAGCTTGTACACGCCGCCCAGCGCAGGCTGATCGTAGCAGGTCGCGAGTTTGGTGCCCACGCCAAAGCTGTCGATGGGCGCGCCCTGGTCGAGCAGGGACTGAATCGTGTACTCATCCAAATCGTTAGAAACCGAGATCCCCACATAGGGCAGGCCCTCGGCATCAAAACGGCCGCGCACATACTTTGAGAGCTTGGCGAGGTCGCCGGAGTCGATGCGAATGGCCGACAGGCGCTCGCCCACCGCTTCCATCTCCTTGGCAACCGTAATGGCATGTTCGCAGCCCTCGCGCACGTCATAGGTGTCGATGAGCAGCGTGCAGTTCTTAGGGCTCGACTTGGCAAAGGCGCGGAAGGCCTCGAGCTCGGAGTCGAAGCTCATGACCCAGCTGTGCGCATGCGTGCCAAAGACGGGAATACCGTAGCGGCGGCCGGCGAGCACATTGGACGTAGAGGAGCAGCCGGCAACGTAGCTCGCGCGCGCGACGGCCAGCCCGCCATCGGGACCCTGGGCGCGGCGCAGGCCAAACTCGGCAACGGGACGGCCGTCCGCCGCCAGCACCACGCGCGCCGTCTTGGTGGCGACAAGCGTCTGGAAGCCGACGATGTTGAGCAGCGCCGTTTCGAGCAGCTGGCACTCCAGCGCGGGACCGGTGACGCGAACCATGGGTTCGCGCGGAAAGACGAGCTCGCCCTCGGGGACGGCGTCGATGTTTACATGTGCACGAAAATCGCGCAGGTAGTCGAGGAATGCAGGCTTGAACATCGCGCCGCCGGCCGGGGCCTGGAGCGAGGCGAGGTAGTCGATGTCCTCGGGCGTAAAGCGCAGATTCTCGACCAGCTCGGGCAGTTCGGCGGTGCCGCACATGACGGCATAGGCGCTGCCAAAAGGATGGTCGCGGTAAAACGCGGTAAAACAACCCTGCTCATTGGCCTTGCCGCTCTCCCACAGGCCCTGGGCCATAGTGAGCTCGTACAGATCGGTGAGCATTGCAATGTCGGTGGGATGCGAGATGTCGGTCAAAGCCATGGGGCGACCTTTCGGATGCGTTGTGCAGAGGTTGAGGGTTGGAAAAGGGCAGAGTGTTCGGGCATGGCACCCAGCGCGAATGGGCTAGAGCAGGCCCATGCTGGTCAGGATCGTGTAGCCCATAAAGATGACAAACGCGATGAGGGCAAGGACAATGATGATTTTTTGAGCCGGCGCCATGCCAGGGATCTCGTTCTCGCCCGTAGGCTCCTTGGAGGTAACCATGCGCTGGGCAAAGGTCATCTCGTCACGGCTCGGCTTGGGCTCGACGGACTTGGAACGAGCGACCTTTTTAGGCTGAGGTTTAGGTGCGGTGGGCGCGGGCTTCGCGGCGGCGGGCTTGGGCGCGGGGGCGACGTTCGCGGCGGCCTCCTCGGCCTTCTCGCGCTCGGCACGCAGGGCGGCCAGCTCCTCACGCTCGCGGCGTGCCTCTTCCTGGGCCTCGCGACGAGCTTTCTCGGCGCGGAGCTCTTCCAACTCGGCGCGTTCCTCGGCAGACAGTGGTTGGGACTCAAGCTTGGCCATGGTACAGCCCTTTCTTTTAAAAAAAGCCGCCGACACAATGTCAGCGGCTTATCAAATCCAAGGGTGGAGACGAAGGGAGTCGAACCCTCGGCCTCTGCCATGCGACGGCAGCGCTCTCCCAACTGAGCTACGTCCCCAGGACAAGTTGATATTTTACCTACGGCTCGCCAACTGTCAACGCCCAATACCCAGTCTTTTTGGGACGCGGCTGTTTTAGCTACCCCGACAGACAACGCGAACGGTTTGGTCGAACAGCGGCAGGGGTAGCTAAAACAGCCCCGTCCCAAAAAGACTACTCAAAGAGCCTCGTCCCAGATTAGCTGGTTTGAGCACTAGTAAGAACACCGGTGGTGTCGAACGCCGGGGTGAAGCTCTCGTCTACCGCTCCGCCTTCTTGCCAAAACATCGTCGTAAAGCCCAGGTCGTCGGCATGGTCGAGCACCTGCTCGTACTCCTCGCGCGTCACGGCGCGCGCCAGGTCGCCGCCTTGTTCGCGCATGAGGGCATTGGGCGTGTACTGGTTCATGACCGAGATCGGCACGTCGCCCACCGTCTGCCACACCAGGTCCAACACGCGGCACGAATCGTCCGCATGCCCCGGCAGCACCAGATGACGCACGATTATGCCGCGCTTCATGAGCCCGTCCCCGTCTACCAGCTCTCCCCCGCGGCGCTCAATTTCGCGCGCCATCTGGGCCAGACCCGACACAGCCACGCGCGGGTAGTCCTTAATATGAGAGAGTGACTGCGCAAGCGCCGCATTGGCATACTTAAAGTCGGTAAGCCACACGTCGACCAAATCGCCGAGCGCCGCCACGGCACTCGCACGCTCATAACCGCTCGTGTTGTAGACGATTGGAATGACCAGTCCGCGCTCCCGAGCTGCGGCAATCGCGGCCGGCAGCAGGTGAGCATAATGCGTCGCCGTCACCAGATTGATGTTATTGGCACCTTGGTCCTGCAGCTCCAGCATAATCTCGACCAGGCGCTCGGGCGAAATCTCAAGCCCGAAATTGCCCGTCGAGATCTCGTGGTTCTGGCAATAGATACATTTGAGCGAGCAGCCGCTAAAGAAGATCGTGCCCGAACCGGCCTCGCCCGAGATAGGCGGCTCCTCCCACATATGAAGCGCCGCGCGGGCCACCTTGAGCGTGTCATCGGCACCGCATACGCCGTGCGCACCCTCGTCGCGCACCGCACCGCAACGGCGCGGACACAAATGGCAGGCGGGCGAAAAAAGTTCGGTCAACGGCGTCGGCATAAAAACATGCTCCAAAACAACGATTCAGCAGCTCAAACGTAAAGGGACCAACCGCACAGACGGCTCGAGCCCAAGGCACCGTAATCGTCCGACACGATTTTTGTAATGTCAAGACTGGAATCGATAAAGTGCCGCTTTATGATGTAGGTATTCCGCCCCCCGCGGAGCAACTGGGTGAACCGTCGCGTTTATTTAGGGAGCCCACACAGTCGTACCTAGTACAGGTATCCTTCGTTGTTAAGGACGCTGGAACAGTCGATGAGGGCACCCACCTGTTTTAGGTGGGTTCATTTTCGTAACGTGGGGGGTGGTTTTCTTTTGCCGAAAATCGCCATTACAGTCCATATGGATCCCCACCGGCATCCCAACAGTCCATCGACAACATCCCAATATCTGGTAAGCGCGTGATTATCGCTGCGTGCAATTCCATGCACCCCCCTTGGTCGAGTATCATGGTTCGGCTATGCCCTTTGCGCTTAGCAACCTTTGACCTTTTCCTTCGACGCTTGGCGGTTTTTAGATTCATGGCTTCATCCCCGAGCTACATACCGTATCTATGCGTGGCAGCGGCGGCCTTTATCACGACCTTCCTCACGGTGCCCCTGGTCAAGCGCCTGGCAATTAAGCTCGACGCCGTCGACTATCCTTCTAAGCGCCGCATCAACACCAAGCCCATCCCGCGTTTGGGCGGAACGGCGGTGTTTTTGGGCCTGGTCGTTGCCTGTATTGTGCAAATCCTAGGCACCTGGCACCTAGGCTGGCCGCCCGTCCTGGTGCCGCACCCGCGCCTTCACATTAGCTATCCCATGCTGGCGCTCTCCTTTACCGTCATCTTTGCGACCGGCGCTATCGACGACGTCATTCAGCTCAAGCCCAAGCAAAAGCTGGCCGGACAGGTCCTCGCTGCGCTCATCGCCTGCGTGGGTGGCCTGCGCATCGGCGTCATCGTCAACCCGTTTGCCCCTGGCGAAATCATGCTCGGATGGCTCGCCTACCCCATCACCGTGATCTATCTGGTGGCATTCACGAACATCATTAACCTCATCGACGGCCTCGACGGCTTAGCCACGGGCATCTGCGGCATCGCGTCGTTCACCATGTTTTCGATGGCCGTTCTCTCGGGCCGCATCGACGCCGCCGCGCTCTCCATTGCGCTCTTTGGCGCCTGTCTGGCCTTTTTGCGCTACAACTTCAACCCCGCAAGCATCTTCTTGGGCGACTCGGGGTCGCTGCTTCTGGGCTTTGCGCTGGGCTCCATCTCGCTACTCAACGTGAGCCGCACCGCCGCGCTCACCTCGCTTATCATCCCGCTCATCGTTGCCGGCGTGCCCATCATCGACACGTTTAGCGCCATCGTGCGCCGCAAGCGCGCCCACATTAGCATCGGGCAGGCCGACAAGGGCCACATCCACCACCGCCTGATCCAAGAGGGCTACAACCAAAAGCAGGCTGTGCTGCTCATCTATGCCTGGTGCATTATGCTTTCGGCCGGCGCCGCCGCCATCAATCAGGTCGAGGTGCCCATGCGCGTGCTCATCTTTACCGTGCTCGCCATTGGCTCGGCGGCCTTTGCCAAGCATCTACATCTGTTTGAGCCCGTGCTGCGCCACCATTACAACAAGCGCACGCACGAGGATGAGCTCGTCACCCCCGACGACCCCGCCTTTAAGCAGGAGGAGCAGGCAGCCGAGGAACGTAAGGAAGAGCGCCACCACAAGCTCTAGGGTAAGCTGCCGAGAATGTGCCAAGGCATCGCTGACCAAGTGCAACTACATCGCATCAATCGCGTAAGCCACCCCTTGCCAGCCCCTCGCCTACTTACGCCCCGCCCCTCCAATAACCGCGTTATCATCTTGACCCATGAACAAACGATAGGCGAAATTATGCCACACGAGAACAGCTACGAAGTCGCGCTGCAAAAGAGCAACGCCATTCGCGAGGGCCTGGCCAAGACGCCCGACAAGTTCACCATGCTCACCGGCGACCGCCCCACCGGCCGTCTGCATCTGGGTCACTACTTCGGCACCCTTAAGGGCCGTGTTGAGCTGCAGAACATGGGCGCCAAGACCAACGTGCTCATCGCCGACTACCAGGTCATCACTGACCGCGACACGACCGAGCACATCCAGGACAACGTGTACAACATGGTCATGGACTACCTTGCCTGCGGCATCGACCCCGACAAGACCATGATCTACGCGCACTCCGCCGTGCCCGCCGCCAACCAGCTCATGCTGCCGTTCCTGTCGCTGGTCTCCGAGGCCGAGCTGGCGCGCAACCCCACGGTCAAGGCCGAGATGGAGGCCTCGGGCCACGAGCTCACCGGCCTTCTGCTCACCTACCCGGTGCACCAGGCCTGCGACATCCTGTTCTGCAAGGGCAATGTGGTGCCCGTCGGTCGCGACCAGCTGCCGCACATCGAGCTCACCCGCAC
>CABUVF010000144.1 GCA_902494945.1 uncultured Collinsella sp.
CACGGCCCGTGCCCCTTTCGTCGTTGATTTGTTGTTTAGCCGCTAGAAATCATATGACGGGGCGCGGGCCGTGTTCCGCTATGCGGTTGTCAATTTGCGAAAGAAATTATGCGTCACCTCTCGCGCAGTAATCCGCTTGTATTTGAGCACACAATCGCAACGCATCCAAATGTGCGTTTTAGTTTGACCCACTTTGGCTGGCCCTGGGTGCGCGAGACCGTGGCGATGCTGCTCAAGTATCCCAACTGCTACACGGACACCTCTATCACTTACATCGATTCGCCCGAGGAGATGATGCAGCGTCTTTTCACGGTCGATATGGGGCCGCTGTGGTATGAGCGCGCGCTATCGCATCAAGTGATGTTCGCCAGCAATACGCCGCGCTTCCGTGCGTTCAAACTCAAGCGGGCGCTCGATACCGTGTCCATGCGCGATGATGCGCGAGAAAGGCTCTACTGGGGTAATGCCCTGCGTTTTCTTGAAGGGGATGAGTGAACATGGTGACGCTCGAGACATTGAGCTATCTCTCGACTGCTCCGGACCAGTTCATCGATATTACCGAAGACGTGCACGCCGCCGTCGAACGCAGCTCGGTGACGAATGGCTTGGCAGCGATTATTTTGTCGCATACGACCTGTGGAATCGTGGTAAACGAGGGGCTGCCCTGCGTGGAGACGGATCTTATGGAGACGCTTGATCGCATCGCCCCACTCGATGCCCCCTATGCGCATGCACACTTCCTGCCGAGCTATGGAGCCACCGGCAACAACTCCTGTGGGCATATCAAGAGCATGATTTGTGGAAACAGCTGCTTCTTTCCCGTCCAAGATGGCCATATCGTGTGCGGAGGTGCCCAGAACATCTATCTTGCGGAGTTTGACGGTCCGCAGAAGCGAAAAGTGTACGTCGAGGTGTTGGGGGAGTAACGTCCCTGCAATAGCCCTATGAAGGAGCACGTTATGTCGTTTCTAACCTCGATGTTCAAGACCGAAAAGCCGGTTATCGGAATGCTGCACCTGCGTCCTCTGCCGGGCGATCCACTGTTTTATCCGGGTGGAATCGTATCGCAGGTCGTGGAAGCCGCCAAGCGCGATCTCGAAGCGTTGCAGCAGGGCGGTGTCGATGGCATTTTGATTACCAATGAGCTCTCGATGCCCTATGAGCAGCACGTTTCTCCCTCAACCCTTGCATCGATGGGCTATGTAATCGGGGCTCTGTCCCATGATTTGTCGACCCCTTGGGGAGCTGAGGCTATTTACGATGGTGATGCCACAATCGAGCTGTGCGCTGCCGTCGATGCGCAGTTCACGCGCTGCAATTTTTGCGGTGCCTGGGCCGGTGATCTCGGGCTGATTAACCGAGATTTCGCGCACACCATGCGTCGCAAGGCGGCGCTGCGCTTGGACGACCTCAAGCTTTTTCACTTCATCACGAGCGAGGGGGAGGTTTATCTCAACGACCGCACGACTGCGGACATTGCCGATTCACTTCTCTTTAATTGCCTACCGGATGCGATGGTCATCGGCGGTTCGGCTGCCGGTCGTGGCGCTTCGGGCGAGCTTGCCGATGAGGTCCGCGAGCGTGTTGGCGAAGTGCCTGTGGTATGTGGCACCGGTTGTCGCGAAAATACCGTGGCTGACGTATTTGCTCACTACGATGGCGCGTTTGTCGGCACGTGCTTAAAGCGCGACGGAAAGCTGGATGCCCCGGTTGATGTTGAGCGGGTAGTTCGTTTTATGGCTGCCGCTCGTACGGCGCGAGGGGAGTAGGCACCTATGGCGTTTTATCTGGGTATTGATATTGGGACAAGCGCCTCTAAAGGCGTTTTAATCGATGATCGATGCAACATCGTTTGCCAGGCCACTTGTGGACACGAGACGGATAACCCACGTGATGGATGGTACCAGCATGATGCGGAGGCAGTTTGGTGGGGCGATTTTTGCCGCTTGTCGCGCGAGCTGGTGGTGCGATCGGGGGTTAACGCGGCGCAGATCGGATGCGTCGGCCTTTCCGCATTGGGTTGCGACTGCGTACCGGTCGATACCGAGTGCAACGCGCTGGCACCCGCGATTTTATATGGAGTCGATGCACGTTCGAAGCCGCAGATTGACGAGCTTCTTTCCGAATATGGGCCAGATCGCGCACGCGAGCTTTTCGGGCACGATCCCTGTTCGTCAGATATTGCTCCAAAGATCTTGTGGTTTAAGGAGAATATGCCCGAGGTGCACGAACGTGCCGCGAAGTTCCTGACGGCGTCATCGTTTCTGTGCGCGAAGTTGACGGGGCGTTTTACGGTGGACCGTTATTTGGCGGAGGATTTTCTTCCCCTATACGATCGCTACACTTGGAAGGTTGATGCTCGGGAATGTGCTCGTTTCTGCCGGCCTGACCAGATGGCGGAGGTAATGTCGGCTACCGATATTGCCGGGGTGATTACGCAGCGTGCGGCTGAGGCGACGGGGCTCGTGGCAGGGACACCTGTCTTGGTGGGAACGGGCGACTCTGGTGCCGAGGCCATTTCGACGGGTGTATTCCGTCCCGGCGATATGATGGTTCAGTTGGGGAGCACGGCGTATTTCATCTACTTAGCTGATCATATGGTCGATGATGCTCGCCTGTGGCCAGGGACGTTTATCATTCCCGGAACTTACGGGATCTGCGCGGGGACCAATACAGCGGGTGCACTCACATCGTGGCTGCGCCAAGAGCTGTATCGCGACGCCGTAGAGGCCGAGGGCCACGGTGGCCCCGATGCATATTCGGTTATGGCGCATGATGCCGCCGATGTGGCGCCGGGTGCCGATGGGCTCCTGTGTCTGCCGTACTTTGCGGGGGAGCGTACTCCGCTCAACGATCCCGAGGCGCGTGGCGTCTTCTTTGGCCTGACCGGAAGGCATACGCGAGCCCATATGGTTCGCGCCGCCTTGGAAGGCGTCGCGTATACCGTTGCATCCCATGTCGACATTATCGAGCGAGAGCATGGGCTGCCAATTGGGCGCATTATGCTTGTCGGAGGTGGAACCAAGAATCCAATTTGGATGCAAGCTATCGCCGACGTATGCGGGCGCGAGGTCTCGGTTGCCAAGGTTACGGTGGGCGCATGCTTCGGTGATGCCATTATGGCAGCTCTCGCAGGTGGCGCCTATACATCATGGGATGAACTCGCCCGAGTCCTTGGCGTTGCGCAAACAATCGTGCCCGATATGACTGCCCACGAGCTATATGCGTCGCGTCGTCATATCTTTGACGAATTGTATACACGCAACCGTGATCTCATGCACGAATTGGTGTAATGCCGCCGAACTGTACCGCCTTCCAATAAGGACTGCGTTGTGCGATTCGCATGTCCCTTGGCATTTTTGCCCACAGGGGTTAGCGAAGGTCAAAAACAGAGCGCGCATTTGCTAAAACTGCCGATTCGATGTGCTTTATGTCACATTTTTTGAGCGAGGCGATGCGTTCTGAGGTCCTTGTGAGCGATCTGATGAGCGATTGCGCGCTTGTTTCTGTGTTTGGCTCGGCCGGCGCATCGGTCTCGAGCAGTAGACGGTCGAGTGGAATCTGTCGTGTGTATTCGCGTCCTCGTTTAGATGCGAGCATCCGCTCGTTCACGGAAAAATAGCAGCCTGCGCTTCGTGCGCGGACGAACTCGTTCGAAGTGTCGCTAAACCAGTGGAAAATGATAGCGGGGGAGTCGGGGCTTGGCGTGAGTAATCCATGCGACTCGAGGATGTCTAGCACGGTTCCTGCTGAACGAACGGCGTGAATTGATATCACACGCCCGGCAAGAGGGCTCTGCACGAGCGCATCGCAGAGCCGGTCAAGTGCCTGTATTTGAAGCGGTTCGCTTCCGGCAAAACGCGCGGAAAAGTCGAGTCCCACCTCGCCGATGTAGCGCTCTTGGGCGGCAACTTCGCAAAGCAGATTGACTTCGGCAGGACCGCAGCGGCCGTCGGCGAGCCACCAGGGATGGAGGCCGATGCCGGCAAAGATATTTGACCGGCCGCAGGCGCGCTTCTTGGCGCGTGCAAAGTCGTGCGGATCGACGCCGCAATCAAATAGGCCCAAGCCCAGTGCCGTCGCCTCATCGGCAACGGCGTCCGGGTGAGCCATCAAATCAAGATGGCAGTGTGCATCAAATAACCGGGGCTCCATCTCGGCGCGCTCCGCTAGTCCAGGCGCTGGCCGTCGGCGCGCACGCGCTCGGTGCCGCGGCCACTGATCCGGCGGATAACCTCGCCGGCAATCATCTGACCCATGATGGGCGGCATAAAACTGGCGGTGCCCAACTCGGTGCGCTCGTGGATATTGGAAGGGTCGCGGGGCTGTGTCTTAACCGATTCCTCGCAGCTAAACAGTACATGTAGGCTCTTGATGCCGCGCTTCTTACATTCTTTGCGCATGATGCGGCTCATGGGGTCACGTACCGTATCGAAAATGTCGGCAAAGCGGAGGCACTCGGGATGGAGCTTGTTGGCCCCGCCCATGGAGCTAACCAAACGAATGTCGTGGTCCTGAGCATATTTGGCAATGGTGAGCTTGGCTGAGATGGTGTCGATGGCGTCGACGACGTAGTCGAGCTTGCCACCCGTCTGCTCCAAAACGCTCGCGAAGAACTCGTCGATGTTGTCGCTCAGCAGGTATTCGGTGCGCTTGATAACGGTGGCGGCGGGATTGATATCGCGAATCATGGCATCCATCACGTCCACTTTGCGCTTGCCGATGGTGCTGTGAAAGGCGATGGCCTGGCGATTGATATTGCTGGGCGCGATGATGTCCTTGTCCAGAATGACGAAATAACCGATGCCGCCGCGGGCGAGTGCCTCGCAGCAGTTGGAGCCCACGCCTCCGCAGCCGAGCACCAGCACCGTAGCATCGGCGAGCTTATCGAGTGCCTCGCGGCCCATGATGATCTCGAGCTTGGTGTCGCGTGTCTCGACGAGAGCGGCAGCGGTTTCGGTCATAGACATCCTCCGATGGGGAAGCGAATCGTGTTTTAGCTATTGCCATTATAGGTGTTATCGCGATTCCATTTGAGCCCTTGGGCTTGTTGAAATGGGATCGGGGTTCGCATAAGATTGAAGCAGATGGCACCCGTTGCAGCGGGTTGGCCAACTCCAAAACACGTTTGTAGCGTGAGAAGTGGCCGTCTTCGCATTACGCGGAGGCGGCTATTATTTTGAGTACAAGATTAGACAGTTAGACAAACATCTAAATATTGAGTATAGTGTGCGCGTCATGAGAGATGATGAGAGGAGGTCTTATGCCGGGAGAGGGTTTTAAGGCGCTTGCCGATCCAACGCGACGGCGCATTTTGGAGTTGCTGCGCGAGGGCAATTGCACGGCCGGGGAGCTTGCCGAGCATTTTGACATCAGCAAGCCGTCTCTCAGCCATCACTTGGCGACGCTCAAAAACGCCGGGTTGGTGACCGACGAGCGCCATGGCCAAAACATCGTATACAGCTTAAACACCACCGTCATGCAGGACTTGATCGG
>CABUVF010000145.1 GCA_902494945.1 uncultured Collinsella sp.
GAGCCGGCGCTGGTGCTGGGCGACGACGACCCGCACGATGCCGAGCTGCACGAGAAGATTCTTTCGGAGGAGTGCGCCTGGAAGGGCAAGATCCTCGACGTCCACCGTCTTGAGGTTGAACTGCCCAACGGTCGCCGAAGCGCCCGCGATATCGTTCGCCATCCGGGTGCGGCGGCCGTTGTGGCACTGACCGAGAGCGGCAAGATCGTACTGGTGCGTCAGTACCGCACCGCCATCGACCGCGTGACGGTCGAGATTCCCGCCGGTAAGCTCGATCCGGGCGAGGACCCGCTCGATTGCGCCAAGCGCGAGCTGCATGAGGAGACGGGCTTTAGGGCTGGTCGCATTCGCTTTTTGACGTCGATTGTCACGTCCTGTGGTTTTTGCGACGAGATCATTCACATCTACCTGGCCACCAAGCTCGAGTTCGATGCACCCAACCCCGATGATGACGAGTTTGTCAACGTGGATCTGGTGCCACTGCACGAGCTGATCGCCGCCGTGCTCGACGGCAAGATCGAAGCTGCCAAGACCGTCGTAGGCGCCTTGGCCTGCGATAGCATCGCGCACCGACTAGGCGGGGCCGATCTTTAACGAGCGGGGATGATCCCGCAGGTTTGTGTAAGTCAGCGAAAGTGCTCCATTTGAGACAAGGTGGCCTAAAAGAGGAGGGAAGCGTATGGATATACGCGACCGACGATTGAAGGCCAGATTGTCCAAATGGGGCGCTTGTAGCGTCGAGACGAAACGCGGTTTGGTAAAACCGCGTAAGGTGATTATGATGAAGAGGTTTCTTTCGTATTACAAGCCCCAGATGGGGCTTTTTGTTGCCGATACTGTTTGTGCCCTGGTGCTTGCCGCCATTGACTTGGCGTTTCCCATTATCCTGCGCAATCTGACCGGTGGGCTGTTTACCCAGGGTCAGGCGGCTATTATGCAGGCGCTCGGTATGATCGCGGTTGGCCTGGTACTGATGTATGCCATCCGTTGTGCCTGTCGCTACTTTGTGAGTTACTGGGGCCACGTGATGGGTGCGCGCATGGAGTCCAAGATGCGCGAGGACCTGTTTGATCAGTACGAGCGCTTTAGCTTTGCGTACTTCGACCGCAACAGCTCGGGTGACATGATGAGCCGCGTGGTCAACGACCTGTTCGATATCTGCGAGGCGGCACACCACGTGCCCGAGTGGATTATCATCTGCGGCATCGAGATCGTCGGCTCGGTTGTGATCCTCTTTGCTATTGCCCCGGTGCTGGCGCTTGCCATGGCCGTGGTGACGGCGGTGTTTGCGGTCATCATGTTTTGGCAGAACATGCGCATGCGTGAGGTCTTTAGCGACAACCGCAAAAAGATCAGCGGTATTAATGCTCAGCTGCAGGATTCGCTGGCGGGCATGCGCGTGGTCAAGAGTTTTGCGAACGAGGAGGCTGAGCGCTCCAAGTTCCGCGCCTCTAACGACCGCTATCTTTCGTCCAAGGAGAATATGTATCACGCCATGGGCGTCTACACAGCGACGTATGGCCTGCTCTCGGGTGTGCTCTATGTGATCGTGGTACTGCTGGGCGGCTGGCTGGTCGCCCAGGGACAGCTGCAGGCGGTCGATATGGCGACCTTTGCACTCTATATTTCGCTGTTCTGCACGCCGCTTGAGACGCTCGTCAATTCGGCCGAAACGTATCAGAAGGCTATCGCCGGCTTTAAGCGTATGGACGAGGTGCTCTCGACCGCGCCGGATATCCAGGACAAGCCGGGCGCCACGGATCTGCAGGTGACTGCCGGCGCCGTGGATTATCACGACGTGTGCTTTAACTACGAGGACGTTGAGCTGGGCGAGGGTGATGCCGACGAGCGTCCCGTTATCGACCATATGAATCTGTCCATCAAGCCCGGGCAGACCATCGCTTTGGTTGGCCCTTCGGGCGGTGGCAAGTCCACGACCTGTTCGCTGCTGCCGCGCTTTTATGACGTGGCTGCCGGATCCATTAGCATCGACGGCCAGGACGTGCGCGATGTGACGCAGCAGAGCCTGCGCCGCGCCATCGGCCTGGTGCAGCAGGATGTCTACCTGTTTGACGGAACAATCGGCGAGAACATCGCCTACGGCAAGCCGGGCGCTACGGCAGAAGAGATCGCCGAGGCCGCCCGTCGCGCCAACATCGATGCCTTTATCGAGTCGCTTCCACAGGGCTATGACACGGTCGTGGGCGAGCGCGGCAGCCGTCTTTCGGGCGGACAGAAACAGCGCGTTGCCATCGCGCGTGTGTTTCTCAAGAATCCCAAAATCTTGATCTTGGACGAGGCGACGAGTGCTTTGGATAACGAGAGCGAGGAGGCGGTGCAGGAGTCACTCGAGGAGCTGGCACGCGGCCGCACCACGATTATCATTGCCCACCGTCTTTCGACCATTAAGCATGCCGATGAGATTGCGACCGTTGAGCATGGTCGCGTTGTGGAGCGTGGCACGCACGAGGAGCTTCTCGCCCGTGGCGGCACCTATGCCCGTTACTATCGAATGCAGTTCGAAGGTGCGCGTGCGCACGAGCTCGACTGATTGATATGACAGGAAGTTTATGGCTGACAAGAACCCTTTGACTCCGGAAGAAGTGACGGAGTTATTCTCCGAAATCGATGCATCCGGTGTCTTGGATCCCACGCTTGCCAAAAAGCGAACCGAGCGCATGCGTGAGAAGGAGGCTGCGGCCAAGCGCGGTGACAAAGCGGCGCTAGCGCAGCTGCGCAGCGAGGACCGTGCGAGCCAGGCAAAACATATCGACCCGCTGTCCGAGGACGATCCTTCGGGTTCGCAGGTGAGTCATACCATTACGAAGACCGCGATGGCCGTGGTCATTGGTATTTTGGTGCTGATCGTGGGCATGCAGATTGGCTACGGCGTGATGCGTCGTCTGAACACCGCCAACCTGTCCGAGAGCGTTTCAGTCGATACCGTTTCGACGGCGCTGAAGGGCGGCCTTGAGTGGGGTAACGGCTTTACGCAGTTCCCGCTCGACTTTACCGTCGATGAAGCTGATGAGCGTACGGGCACGGTCGAGGTGACGGTGTTGGACACATCGTCTGCCAACGAGCTCGAGCTGCTGTCCAACGGGCAGATTCAGGCCGCTGCGCTTGCGACCAACGCACTGCTCAACGATAAGATCGACCGCGTGGTGTATAACGTTCACGCCTATATCGACGAGGATAGCAACATTCAGCACGATTCCTTCTTTGGCATGTTTCCCGCGCGGGGTCATCAGAGCGCCATTTTGACGTTTGTGTGGACCAAGAGCTCATCCAACGCCACGAGTATCGACTGGAAGATGCGCATCGTAAGCATGGACGACACCATTGCCGAGCGCATTCAAAAACAGGTGAACTCGGTTTCGTCGCTGATCGAGGACCCGGTGGTGAGCCAGACCAAGATTGACGAGGAAAAGGCCGAACGTGACCTGGAGCATCGTCTGCATGGCCGCGAGATTTTCCGCGGCGGCAAGCCCGATCGCTCACCGTCCGATCTGCTGGAACAGGACAAGCAAAAGTAAGAGGCCATTATCCCGCGTGAGCCACAAGCCCACGCGGGATAATTTTTCTGGGACGGGGATTAAATAATCATTATGCATAGAAAGTCATAATTATCATTTCGTAAACATTTCGATGAAATTAACGCCATGAGGCATGCTTGCGGTTACAATACCGCGAGGCCTAACTACACACCTTTAAGCCGGTCCTGTGAGACCGGGAAGGAGAATTATGGCGAACAACCATACCGCGGGCGCTGCCGCCCGCACCTTCGCGCCCAGCGAGCTTTGCCAGCGTATGCTGGCCAAAACCAGCAAGGGCACCTGCGGTCCCTGTATCCTGTATCTTGAGGATGGGACCATTTTTTATGGACGTGTATGCGGCGCCGAGGGCACCGCGACCGGCGAAGTCTGCTTCAACACCTCGCTCGAGGGCTACTTTGAGGTCATGACCGACCCGAGTTATGCCGGCCAAATTGTAACCATGACCTATCCGCAGATCGGCAATTACGGTATCGACGAGACCGATGTCCAGTCGGCCTTCCCCGGCGACGCCGTGCGCCCTGCGAGCGCTCCGGCTATGCGCGGCATGATCGTTCGCGATATGTGCGCCACGCCTTCTAACTGGCGCTCGGCCGTCAGCGTGCCGGAGTACCTGCGCGCTCACGGCATCGTCGCTATCGAGGGTATCGACACCCGCGCTCTGGTGCGCCATCTGCGCGACAATGGTTCCAAGATGGGCATTATCTCGACCGAGATCTTCGACGTCGACGAGCTTGCCGAGCGCTTGTCCGCTGCGCCCACGCTGGTAGGCGAGAACCTGGTCAAGACCGTAAGTTGCCCCGCGCCTCACGAGTTTGTGGCCGCCGACCTGCCTGCCACGCATGACTTTGCGCTTGCGGCTGCCGCTCCTGCCCGTCACAAAGTGGTCGCCTACGACTGCGGTGTGAAGCGCGGTATTCTGGAGGGCCTGGTCCGTGCCGGCTGCGATCTCACCGTCGTGCCGTGGGATACGCCCGCCCAGCAGGTGCTCGACATGAATCCCGATGGCGTCTTTTTGTCCAACGGCCCCGGCGACCCCGATGCCGTGGTGGAGACCTATGAGCAGGTACAGCAGCTGATCGGCAAGGTGCCGGTCTTTGGCATTTGCCTCGGTCACCAGATGATCAGCCTGGCCTGCGGCGCCCAAATGGAAAAGCTTAAATTCGGTCACCGTGGCGGTAACCAGCCGGTTATGAATCTGGTGAGCCGTCGCGTGGAGATCACCGCGCAAAACCACGGCTTTGGCCTGCTGTTCCCCAGTCTGGGCAAACTGATTCCGGAGCTTTCCGGCGGCGAAACCGAGCATGCGGCCGACGGTGACCTGCGCGCCTGGGTGCGTCGCGGCATCGCGCCGGTCGTGATGAACGAGCGCTTTGGTCGCATTCGCCTGACACATGTGAACCTCAACGACGGCACCGCCGAGGGCATCCAGCTGCTCGACGCCCCGTGTTTCTCGGTCCAGTACCACCCCGAGGCTTCGCCTGGCCCCACCGATGCCCACTATCTTTTTACCGCCTTTACGCGACTCATGGACGGCGAGGAGAACTACCTGGACATCGACACCGCGAAGGACCGCCTCGCCGGCTGGAATTTCGCCGAGTCCGAGAACGCTGCGACCGAGGAGAACTAACATGCCGAAACGTACTGACATCAAGCGCATCCTCGTTATTGGTTCGGGCCCCATCGTTATCGGTCAGGCCTGCGAGTTCGACTACTCCGGCGCCCAGGCCTGCAAGGTGCTCAAGGAGGATGGCTTTGAGGTCATCCTGGTCAACTCCAACCCGGCGACCATTATGACCGACCCGGGTCTTGC
>CABUVF010000146.1 GCA_902494945.1 uncultured Collinsella sp.
ACGGACGTTTTGAAGACCATAAGGGAATCAATTGACGAGGGCACGATGAGCGGCCCGCTGTTTTCTCGGCTTGTGGGGCTAGATGAGATTGGCTCGAAACGACTGCTTGCGGGCGAAAAAGTGGAACTCACTTATCGGTCGATGATTTCAATCCTGCGGCTAGCCGATGTTCTTCGCAAATAAATGAGGCTTCCCTATTCAAAACAGAAAACCCCGCCAAACGTGATTTCCCTAGGGAAAACCCGTTTGGCGGGGTCCTAGTGTGATTTCCCTAGGGGAATCACGCCATCAGACGAACAGCTCAGCCGAGCAGCTCGCTACTCCTCCCAGTAGGCGTCGGCAAGCAACTTAAAGCAGATCTTCTTGACCGGCTGTGCGCCATCGCCCGGGAACTCGAGCGTGGGCATGTGGGGCTCGCCGGCAACGAACAGCGCGAATTTGTCGTCGGCAAGATCGCCGGCGATCGAGGCGTCGGAATCGACCAGATCATAGTCGTCCTTCTCGTCAAACTCCTGGACCAGCGTCAGGCTGCCCGTAGCGACCTTGAAGGCCTCGCGACCCTCGACGTCGATCTGCAGGTCGTGATAGCGCTGATGCGTCTCATAGTGAGCCTCAGCCTCGGGACGCGTCGTGGGAGACATGACGTTCGCAAAGACCTTCTCACCCAAAATCGGATGGCTGCCGACCTCGAGCTGTGCCGGATCGTTTTCCTCGAGCCAGTCGATCAGCACGTCGAGGCCCTTGAGCATTCCGCGGTACTCCTCGATATCGCCCAATGCACCGTAAATCATCTAAATCCCCTCTCGGATCGTTTATTTGGCAGCTACTCGGTAAATGCATTACCGACGCTGTTGCCACCCACATACGTCTCGACCAGGGTAAGGTCGGGATTGAACACGACAGCATCGGCGTCGCGCCCCGGCATAATGCTACCGCACTTGCCGTCAACTCTAACCACAAGCAAGCAACCGATGCCGGGGGCGGCGCACAAGCTCCTACAGCTCGGTCACGACAACGCCGTTGTAAACCTCGTCCCAACGATCCATAACCAAGTGGCCGGTCATGGGATCCATGGCATTGAGCTTGCCGCAGGTGTTGGCGGTACGCAGCACCGTCTCGTCATCCGCGCCAGCAGCAATCGCATGCGCGAAGCCGGCAATGGTCGAATCGCCAGAGCCCGTAGCGTTAACGGCGGGGATATCGGGGGTCTTGGCGCGGAATGCACGGCCATTATGGAAGCCCACGGAGCCGGCAGCGCCCATGGACACGACGACCCAGGGAATCTCGGAGAAGCGGGCATCAGAGGCGAGCGCGGCGCGGAGCTCGTCCACATCGTCGGTGGTAAAGCTCGTGCCCAGAAGGCCGTTAATCTCGGTCAGGTTAGGCTTGACCAGCTCGGGCTTAATTTCGGACTTAAGGGCGGCCTCGAGCGAAGCACCCGAGGTATCAAGCAGCACCTTGGCGCCGGCGTTCTCGGCAATGCCCGTGATCTTGGCATAGTAGTCTGCCTCGACACCGCGGGGCAGCGAACCCGAAATGGTAACGACAGCGGCCTTGCTCGCAAGCTCGGCGAACTTGGCGGTAAAGGCATCGAGCTCCTCGGGGGCAATCGTCGGGCCGCTCTCGAGTAGCTCGGTCTGGTTGCCGGCGTGGAGGATGTTAAGGCAAATGCGAGTCTCGCCCTTGATGGGTACAAAATCATTCTTAATGCCGTTGGCATCCATGAGCTCGGCCATGTAGGCGCCCATGTGGCCGCCGAGTAGACCGGTTGCCACAACGTCGTCGCCCAGCTGACCCAGTACACGGGCCACGTTGAGACCCTTGCCGCCGGCGGTCTTTTCGGGCGTCACACGGTTAACGTCGTCGATAATGAGCTCATCGAGCTGATAGCGTGTATCGACGGACGGGTTCATCGTAACGGTGAGGATCATTTTTAGCTCCTTATCTCGCAGGCTCCTTGTGCCTCGCGATACGAGTCGACAAAACGGAATTACAGAATCTCAATCGTGAACGAGCGAACGACGGTCTCCTTGGGCTTGGCGACAAGGCAGCCACGCTTATGCTCAAGCACGTCGTCCTCATCGGAGCAGGTCGAAAGGCCGCCCCAAGGCTCAACTGCCACAAAATCACCCTCGGGCTTGCTCCACACAATGAGATATGGGAAGCCCTCAAAGCTCAGGCGAACGCCCTTGTCCTCGCCCTTTTTGGAAAGCGTGACCTGGCGGCTCTCGAGCACGTCAAAGATGGTCTCCGCAAAATCGAAGAGCTCGTGCGACAGGGGCAGCGTCTTTCCCACCATGGGGTTCTTGGAGCGCTTGTCCACGTCAATCAAGCCAGTCGAAGGGACAGCGGTGCAAAGCTCTGCAGCCTCTTCTTTCTCAAAGCGCAACTCGTAGTCCGTATAGGCCTCGCCCTCATCGAGCGGGCACCTAAAGCCGGGATGCCCACCGATAAAGAACGGCATGTCCTCGGTGCCCTCGTTGGTAACCTCATAGGAGACACGCACGGCGGCGTCCTCGAGCGTATAGCGGGCGACGAGCCTAAACGGATACGGATAATCGCTCAGCAGCGCGGCGTTATCCTCCGAAGCCAGGCACATAGCCAACTCGTTCTCGCCTTGGCTCAGCAGCTTCCACTCCTGCTTGCGCGCAAAGCCGTGGCGAGCGAGCTTTACATGATGCCCGGCAAACGTCATGGCACTACCATCGCGCAGGCCTCCGCAAATCGGAAAGCAGACCGGCGCCTGGCCGGACCACACGGCGGGGTCACCCTGCCACAAGTACTCGCGACCTCCGGCCTCAATCGAGGTAAACGAACCACCAGCCGTGGACACCTTAATAGAAATCGAATCGTTGGAGAGAGCGTATTCCATTGCCCATCCTTTCGAACAACTGCTTTTTGCTCGCAAGTACCCGTCTCGGCTCTGACCAATGGACAAACCCGCACGCTCATCGATGCGTCCGGTATCCCGGCCATGTAACGGGGTACCATACAGACATTGATGCAATTACAGCTGAAAGGCCTTCTTATGCGAACCATCATCCTCTATGCTTCACGCCACCACGGCAATACGAAAAAGCTTGTGGACGCCATCGTCGAGGCACACCCCGAAATCGATACCCTCGACGTCAAGGCACTCGGTAAAAACGAGTATCCAGACCTGCACGAATATCATCTAATCGGTGTCGCCACGGGCATCTATTACTCAGAGATCGACAAGGATATGGCACGCGTGCTCACTAACGTGCTGCAGCCGCAGGACAAGGTGTTTGGCCTTATGACCTACGGTGGTAAAAACAAGTGGTACGGCAAGGATATCGATGGCATCTGCCGCATGAGGCAGGCCATCTTTATGGGTGTCTACGGCTGCCCCGGCTTTGACACGTGGGGGCCGTTCAAGCTCGCTGGCGGTGTCCAAAAGGGACACCCGACCGCTGAGGAAATTAAGGGCGCTGTCGACTTCTTCGACAAGATCGAAGACGAGTATGGCGACATCATCGTCGAAGAGTACGCCAAGCGCGAGAAGCGCCTAGCATACGAGAAGGAGCATCCAGCAGGAGGCCTGGTGGCCGGCGTTAAGCGCACGGCAAAGAAGATCGCTAACAAGCTGTAACTGTGAAGGTGCTTTTGAGCGTTTAACCCATACGGCGGGCCCGAGCAGATTCGGGCCCGCCGTCTTTTTCTATCGTTACTCGGTAAAGGCGTTGCCGACGCTCTGGCCGCCAACATACGTCTCGACGAGGGTGAGCTCGTGGTCGAACACGACGAAGTCGGCGTCGCGACCCGGCATGATGCTGCCGCACTTATCCTCGATGTGCGCGGAGCGCGCCGGCACCTCGGTTGCCATGCGAATGGCGATATCGGCGCTGGTGATGCCCCAGTCGACGATGTTCTTGACGCCCTGGGCAAGCGTGAGCACCGAGCCGGCAATGCTCTTGCCGTCGGCGAGCCAGCACAGGTTGTCCTTCATGATGACGTCCATGCCGCCACTGGTGTAGCTGCCCTCGGGCATGCCGCCGCAGCCCAGGCAGTCGGTGATGAGCACCGTATGCTGCCAGCCCTTTGCCTGCAGCAGCGCCTTGATGGCGGCAGGGTTCACGTGCTTGCCGTCACAGATGATCTCGGCGTAGGTCTCGGACGTGGACATAGCAGCACCCACGACACCGGGCTCACGGTGATGCAGCCCGCGCTGGCCGTTATAGGTATGCGTAAAGCAGCTGGCACCGGCGTTGATGGCGGCGATGCACTCATCGTAGGTGGCGTCGGAGTGACCGATGCTGGTCACCACACCCTTGGCGTTCAGAGCAGCCGCATAAGCAGCGGCACCGTCGCGCTCGGCCGCCATGGCGCTCTTAACGATGCGACCGCCCGCAGCCTCCTGCCACTGATCAAAGACCTCCTCGGAGGGATCGATAAGATAAGCGGGGTTCTGCGCGCCCACGTGCTTCATGGTAAAGAAGGGGCCCTCCAGGTAGATGCCCTGAATGCGAGCACCGCAGAAGTCGGGGCCGCGACCCTCGTCCGCCTGAGCGATGGCGGCGCAGGCGTCCTTGATCTGCTCGACGCCATCGGTGAACGTCGTGGGCAGCCAGCTGGTGGTACCGCGACGGGCGAGCTCGGTCGAGCTGATATCGATGCCCTCGGGATCGTTATCGGTAGTTGAGTGGTTGTAGAAGCCATGGATGTGGGTGTCGACCATGCCCGGTGCGATCCACGATCCCGTGTAGTCCTTAATCTCGCAAGAGGGCTCGTCGGCCTGCCAGGCGCCAAAGACGCCATCCTCGACCATAAGATAGCCGCCCAGTTGCGGACCTGCCGGCAAGAAGAACTTGTCAGCCTTAATTGCGTACGTGCTCATATGCACTCCTTGCTTCTAAAGCAGTTGACCGTGGTGATACTTATACCCGGTTCAAGTAAAAACAAAACGCGCCCGCCCGCCGTTATGAGCGGACGGGCGCCCTTACAGGGGGACGCGATTAAGCGGTGAAGGGGTGAATCGTCACGCCCTTAACCACGCGGTTGACCGTGCCGGTGGGGCTCGGCGTATCGGGCGTGTTGCCCACGCGGACGGAGTTGAGCAGGCTGATAGCCTGGGCAAACATCACGAACGGCAGAGCAAGGTAACCCTCGGGAAGTGCCTCGTAGCCCTTAAAGGTGAAGGACTCACCCTCATAGACGGTGGCACCTTCCTGCTGAACGGCGATGGTGTGCTGAGCGATCTCGTCGCCACCGATCTCGTTGAGAATGTCGATGTCGTACTGACGGGTGTAGGCGTCGTTGTTGACGAACACGAAGACGAGCGTCTTATCGTCGACGAAGGACTTAGGTCCGTGACGATAGCCCATGGAGGTGTCGTAGGAAGT
>CABUVF010000147.1 GCA_902494945.1 uncultured Collinsella sp.
GGCCTGGACGCCATCGCCGTGGGCCCGACGCTCTCCGATGTCCACACCCCGGACGAGAGCATGGAGCTCGCTTCTGCCGAGCGCTTCTACGAGCTGCTCATCGACGTCCTCAAGCGCCTTGCCGCGTAAGGGTCGCGCTAGCAGCAGTTCGAGCCACGTGCTGGCGGATTGCAAATGACATTACGAGAGGGGGCATCCGAACTTTTGCGACGGGCGCCCCCCTCTTCTTTTAAGAAATGTGGATTGATTGGCGCCTAGCCCATATCCGCCTTGATGAGGTCGAGGGTGCGCTGGCAGTTTTCGCGGACGGGGCCGAGCATGTGCTCGCGCAGGTCCGCCATGCCGGGCAGGTCGGCGTATTCGTCCATGATCTCTTCCATGCAAATGGGCACCTCGTAGGCGAGGTCCATCATGGTCGCAAAGCAAAACTTCTCGGATAGCCCGGCATCGGTGAGCGCCGCCTCCAGCGCGGGGTCGCCCATACCGTGGTATCGGCGGATAGCGCCTGGACCGATGCGCCCCACTCGATTTTCGCCGCCAACGCTCATGGCAAGGCGCGCCCGGCGGCGCATACGCTCGTACGCCAAGCCCGATGCGACATCGTACATGGGTGCGAGCGCTGCGTTTGTGCCTTTGCCTAGGATGAGCGAGTAGTTTTTAGCGTGTGCGTCAGGCGCTCCGATAATGGCGTTATAGAACAACATATAGGTAAAAAGCACAAGATTCATGTGGTGGGGGACTGTGTTAATCAGTCGTTCTTGGATGTCTCGTGTGGTTGGTCCTCCGTCGGCGGTGTATTTCTGGCTTGGCAATACACCGAGCGCCTGGCAAAAGTCCTCCTGATGCAGCCTTTCGATATTCCCGCTGCTATTGACCATTCTGTCGTACCGTTCAACGACGAGCGCGGCTTCGTCTTCAAATGTGCAATAGGAGACGTTGGCAGTTGGAATGCCAACACGCCGAGCCGTTTTCATGCAGACGAATTCGTTTAAGGCCTGATGTTTGAACCCAACGACACCATTTTTGAAGATATGGGTAGTGGGGGATGACCCTAGACATTCGCACCATTGGCCATCATGCCAAGCTAGTGCAAATTTGCCTTGGTTGCCGCCCAGGGACCAGCTTTCGTTGGAGCCCATCCATGTCTCTCTTTCGTCATCGCGAATTGCTTTGAGCTTGTGAGCGATTTGAGAATTGGTAAGCGGGCGGTATGCCGAGACCCTGCCGCGGGCGGCGCCTAATTGATTGGTTCGACAAAACTGAACGGCCCCCGCGCAGTCAAGACCGATATGGCACAAGAGGGCGACGGGGTTGTTGGATGCAACGTCATACTCGGCGGCAATAGCGCGACGCTGCTCTTGACTGTCGGGCAAAAGGCCAAATAGGAACGGGCGGACGATGTTATGGCCATACGTGCGATTGGAAAGCGGCATTGTTAGCGATAGCGGTGCTCCGCGATAGGTTGGGGCGTATACAAAGCTGCAGAGTCCATGCTCGTCTTGCCGGAGAGCGCCTGCGATTTCGCCACAAATGAGGGTTGCAAGCTCCATCTCTGCCATTTATTTCACAACCTTACAGCCAAAGGAGAGGCCTGAAGTGCCGGAAAGGCCTTGCTCGGCTGCGATTTGGGCCAGCAAGGCACCATAGGAAGATGGCGTTCCCTGTCGAGCGGGTCGTCTGCCTACGCTTGGCTTTGGCAGGGCATTCGAGTTCGCGATAGGGAGGTCCGCTTTCGTCGTCGGATGTTCGGAGGGCGATGCGATGGAGTCGTTATCGCTTTGCGCAAAGAGACCTATGCCGAGTGCGTTAAAGACGGACAGCAACTTGTCGAGTCGAATGCCGGTGGCGTCTCCCAGCTCGAGCGATGCGAGCAGGCGCTCCGAAACACTGGCCGTTTTGGCGAGGGCGGCACGGGTGAGACCCTGAGCCTCGCGTGCCTGGCGCACGTAGATGCCAGCTTGGCGCGGTGTGGTGATGGGAAGGGTATTCACGACGATCTCCTAACGTGCAGACTTTTGCATATCAGTATGACATGCAAAAGTCTGCACGAAAAGGCCTCATGCAAAACTTTGCATGAGGCCTTGTACTGGCGTTGAGTTTTGAGCGATTGTGTTTGGCGTTACAGTGCGAGGATCCCAAGGTGCTCAAGCAAGATCTTAAGTCCGATGAGGATGAGCACGATGCCGCCCACGATGGTGGCAGGTTTTTCGTAGCGCGCGCCAAAGGTGTGGCCGATCGCTACGCCGGCGACGGAGAAGATAAACGTTGTGACGCCGATAAGCGATACAGCGGGAACGATGTCAACCGAGAGCGCCGCAAATGAGATGCCTATGGCTAGGGCGTCGATTGAGGTGGCGATGGCGAGGATCAGGTACTCGCCCAGGTCAATCTTTTCGGCATCCTTGCCGTCGCCTTCATTCTCGTCCTCGGTAAAGGCTTCCCACAGCATTTTGCCGCCGATAAAGGCCAAAAGGATAAAGGCGATCCAATGGTCGATGGGTCCGATGATGCCCATGAATTGGCTGCCAAGCGCCCATCCGATTACGGGCATGCCGGCCTGAAAGCCGCCAAAGAACAGGCCGAGCACCACGGCGACTTTAAGGTTGATCTTCTTCATGCCAAGGCCCTTGCAGATGGATACGGCAAAGGCATCCATCGAAAGGCCAACGGCGAGCAGCACGAGCTCTGCGAGTCCCATAGTCTGGCTCCCTCTCTGCGGGCGGGCCCGCGTGTACCTCTTGGGGGAGTAACAAAAAAGACCCGTGGCGTACGCGTTGCGCGCACAGCCACGAGTCTCGTTCATTAAGGCAAGCCAGGCCGCATCGGCCAGTGTGTTGACTTGCCGCGCCACCGGAGGCGAACCCGATCACGCGACTACTCCCTCATTTATGCGAATCCCGATGCTACCACATAAGCAGCTCATTTGGATTGGGGCTCTCAGCTGTGTTCGCTCATTCTGTAAGCATCGGATTTTGCGGGCGTCACAGAGGCAAACCGTGAGAAACTTATTGACGTTTATGGAGCGTATACGATGGGAGCGATGCCTTGGATAAGAACGAGCTGCAAAAGCGTATGGAACAGGCCATCCGCCTGACGGCACCTGGCCAGCCGATTCGCACCGCCCTCGACATGATCATTGCTGGTCACCTGGGCGCTCTTATTTGCGTCGGCGACACCGAAAACGTGCTCGCTGCTGGTAACGACGGCTTCCCGCTCAACATTTCGTTTACCTCGAACCGCCTGTTCGAGCTTTCCAAGATGGACGGCGCCATCGTCATCGACGGCGACCTCACCCAGATCCTGCGCGCCAACTTCCACCTCAATCCCGATCCCTCGCTTGCCACGAGTGAGACGGGCATGCGTCACCGCACCGCCGCCCGCATGTCGGTGCTCACGGATGCCATCGTGATCTCGGTCTCGGCCCGTCGTGCCGTCGTCAACGTGTACGTTCACGGCAAGAGCTACGAGATCCAGCCCGTCACCACCATCATGAGCTCGGTCAACCAGCTCGTCGCCACGCTCCAGACTACCCGTCAGTCGCTCGACCGCTCCCTGCTGCGCCTGACGGCCCTCGAGCTCGACGACTACGTTACGCTCGCCGACATTACCGGGATTTTCTCGAGCTTCGAGATCATGCAGCAGGCAAAGACCGAACTTAAGGATTGCATTGTCAAGCTGGGCAACCAGGGCAAGCTCGTGCAGATGCAGCTCGAGCAGCTCGCCGGCTCCAGCATGGATACCGAGTACGACCTGATGATTCGCGACTATGCGAGCGATTCCTCCGAGGCCAATGCCGAAAAGATCCGCGCCAACCTGAGCCGTATGACGCCCAAGGACTTGTCCGACCCGCAGCATGTGGCGGCGGTTCTGGGTTACGACGACCTGGACGAGGACTCCGTCATGACACCGCTGGGCCTGCGCACGCTTTCGCGCGTGTCCGTCGTGCGCGACGGCGTGGCCGAGAAGATCGTCGACGAGTATGGATCGCTGCAGGAGCTCATGGACGACATCAGCGAAGATCCGGAGCGCCTGGGCGACTTTGGCGTCAACAACCCTGCCATTCTTGCGGACTCCCTGTACCGCATGAAGGGCACCAAACAGGGGAACGCATAATGGCGCCCGTATGCGCCGTGGTCGTTGCCGGTGGCAGCGGCCAGCGCTTTGGTAACCCCGGCGGCAAGCAGCTCGTTAACGTGGCGGGTCGTCCGCTTATGAGTTGGTCCATCCGCGCGTTCGATCGGAGCGAAAAGGTCGGTCACATCGTGGTGGTGTGTCCTGCCGAGCGTCGTGCCGAGATGCGCCGCCTGGCAATTGACCCGTTTGACTATGACACGCCCATCAGCTTTGCCGATGCCGGCGATACCCGCCAGGATTCCACGCGAGCCGGCGTGCATGCGGTCCCGGCAGGCTTTGAATACGTCGCCATTCATGACGGCGCTCGTCCGCTCATTACCACCGAGGCCATCGACCATGCGATTGACGTGCTCGTGGGCGACCGCTCACTCGACGGCGTCGTGTGTGGACAGCCCGCGATCGACACGCTCAAGATCGTCGATGGCGATAATATCGTTGAGACGCCGCCACGCGAACTCTATTGGGCCGCGCAGACGCCGCAGATCTTTAGCGTCGACGCCATGAGGCGCGCCCACGCCGCAGCCATCGCCGAAGGCTTTGTCGGTACGGACGATTCGTCACTGGTCGAGCGCATGGGCGGGCGCGTCCGCTGTGTCCAGAGCCCACGCGACAACCTTAAGGTGACGGTGCCCGAGGACCTGCGTCCCGTAACCGCGATTCTGCTCGGTCGCATGGCCGAGGGAGAGGACCTTCCCCATGTTCAGTAACCTGCGCATTGGACACGGCTACGATGTTCACCGTCTGGTGGAGGGACGTCGATGTATTATCGGCGGGGTCGACATCCCCTACGAGCGCGGCCTGCTGGGCCACTCGGATGCCGATGTGCTCGCGCACGCGTTGGCCGCCGCCATTCTGGGTGCCTGCCGCGGGGGAGACATTGGCAAGTTGTTCCCCGACACCGATCCTGCCTATGAGGGCGCCGACTCGATGGTGCTGCTTGCCCGCGTGATGGACTATGCACGCGAGCTGGGCTTTGAGTTTGTCGATGCCGATTGCACCATTGCCTGCCAGCAGCCCAAGATCACCCCGCACCGCGATGCCATGCGCGTCAACCTGGCCCATGCCCTGGGCGTTGACGTCGAAAACGTGGGCGTCGCCGCCACTACGACCGAAAAGCTCGGTTGGGAAGGCCA
>CABUVF010000148.1 GCA_902494945.1 uncultured Collinsella sp.
AACGGGGCGAACAGATCGGTAAAGAAGCCCAGCAGCACAAAGCCCGTCGCGGTCTGCACCACGTAGAACATGCCGCCCTCGCGCATAACGACCAGCAACAGCAAGGCGTTCATCACGATGGTCTGGATACCGACGGGAAGCGATATGCCATGCGAGGCGCCGACCGCCTGAATAATGGTGGCAAGGCCTGTGACGCCGCCGGCGGCAAGGCCGTTGGGGATCAAAAACAAGTCTGTCGCGATAGCTGCCAGGGCGCAGCCAAACATAATCTTGGGCAAGTCATGAAAGAAGTTCATCGAAAGAATGCGCTTGATGTCCAGACGATATGCCATACTGCCTCCCTCAAAAAAGCGCACCCAAACGAGTGCGCTTTGAACTTCTTGCTGTATTCGATTCTACCGATTCACCGGGCAAATACCACCCCTGCGAAGTGTTTGCATCGACCCGGAGCCAATCATGTGCCTAGGCAGACGATGCTTCCGCATCGGCGTTGCCGGTTGCCCAACGATGGTAGCCGATCACAAACGGATCCAGATCGCCATCGTCGAGAACGGCCTCGACGTTGCTGGTCTCCACGCCCGTGCGCAGGTCCTTGACCATCTGATACGGGTAGAGCACGTAGCTGCGAATCTGGTTGCCAAAACCGATCGTGGTCTTGGGCCCGCGAATCTCATCCAGGGCCTCGGCGCGCTTCTCGAGCTCGATCTCGTACAGACGGGCCTTGAGAATCTGCATGCACGCGGCCTTGTTTTGAATCTGGCTGCGCTCGTTTTGGCAAGTGACAACGATGCCGCTGGGAAAATGCGTAACGCGTACGGCGGAGTCGGTGGTGTTGACGCCCTGCCCGCCCGGGCCGCTCGCGTGATACACGTCCACACGGATATCGTCGGGACTGATCTCGATGTCGATATCGTCAGGCAGCACGGGAATGACCTCGACGCCGGCAAACGTGGTCTGGCGGCGCTTCTTGTCGTCGGTGGGGCTAATGCGCACCAGACGGTGGACGCCGGCCTCGGCGCGCAGCATGCCAAATGCGTCTTTGCCCTCGACAGTAAAGGTCGCGCGGTCGATGCCGATGACCTCGGCTGCGGGACAGTCGTTGATGGTGACCTTCCAGCCGCGACGCTGGCAGTACTTCATGTACATCTTAAAGAGCATGAAGGTCCAGTCCTGGGCCTCCAGACCACCCTGTCCGGGCTTGATGGTCACAATGGCATCGCCGTGATCGAACTCACCGGTAAACCAGCTCGAAAGCTCAAGCTCATCGATGGCACGGGCCAGGCGCTCAGCCGTGGCTGTAGCCTCCTCGCGAAGGGCGACGGCGTCGGGGTCATCCCCCATCTCCTCGGCAAGCTCCAGCGCGGCGCGGGCATCGGAAAGCTCGCCGCGCGCGGTGTCCACGGCAGCGATATCTTCCTTGGTACGCGCGATCTCCTCCATGGTGGCACGGGCGGCGTCGGCGTCATCCCAAAAGCCAGGAGCAACACTTTTGGCCTCGAGCTCGGACACGCGGGTACGCTTCTCGTCCAGGTGGAGATACGACTCGACCTCGCCGAGCCGGTCCGCGAACGCGTCCAGCTCGGCGGGCGTTATCTCTAAAGCCTCAGCCATTAACGATTCCTACCGTGGCAGTACTTAAACTTCTTGCCGCTACCGCAGGGGCACGGGTCGTTGCGGCCCACGTTGACGTACGGATCGTCGCTCTCGGACTTGCGATAGGTGGTCACCTTGCCACCGTTGTTGACGGCAGCCGGACCACCCTGGACAGCCGTGCGGGCCTGCACCTGCGCCTGCTTGCGCAGCACCGAGTCGCCGTTATCACCATCGACCTCGGCAGGACCGGAGAAGCGCGCGCCCTCGAGCGTGGGCTCTTCCTTGTGCTCCACGGCCTGCGGGGCGGCCTTGATCTCGATGCGCAGAACCGTGCGCAGGTAATCCTCATACATGGTATCGACGAGTATCTGGAACGCGCCGTAGGCCTCGGTCTTGTACTCAACCAGCGGGTCGCGCTGGCCAAAGCCGCGCAGCCCGATGCCGGTCTTGAGGTAGTCCATCTCCTGCAGGTAGTTCATCCAGCGGGTATCGATGACGCGCAGCATGACCTGAGTGTTGAGCTCGCGCATGAGGTCCTCACCCAGGCGCTCGGCCTTCATGTTGTAGCACTTCTCAACGTATGCCAGGACATCGGCAGCCAGGGCCTCGAAGTCCTCGTCGGGGAACTGAGGGGTATCGATATGCCCGGTCAGCTCGACGACCCACTTGCGCAGGCCCTCCAGGTCGCGCTCGCCATCGTGACTGTCCTTGGTGCAGAACTCCTGCACGCAGCGGTACACGGTGTCGTGCATGACCTCGGTGATGTGGTCGGTCAGGTCCTTGCCGTCCAGAATCTTATTGCGCTCGGCGTAGATGACCTGGCGCTGCTTGTTCATGACGTCGTCGTACTCAAGGACGCTCTTACGCATGGAGAAGTTGATGCTCTCGACCTTGTGCTGGGCGCTCTCGACGGCCTTGGAGATGATCTTGTGCTGGATGGGCATATCGTCGCCCATGTCGGCCGTGACCATCATCTTAGAGACGCGGTCCATCTTGTCGCCACCGAACAGGCGCATGAGGTCGTCCTCGAGCGACAGGTAGAACTGGGTCTCGCCCGGATCGCCCTGACGGCCGGAGCGGCCGCGCAGCTGGTTGTCGATACGGCGGGACTCGTGGCGCTCGGTGCCGATGACGGTCAGGCCGCCGGCGGCAAGCACGCGCTCGCGCTCGGCCTTGCAGGTCTCCTTGGCCTCGGCGTTAAACTGCTCGAGCTGCTCGGGCGTCACGTCCTCCATGGTCAGGCCCTCGTACTCAAGGCGCTCGCGCACCAGCTCGTCGGGGTTACCGCCCAGCAGGATGTCGGTACCACGACCGGCCATGTTGGTGGCGATAGTCACGGCGCCGTAGCGTCCGGCCTGGGCAACGATATGAGCCTCGCGCTCATGGTGCTTGGCGTTGAGGACCTCGTGTGCGATGCCGCGCTTGGTAAGGGCGGCGGACAGCTTCTCGGAGCTCTCGATGGAGACGGTGCCCACCAGGACCGGCTGGCCCTTGGCGTGACGCTGCTCGACATCGTCGGCGACGGCGTTGTACTTGGCCTGGATGGTGCGGTACACCAGGTCCTCGTGGTCCACGCGCTGCACGGGCTTGTTGGAGGGGATGACTTCGACGGGCAGCTTGTAGATCTCGCGGAACTCGGCATCCTCGGTGAGTGCCGTACCGGTCATGCCGGAGAGCTTGTCATACAGACGGAAGTAGTTCTGCAAGGTGATAGTGGCCAGCGTCTGGTTCTCCTCGCGTACGAGCACGCCCTCTTTGGCCTCGATGGCCTGGTGCAGGCCCTCGGAGTAGCGGCGGCCTTCCATAATGCGGCCGGTGAACTCGTCGACGATCTTGACCTCGCCGTTGGTGACCACATACTGCTTGTCGCGGTGGAACATGTACTGGGCCTTCAGCGCCTGTTGCAGGTGGTTGACCAGCTGACCCGAAAGGTCGGCGTAGATGTCATCGATACCCAGGCGGCGCTCGATCTTCTTAAGACCGCGCTCGGTGGCAGCAATGGTGTGCTTGGCCTCGTCCATGACGTAGTCGCCCGTGGGTTCAACGTCCTCGGTGGCGGTAAGCATGTCGTGCGACACGTCCTCGCCGCGCTCAAGGCCGCGCACGGCGCGCGCGAAGTCCTTGTAGGTACTGGCGGACTTGGTGCCAGCGCCCGAGATGATCAGCGGGGTGCGAGCCTCATCGATCAGGATGGAGTCAACCTCGTCGACGATGGCGTAGTTGTGGCCGCGCTGCACGCGCTGCTCGGGACGGGTAACCATGTTGTCGCGCAGGTAATCAAAGCCGAACTCGGAGTTGGTGCCGTAGGTGACGTCGGCCTGGTAGGCCGGGCGCTTGAGCTCGAGCGGCATGTTGTTCTGGAGCAGACCGACGGTCATGCCCAGGTACTTATAGATGCGGCCCATCCACTCGGAGTCGCGCTTGGCAAGGTAATCATTGACAGTAACGACGTGCACGCCCTTGCCGGCAATAGCGTTGAGATAGCCGGCCAACGTGGAGACGAGGGTCTTGCCTTCGCCGGTCTTCATCTCGGCGATGTGACCCTCGTGCAGTGCCATGGCGCCAATGAGCTGCACGTCAAAGTGGCGCATACCCATGGTGCGCTTGGAAGCCTCGCGCACGGTGGCAAAGGCCTCGGGGAGCATGTCGTCGAGCGACTCGCCGTTGGCGTAACGCTCGCGGAACTTATCGGTCTGGCCGCGGAGTTCCTCCTCGGTCATCTTCTCAAACTGGGGCTCAAGACCGTTGATCTGGTCGACGATCTTGTAGTAGCGCTTAAGGTCCTTATCGGATCCAAAGGACAGCAGCTTTGACATGAATCCCATGTGGTTTTCCTTTTTGGCCATCGCCCACGCCGTGCAGCTGCGGGCGAGTTAAACACAGATGATTGTACTTTAGCCAAACAAGACACGGCCTATACGGTCGAGCTCGACCGCCACGTAATAACTATGACCAACCTGCCACAATGGGACAGGTTTATTTTGGCAAGTTTTATCTGAGCAAACGCCGTCTCTCTGCCATTTGGTGCCACGGGGACAGGTTAGCTTGCACCAATAAAAAGAAAAGGGCCGCGCACCCAAATGGATGCACGGCCCTCATGCCATGAATGCGAGTGATTCCGCGGCGAGCTATTTACTCAGCAGCCTCGGTGGTCTCGGCCTCGGCAGCGGCCTCCTCGACGGGAGCCTCTGCGGGAGCCTCGGCGGCCTGCTTGGCAGCCTCCTCGGCGAACTTAGCGGCACGCTTGGCCTTCTCGGCAGCCTTAGCCTCAGCGGCGGCCTTGCGAGCGGCCTCGGCCTCAGCAGCCTTGGCGGCCTTGGCAGCCTTGGCCTCCTCAGCCTTCTTGAGCTGGGCGGCAGCGGCGCCACCGAACTTGTCGGCGAAGCGCTGGACGCGTCCACCGGTGTCGACGAACTTCTGCTGGCCGGTGTAGAACGGGTGGCACTCGTTGCAAAGCTCGACCTTCATCTCGGACACGGTAGCGTGCGTCTTGAAGGTGTTGCCGCAGGAGCACGTCACCGTGCACTCGACATACTGGGGATGGATACCCTGCTTCATGGTAGGACTCCTTATTGGTCAGGCGCTGGTTACCGATCAGCGCATAAGGCGTCTTGGTTTCCGACCAAGACAACAAACTCGGCTATGGTACCACGGCGCCGC
>CABUVF010000149.1 GCA_902494945.1 uncultured Collinsella sp.
ACGTCGCGCATGAGCGTCCGCGCGCTCGCCAGCGCTTCCATGATACCCGAACGCTCGCGCGCGTTGAGTTCGCGCTTGTTGCGGTCCTCAAGCTGCTTCAATGCTCCACGCGACAGGTAATCGGCGTTTTGCTCGAGCACCTTTTCCTGCGTGGACTTGACCTCGGCGAGCGGCGCCTTGACGGCGACGATGAGCGACTTGGCGCGACTGAGCACATCGGCCTCATCGGCAGCGATGAGTGAATCGATGGCGCGAACCATCTGACGGCGGGCGTCCTGGCGCTCGGCGCTCTTAAGGAACTCGATGCCGCGCGTGGGGCTTCCCGCCACGGCAACGGCCATGCGACAACGCACGATATCCTGACCGGTGGCGCGGCTCACGGCTTGCGCGGCGGCGACGGGCGACACCAGCCGAAACGGTACGCACTGGCAGCGGCTCACAATGGTGGGCAGCATCACGTCGGCCGAGGTGCCCAGCAGGATGAACATGACACCCTCGGGCGGCTCCTCGAGCGTTTTGAGTAGCGCGTTGGCGGTGTTGGCGCGCAGCTGCTCGGCACGGTCGATGATGTAGACCTTTGCCTTGGCGCGGATGGGCGCCAGGGGCACGTCGTCGAGCAGCCCGCGGGTCTGCGCGATGAGGTAGCCCGTAGCACTTTCGGGCGTGTAATAGTGCACGTCGGGATGCGTATGGCGCGCAACGCGCACGCAGCTGTCGCACGAGCCGCAGCCGTCCTGCTCGCACAGGAAGGCCTGGGCGAGTGCCCATGCGGCGTCGAGCTTGCCGGCGCCGGGAGCGCCCAAAAACAGGTAGGCGTGCGATGCGCGGCCGCTGGCGACGGCATTGGTCAAAAAGTCGCGCACGCGCTCTTGGGTGTCGAGCTTGGCCAACAGGCTTGTCTGAGCGGGGGCCATGTTACTCGGCCTCCTGGGCAAGCGCGGCGGCGACGGCATCCTGGGGGATGTCGAGACCGTGCGCACGAACCAGCTCGACCGTCTGCGCGAAGACGTCTGCGATCGACGCAGTGGCGTCGATGAGCTTTACGCGGTCTGGCTCCTCGGCAGCAATTGCACAAAATCCCTGGTAGACGCGCTCCTGGAAGGCCATGCCCTTGGCCTCCATGCGATCGGCCGCACCGCGGGCCGCCATGCGCAGCGCCGCCTGCTCGGGCGTGACGTGATAGACGAGCGTGAGCGCCGGATGCGTACCGGCGACAGCCAGGTTGTTGGCATCGCGTACCATCTGACGGTCGAGACCATCGGCAAACGCCTGATAGCAGGTCGTGGAATCGTAGAAACGATCGCACAGGACCACCTTGCCGGCAGCGAGGGCGGGCGCGATGACCTCGTGCACCAGCTGGGCACGCGCGGCCTCGTAGAGCAGCAGCTCGCAGGTGTCGCCCATCGCCGTATTGGCGGGGTCGAGCAGCAGGGCGCGGATCTTTTCGCTGATGGCTGTGCCGCCCGGCTCGCGCAGAGTTACGACCTGATAGCCAGCGAGGTCGAGCGCGCGGGCCAGCAGGCGCGCCTGCGTGGACTTGCCGGCGCCGTCGACGCCCTCGAGCGTGATAAAGCTATGTTGAGCGGGCTCAAAAGCCATGGGCGCAGCCCCTTCCTACAAGGCGCGAAAATGCAAGTTATAGCAACCAAGCCATGATACCCCAGCGTCCGGCGCACCCCAAATCGGACCTAGTCATTGGGGCGCGGGCATAGATAGCGGAGGAGACGTCGCGCTCCAAGGCCAAGGCCTGTTCGCGTTCGAGATCTTGGGTGAGGATTGCCAGCATGTAAGGGCGCTCGGCGTAGACGATTGCGGCATCGTGCTGAGCATTCGGCAGGCTGCCCGTTTTGTGCGCGACCAAAACGCCGCCGGGAACGCCCTCGACAATACCGCGCGCGTCCTCCTGCGCCAGCAGATATCCGCGTGCTCGCTCGCACAGCTCGGGCGTCGCGATTGTCCCCGCCGCCAGCCGCTGCAACACGGCCGCAGCATCACGGGCGCTCGTATAGTTTTCGCGACCTTGTGCCTGGGCCTCAGCGTCCATCATCAAACGAGCGAGCACCGTTTGAGTCAAACCCAGCGCGGCGCATGTTTCATTGACCGCATCCATGCCAAGCCGGTTGATGATGAGATTCGCTGCCACGTTGTCGCTCTGGGCGATCATAGCGTGCAGCAGCTCGTCAATACTGTACGACACACCCGCGCCGCGCGACTGAATGTTGCCGCTTCCACCCACGATATCCTGTTGCGTTACCGTTATCTGCTCGTCGAGGGACAGCTCGCCCGCCGTCACGGTCTCGAGCGCACAAGCGAGAATGGGAAGCTTGATGATGCTTGCCGCCACACGTCGCACGTCCGGCGCCACAGCGACTTCGCCATCGAGCGACGCGAACGTTTGAGGATCAAGCGCCACAGCATAGACCGAGGTAGACCCACTATATGGCTCGACAAGGGCTTCGATATCTTGCTGAAGGTCGGCAATCCAAGAAGTCTGGGAGACAGCTTCCGTCTTTTGAGCGGACGGATGATTCGCTTTTTGTTTGGCAGGGACAGCGGAGCCCTCAGCCTCGTTGCGGCGCGCGGCACAACCGCCGAGGCTCATCACCGAGGCAAGCGCTCCAGTCAACATCCCGGCACAAAACACTCGACGCGAGCAATCGCGCGCAGCGAGGGGCGCATCCCCCGGCGGGAACCGGAACGCCTCCACGTTGTCGCCGCCACCCCGACCTTGCTCGCCGCAGTACACAGACTCACTCCCCACCATTGCATTCTACCGAGCCGTCGATAAACGGCCGCACCGGATACCCAGCACGCCGCACTCATTGTGACGCATGCGACAGGGCTTGCGCGACACGACTATCCTCACACAACCAGTTGGGTCGGCGCGGCCCAACCGCACCTGAACCACCTTATAATCTAGCCAACACATCGAATGGAAGGAACCATCATGCCCCGGTTTTGCACCCATTGCGGCAAGCTTCTGAAAGACGACGAGCGTTTTTGCACCAGCTGCGGAACGCCGGCAACCGATGATGGCCAGGCCTCTCAGTCGCAAGAGGATGCGCAGGCAGCCGAACATGCCGCCGCGCCCGACGCCGCCTTCGACACCGCCGCGACCACAGTTCAGTCTGCGCAGCAGCCCACGGCGACTCAGCCCCAGCAGGCGGACGTGACCGTGCAGTCCGCCCATCAGCCCATGCCCGCTCCCCAGCCCGAAGTCGGCACGACGCAGCAATGGGCGACGCCAGCCGGCTCCGCGCCGCAGCAGCCCATACCGACCGCCGCTCCGCAGGCCGGCGCCCCCGCTGCTCCCAAGAACAATAATGCGCTGCTCATCGGCATTATCGCCGCGCTAGTCGTCGTGATTATCGCGCTGGTCGTGTTCTTTATGATCAAGCCTTTCGACAAGGGCGTCGATGATACCAAGGGCACGACGATCGAAAAGGTCAAAATCGACCACGACGACGATGACGTCTCCGTTAAGGGCGACCCCAACAAGTTTGACGATGATGACGATGACGCCGACGATGACGACGCCATCGGCGAGCAGAACGTCTACGACCAGCTGAGCTCCTACTACAGCATGCTCTCCGATCTTGATCAGCAGGTTCGCGACTGCGCCACCACGTTTAACACGTACTATCTCAAGGATGACCGCAGCTCGCGTCAGTCGGCCAGCGATGCTGCCGAGGCGCTCGAGGATCAGATCGGCGACCTTAAGGACGAGGTCGAGGACCTGGACGTTCCCATCGACTCGCAGAACTACAGCTCGTGGAAAGACATCATCACGCTCTACGACGACTTGGAGAACCGCATCGACGTGATTTGCGATGCCTGGGAGATCAGCCTTGAGTACTCCAGCCCCGCCAACCACAAGGACGAGATCGTGGCGCCGCTGGCGCGCGACAACGTAGCGGGCACCAACGACAACAAATACCGTCTGGACTTTGAGGACCGCTACCCCGGCGCCGCACCCGTCGAAGTGAAGTAATCCCAACAACTGATCAAAACTTGCGGTGAAATAGGGATTAATTAGACCTTTTACCAGCAAAAACAGTCCCTATTTCACCGCAACTTAGAAGCGGGGCCGGGCGCGCATTTGCATTTGCGCGCCCGGCCCCACCGTGTCTATATGTGCTCGGATATGTGCTCGGTTACTTGTCGGCGGCTGTTTTCTTGGCAGTCGACTTCTTCGCGGTCGTCTTCTTGGCGGCAGTGGCTTTCTTAGCCGTCGTCTTCTTGGCCGCGGTCGTCTTCTTTGTCGTGCTCGCCTTGGTCGCAGTCTTGCGGCCGCGGGCGGGCTTCTTCTCCTTGGTCGGGCAGTCCATGTTGACGCAGATACGCCACGGACCGCGCGCCGTGTTAACCACCACGATGGGGGCGCCGCACTCGGGACAGGTCTCGCCCGTCGCCTCGAGCTTGCCGCGCGCCGGCAGCGGATAGCTCACGCCGCAATCGTCATAGTTGGTGCAGCGGATAAAGCGCTTGCCGCTCTTCTCGCTCTTGTGTGCAATCAGGTCGCCATGGCGTCCGGCCTCGGCACACACCTTGCACTCGCCCACCTTAAGGTCGGGCTCGTAGTTGGTGGGGCACGTGGGGTTCACACAAATCTCGAAGGCCTTCTGGCGGAACGGCTGGCACTTAATGCGCGGCGCGCCGCACTCGGGGCACACGGCGGCCTCGCCCTCGAGCGGGCTCACCTTGACGCCGCTCGGCACCGGATAGGTCACGTCGCAGTCGGGCCAGCCCATGCAGCCGATAAAGCTGCCACGGGTCTTGGCGCTCGTCTTCATAACCAGGTCCTTGCCGCACTTGGGGCAGGCACCCACGCGCGCATCGGCCGTGACGGCGTCGCTGATGGCGTCGCCCAGCTCCTGCGTGTGCTTGAGCAGCTCGTCGAGCACGCCAGCCAGCAGCGCGCGCGAGTGCGTCACGACATGCTCTTCGGTGTCCTCGCCGCGCTCCACGCGGGTCATGTCGCCGTCGAGCTCGCTGGTCATATCGGGGCTCGTGATGCGCGGGGCAAACTGCGACAGCGCGTCGATGATGGCGATGCCCAGCTGGCTCGGCTCAACGGGATCATTTTTGAGATAGCGCACGGCATACAGGCGCTCGATGATGCTCGCGCGCGTGGACTTGGTGCCCAGCCCGCGCTTCTCCATCTCCTGCACGAGCTTGCCCTGGCTGTAGCGCGCGGGCGGCTCGGTCTGCTTGGCCTCGAGCTTAATGTCGAA
>CABUVF010000150.1 GCA_902494945.1 uncultured Collinsella sp.
AAGGCAAACCCCAACATTGTCCTGATGGATACGACGGTTATCGCGGCGAGCCCGGTGCGCCTGACGGTTTCCGGTATGGGCGATGCGCTCGCAACCTACTTTGAGGCCCAGGCGACGCATGATGCCGACGGTGGCACTTGTGCCGGCGGCAAGGGCGGAATGGCCGGCTTGGCGCTTGCCAAGCTCTGCTACGAGACGCTTATGGCCGATGGCGTCAAGGCCAAGGTCGCGCTGGAGAAGGGTGCGCTCACGCCTGCCGTCGAGCATATCATCGAGGCAAACACGCTGCTCTCCGGTATTGGCTTTGAGAGCTCGGGCCTTGCTGCTGCTCATGCCATCCACAATGGCCTGACGATGCTGCCCGAGTGCCACGGCATGTATCACGGCGAGAAGGTCGCCTTTGGTACCATCGTTCAGCTGGTACTCGAGGATGCTCCGACTGAGAAACTCGAGGAAGTCTTGGGCTTCTGCATTGAGCTGGGCCTGCCGGTCACGATGAAGGAACTTGGCGTTGCCGAGCTTACGCGCGAGCAGGCCATGATTGTTGCCGAGGCCGCCTGCGCGCCCGATGACACCATGTGCAACATGCCGTTTGAGGTGACGCCCGAGATGGTCGCAAACGCCATCCTGGGTGCCGACGCACTGGGCCACTACTATCTCATGGATGAGTAAATCAAGTTAAAGAAGGGGCAAAGCCGGAAGATGACTTTGCCCCTTTTTGCTATGGTGCAAAGGAGTCAGGTTTCTTTGCACCAATTGTTGTTGATGAAAGGGCGGATTCTCGTATGGCGCTTCCCATGGTATATGGCGGTCCCGGCCGGTATGTTCAGGGGCCGGGCGAACTTTCGCGTCAGGGCAGGTATTTGTCATGGTTGGGCTGCGCTGCCTATGTCTTGTTTGACCAGGGCACCGAGGATCGGCTGTGCAAACAGATCGTCGATGGATTTCTGGACGAAGATCTAAGCGAGCCATTCTTTAAGATCTATAACGGTCCGTGTACGGAAGAGGCCGTTGTTGAAATGGCTAAGGAAGCCCGGGCTGAGTATTGCGACATGGTGGTGGGTATTGGCGGTGGCAAAATGCTCGATATCGCCAAGGCCGTTGCGTTTTATGCCGAGCTGCCATTGTGCGTATGCCCCACGGCGGCTTCGATGGACGGTCCGTGCAGCGCGATTTCGGTGCTGTATTACGAGGACGGGTCGTTCGACCGCTACCTGATGCTCGAGAAGAATCCGGACCTGGTCGTGGTCGATACCAACGTGGTCGCGGCGGCCCCACTGCGTATGACGGTCGCTGGTATGGGCGCTGCGCTGGCAACGTACTTCGAGGCGCGTTCGTGCGCCGCGGCGCGAGGTACGAACGAGCACTGTGGCGCGCCGGGGCACATGGCCCTGGTTGCGGCTCGTGCCTGCTATGACACACTTATGGAGTGCGGTGTCGCTGCCAAGCGCGATCTCAAAAAGGGGCGTACATCGCCGGCGGTTGAACGCCTGATCGAGTGCAATATTTTGCTCTCGGGTGTCGGCTTTGAGAGTGGCGGCTTGGCGTTGGCGCATGCCATCGCCAACGGGCTGACGATTCTGCCCGAGTGCAAGGCCATGCATGGTGAGGCCGTGGCATTTGGTCTGGTGGTGCAGCTGCGCCTGGAGCGTGCACCCGAGCTTGATCAGGTGCTCGAGTTTTGCCAGCGCGTCGGTCTGCCGACGACGCTTGAGGAGCTGGGCCTTGGCGAGATTTCCGATGCCGACCTGATGAGCGTTGCGGATGCGGCCTTTAGAAACGAACGCAATATGGCTAACGAACAGGCCAAGGTGACCAAACAAAAGCTCGTCAAGCTCATGCGCGAGGCATAGTTTGGCGCTTGATTGACCTTGTGCAATCGGGGCGGCGATAGGCCATAGGCTATTTGCCGCAAAGGTGCTCCGCGTGTAATTTGCCCGAGACACGGGCCGATAGCGTATCATTATCTCTTGCTTGTTTGCACTGCTCAGGGAGGGGCCGCGCATGGCGCAGGAACACGATCTGTTTGATGACATTATTGAGATCAGCAAGGGTTTCGACTTTCTTAAAAACCCGCTTGGCGGCGTGACCGATGCACTCGATCCGTCAGCGCCGCAGTGGAATCCTGCCGACTATAAGGAGCGTCCGCGCGGCAACACCATTCCGTGCCTGACCTGCAAAAACGAAAAGAGCGGTTGCACCGCGTGCATGGACGTGTGCCCGGTCAACGCCATCGAGGTCGAGGAAGACGCCATCGAGATTCTCGACTCCTGCCGCAAGTGCGGCCTGTGCGCCGCCGCCTGCCCGACCGAGGCGATTATCTCGCCGCGCCTGGCGCCCAAAAACCTGTATGACGACATTGTCTCGGCGGCTACAAGTCACGAGACCGCCTACGTTACCTGCACGCGCGCCCTTAAGCGCATGCCGCGCGAGAACGAGGTCGTCGTTGCCTGCGTGGGCGATATTACAGCCGAGACCTGGTTCTCGGTGCTGGCCGACTATCCCAACGTGAGTGTGTATCTGCCGCTGGGCGTGTGCGATAAATGCCGCAACACCGGTGGCGAGGACATGCTGGGCGAGGCGATTGCGAAGGCCGAGGAATGGGCTGGTACGGGTATGGGCCTGGAGGTCGACCCCAAGAGCCTCAAATGCCATAAGCGCCGCGAGTACGAGCGCAAGGAATACATGGAAAAGATCGCCCGTACCACGGGCCTGACCGTGACCAAACTCAATCCGGCGACGGCGGCACTGGCTTCGGTGACGCAGAAGCTCAAAGCCCATCGCCATCAGATCACCCAGCTGGAGCGCACACTCAACACCATGTGCGGTACCACGACGACCAAGCGTCGCCGCTCGCTCACCCATGGGCGCCAGCTGGTACTCTCGACGCTGCAAAACCACCCCGAGCTTGCCCAGAACATGCAGGTGAGCACGCCGGAGTGCGATTTTGACAAGTGCACGTCGTGCGGCGAGTGCGTTAACGCGTGCCCCACGTCCGCCTGCGATTTGGTGGGAAGCGGTCGCTTTGCACTGGAGTCCACGTATTGTTTGGGTTGCGGAGCCTGCGTCAAGGTTTGTCCCGAACATGCGCTCAAGCTGGTCGAACACGATGCGTCCAATCTGGTCGTCGTCAATCCCGAGGCCGAGGAAAAGGCCGCCCAGAAGGCGAAGGCTCACGAGGAGGCCGAGAAGGTCAAGGCCGAGGCAAAGGCCAAGCTCGATAAGATGCTCGATCAGGTGGAAAAGCTCGCAGACTAGTCAGCGACCCCTATCTCTGCTTCATTTGCGCCGCCGCGGTGTCCGGATTAGCCCGGATGCCACGGCGGCGCTATACTTATGCAGTTTGAAGTACCTGTACCAAAAGGAGCTGTCGTGTCCCTTTCCATCGGTATCGTGGGCCTGCCCAACGTAGGCAAGTCGACGCTGTTCACCGCGCTTACCAAAAAGACCGGCCTTGCCGCCAACTACCCGTTTGCCACGATCGACCCCAACGTGGGTATCGTCGACGTGCCCGATAGCCGCCTGCAAAAGCTCGCCGACATCGTCAACCCCGGCCGCATTGTGCCGGCAACGGTCGAGTTCGTCGACATCGCAGGTCTGGTGAAGGGCGCTAACGAGGGCGAGGGTCTGGGCAACCAGTTCTTGGCAAACATCCGCGAGACCGACGCCATCTGCGAGGTCGTTCGCTACTTTAAGGATCCCAACGTTATGCGCGAAGTGGGCCGCACCGGCGAGTTCGTCGACCCCGCCGGTGACGCCGACACCATCATGACCGAGCTCATCCTGGCCGACATGGGTACGCTCGAGAAGCAACTGCCCAAGCTCGAGAAGGAGGCCAAGCGCGACAAGGAGCTCATGCCCAAGTTCGAGGTCGCCAAGCGCCTACTCGCCTGGCTCAACGAGGGTAAGCGCGCCGCGTCCATGGAGATGACCGACGAGGAGCGTGCTGCCGCCAAGGGTCTGTTCCTGCTCACCATGAAGCCCATCCTGTATGTGGCCAACGTGGACGAGGATATGCTCAACGACGACCTGGCGCCCATCGACGGCGTCAAGCCGCTGCCGATCTGCGCCAAGATCGAGGCCGAGCTTTCCGAGCTCGATCCCGAGGACGCCGCCGACTACCTGGAGAGCCTGGGCTTGGAGCAGCCCGGCCTGGACGTGCTCGCGCAGGCGGCCTATAAGCTGCTCGGTCTGCAGTCGTTCTTTACGGCCGGCGAAATGGAGGTCAAGGCCTGGACGGTTCGTCAGGGCGCGACCGCCCCGCAGGCCGCCGGCGTTATCCACACCGACTTTGAGCGCGGCTTTATTAAGGCCGAGGTCATTGGCTACGACGACTACATCGAACTCGGCGGCGAGCAGGGCGCCAAGGCTGCCGGCAAGCTGCGTATTGAGGGCAAGGACTATGTCATGGCCGATGGCGACGTCGTGCACTTCCGCTTTAACGTGTAAGGACGACGCGTATGTTTAAATATGGCAAAAAAGCTGGCTACATGGGTATTGCGCTGCTCGTACTTGCGGTGATTCCGCTGGTGGTCGCAGCGTGTGTTATCCCCAACATTGGTCCCGAGGTGGCAACGAAGTTTAATGCCGCCGGCGAGGCGACGCGCTGGGGCAAGAGTTACGAGCTGCTGGCGTTGCCGGTGCTCAATCTGCTGCTGAGCGTGGCGACGTACTTTACGGCGGGACGCCAGGCTAAAAACAATGATGACTCCGCCGCCATGGCGCGCATCGTGTGCGAGCGCTACCTGCGAAACGGCTGCATCACGGGTGTGTTTCTCAACGTAATCAACGTCTACTTTATGTATTCGGCGATTACCGGTATGGGCTTTGGCCTGGGCTTTTAGCTTGCGCCTTTAGGCAACGAGCCTGCAAGCATATTCGATGGCTGCTGCGAGGCCGCCGCTCGATCGTGGTTGAAAGACTACATCGGCGGCGGCCTCGTTTTCGTATCCGGCACCGCGAAGGCAGAGCGCGACGCCGGCTTCCAAAAGGAGCGACAGGCCGCGTTGGCTGGTTACGATTACGGCAGCCTGATTGAGCGAGCAGCTGTGCGCTTGGCATTGGATGGCAAGTTCACCTTGCGCCGGGCAAGGGACCAGAACGGCGGCGACGCGACTTGATAGCAATGCAAATGCTGTGCGCTCATCGGGCGAAAGACATTCTGCTTCAACGACGACGAGCTTGGG
>CABUVF010000151.1 GCA_902494945.1 uncultured Collinsella sp.
AGCGACATATCGCAGATTGAGGTGATGCCTTGCTCGGCCATACGCTTCATCTGGTCGGCGTAAGCGCTCGCGATGCGGTCCTCGCCCAGCCACTCCAGGCAGCGCGGCAGCAGCTGCATAGCAGCCGCCTCGTGGGCGATACCCGTAAGCTCGCCATTTGCATCTTTGTCGTAACTGCCACCCGCCGGAGGCTCGCTGTCGCGCGTAACGCCGAGCGCCTCGAGTGCGCGGCTGTTAAGCCACAGCGTGTGCCCGTCGCCCGAGTACATAACGCAGGGACGATCGGGAAATGCCGCATCGAGGGAGGCCTTGGTAGGGTGCTCGGGCGGATCCCAGCGGTAATCGCGCCAACCCTGGGTCACGACCCAAGCGTCGTCGGGCAAGCCTTGGGAAAACTCGAGCGCATGCTGCACCAATGCTGCCTCGGACGTGCCCATATCCATGAGCATGTACGGCGAGGAGCCAACCGAAGTATGGAAGAAATGCAGGTGCGCATCGTGGAAACCGGGGCAGACAAACTGCTCGCCGTAATCGACCACCGGCGTGGCGGCAGGTGCGGCGTCAATCACGTCATCGGGCGCACCGACTGCGACAATGCGATCGCCCGCGATGGCAATCGCCAGCTCGCGGGCGGTATCGATACCGTCTTGCGCGGTAAAAACGTTCTTGGAGCGGATAATCCGATCGATATGTTGCATGGGCATCCCCATCTCTGGCAGGAAATTCAACACCCCCGAGTGTACTCCCCCACTCTTGTTACAAAACCCCAAGCGGCAAACGGCAACTTTACCAGCCCTAGCGGCAGGTGGCATACTGGAGAGAGCCTGTACGATTTTGCGATCGAGCCAGCAAGGAGCAAATCGACCATGACGAAGACCAAGGCACAGCAGATTATGGCGGCAACCGAGGTTCGCGCGGCAGACGACGTCACCGCGGCCATCCAGGATATCGCCGCCGAGTTTGAACCCTACATCATCAAGCAGCGCCGGCACTTCCATAAGCACCCGGAGCTGAGCCTTGCCGAGGAGCGCACGACTTCCGACATCGCCAACCAGCTCGACGCCATGAACATCCCCTACGAGCGTCCGCTCAAGACGGGCCTGGTGGCGACGCTTCGCGGCACCGCGCCCGATGCCTACCGCGAGGACGGCACGCCGCGCCGCCGTATCCTGCTGCGCGCCGACATCGACGCCCTGCCCGTCACCGAGCAGACCGGCGAGGAGTTCGCCAGCGTCAACGAGGGCTGCATGCACGCCTGCGGCCACGACTGCCATATCGCCATGATGCTCGGCACGTTGCAGATTCTGCGCCACATGACCGATGACATCCACGGCGAGATTCGCATCGTTTTCCAGCCCAGCGAGGAAAACGGCCAGGGCGCCAAGCTCATGATCGGCACGGGCGTACTCGATGGCGTCGACGGTGCCTATGCCGCGCACATCTGGAGCGAGGTCGATGCCGGCACCGTGAGCTGCGAGCCCGGTCCGCGCATGGCCAATACCGACTGGTTCCGCATCGACGTCCGCGGCACCTCGTGCCATGGCGCCATGCCCCAGCGCGGCCACGACGCCGTTATGGTTGCCGCCGAAATCGTCAACGCCCTACAGACCATCGTCTCGCGCGAGATTAGCCCCTACGAACCCGCCGTCATCACTGTCGGCGAACTGCACGGCGGCACCGCGCGCAACGTTATCGCCGGCACGGCGTACCTCGCCGGCACGGTGCGCACCTATGGCGACAAGACGCATGAGGAGATGCCCGAGCTTATGCGCCGCATCGTGGAGCACACCGCAGCAGCACTAGGCGCCGAGGCCGAACTCACCGACTACACCATCGCCAACTACAAGGTCGAAAACGATGCCGCCTCGAGCGAGCGCTGCCGCCAAGCTGTGCTCAAGTGCCTGGGCCCCGCAGGCGAGGGCCATTACCGCGGCACGCTTTCGGGCGAGGATTTCTCGGAGTACCTGCGCCGTGTGCCGGGCGTGCTCGCCTTTGTTGGCACGCGCAACCCCCAGATCGGCGCCACCTATGCCCAGCACTCCTGCTTCTACAAGATCGACGAGAGCGTGCTCGCCAAGGGCTCCATGGTAGCCGCCCAGCATGCCATCGACTTTTTGGCCGAGCCCACGCAAGAAGAGCTCGACGGCCCCACGATCGCCGCGGTTGCCGAGACAAATCCCGACCTGGCCGCCAAGCTGCGCTCTGCCAAGGCAACGGCCGCCGAGGCCCGCGACGCCATGCACGACGCCCGCACCGCCCGCCATGCTGCCATCAAGGGCATCCACGATGCGCGGGCTGCTGCTCGCCACGAGGAGAAGCGCGACGAGTAGCCGTCACGCCCACCCGTAACAACCTGGCTAGAGCAAAGCGGGGGCGAACGTTATCTCAACGTTCGCCCCCGCTTATGTGTCGACCGCTTTTCTAGCGCGTCCTCCGTCACGACAGGTAAGAGCGAAGGATGGTGAGCCAGCGTGGGGTTTCGAGGTGGATGATATCGGTGGGAACTCCGGCGGGAGCGTGCCCACCAAAGAGCAGGCCCGCGTCTGCCGGGTTGATAAGGCGCACGATCCATACGGCAACGACCAGCACACACAGAACAATAACCGCAATGTCGATGCCACGCTTTAGCTTGCTCGATGCCACCTCCTCGCGCACGAACGCGAGCGCAAACGCAATCGGCACCACCCAAAACAGCGGATGGTAGGCAAAGGCCGCCGAAAAATCGAGGCGCAGCGCCGCCAGCCAGGCCCTCGTCATGCCACATCCCGGACAGGGAATGCCCGTCATCAGGCGAAACACGCAGCCGATATCGAGCAGGTAAAGTGCGAGCCAGGCGACAAAGAGCGCGCCGATGCAAGAAAGGGCGCGGCGAATGAGCTCCGCCGCGCCCTTATGTCCCTGAGAGCTGTTCACGCCGATCTTGTCGTTAGGCACGAGCGCCAAGACGGGCGTTGTAAGCCGTTGCCATGGCATTGGTGTTCTTGATGATGATGTTCATGGCAAAGATGGGGCCAAGGCCGCACAGCAGCGCGCCGACAATCTGCCACATAAGAACGGTGGTGCCGTTCTCCTGGAACATCAGGCCATAGCGAGGGGCATTAGCCTGCAGGCGGTTACCGATCTTGTAGTACCAGTAGAGTCCGTAGAAGCCGCAGGTCACGAACGACAGCAAGATGAATGCTGCCAGACCCGGCGTGGAATCGCCGTCATCCTGGCACATGACATTGATGTCGCGGGCAAGGCAATAGAGGAAGTAATACGAATAGATGCCGCAGGTCACGATGGAAAGCAGGAGCCAGCCGATCACGCCACGGTCGGTCTTAATCGGAGCATAGCCCATCGGGGCAGGTGCAGGCTGCTGAGCATACTGCTGCTGGCCGGCGTACTGCTGCTGCCCGGTGTACTGCTGCTGAGGCTGGGGCTGAACTGCCTGAACCGGAGTGGGCTGAATCTGCGTGGGCTGCGGAGCAGGCTGGGGCGCGGGCTGAGGGGCCGGAGCGGCGGAAGCGGCGCCGATGGCAGAACCGCAGACAGGGCAGAATTTGGCATCATCCGAAATGGGAGAACCACAAGTGGGACAGAACATAAGCTTCTCCTTTTCCTAAGGCGTTGCACGCCTTCAAACCTTACACGTCTATGTTCTCAACAATAGCCGCGACGTTGTTGCGCAACATTGACCAATTTCCGAGAAATTTTTCTGCAACCGTTTTCCCAGGTATTTTCTTGCTTTCACAGTAGAAAAAGGCACCCCGGGCTCAGTTGCCCAGGGCGCCTCGACCGACTATTCGGTTTGATTGTTTTCGGCAGCAGGATTATCGCCCGGCTCATCCGCCGGCGTGGCAACGGCATTCCAATCGGGTTCTGCAGGCGTCGCCTCGGGCGCCGGCGCGGGTGCAGGGGCAGGTGCCGGTGCGGGCGCAGGGGCAGGTGCAGGTGCAGGCGCGGGTGCAGGGGCAGGTGCAGCACCAGTGGCGGCCGTGGGATTGAATCCCGCAGGAGCAGGCTTCTTCTCACCCGGGAGCACAAACGTCAGGATATCGTCGGCATCCTCGTCGGCCCACTCGCTGGCATGACGTGCCGCCCAATAGCCAACGGCGCGATACTTGAGCATCTTGCCAAACACATTCAGGAACACCGTAACAAAGGCAACGATCATCAAGAACAGGATGAGCACGATGCCACCGCCCTCGATGATTGCCTCGATACCCGACGGGCGAGAATAGTAGCCGTAATAGCCGTAGCTGCTAATTCCCAGCGCGGCGATAAAGCCAAAGATGGCAGTGAAGATCCACGTGATGATGTTCGACACGATGCCCGTCAAGAACTCGGGAAGAATCGAGGCGCAGAACAGCTTGCCCAGGTTGGCCTTATAGGACTTCCAAACCTTCTCGAGCGAGAACGCGCTCTCGACGCGGCCAACGACCGCAAAGTGCATCACAGCGGCATCGCCGAACATCTTAAAGAAAATGCCCAGCACCACCGACACAATCATGGCAAAGACGAGCAGGCCCATCGAGCCGATGAGTGCGCCCTCGAGACCGCTCGAACCGTAGTAATAGTACGAGCCGACGGCGCCGATCACGACACTCTCGATAGCCGAGAAGATTACGCCAATCACCGGGATAATGGCAACGAACTCGAGCACACCGGTAATAACAGACGAGAAGATGCCCAGGCCAAACGAAGTCGAACGCAGCAGCGGACGCTCCATACCGTTATCATCCTTGAGCGACAGGTCGCGACCCCACTCGATGGCAAAGCCGGCACCGCACACGCTTGCCACGTACGCAAGCAAAAAGCCGATAGCCGCCGCGATGCCGCCGATAACGGGAATAAACAGCACCAGCACCGACACGACACAAATCAGCGCCGGCAAAAAGGCAATCTGACATACGCGAACCAGGGCGCCGGGAACCTTAAGCATATCGTTGAAGGCCTGCGCCATGCAGCCCTTGGGCACGTTCATAGCCGGCTGGGGCGCAACAAACGGCTGGGGCTGGGGCTGCGGCTGGGGTTGAGCTTGCGGAGCGGGGCCGGCGGCCTTGACCTCGGTATTAGGAGCACCGCACACGCCGCAGAACTTGTCGTTATCGCCCATGGGGGCGCCACACTGCGAACAGAACATCGAAATCATCCCTTCGTATCTAGAGCGAATCACCTGGATCGCAAACGATGTCTTTGGCA
>CABUVF010000152.1 GCA_902494945.1 uncultured Collinsella sp.
AAGATCAAGGAGCAGCAGACACAGATCGTAAAGGTCGAGGGCAAGGACGGCAAAAAGGCTCCGCAGCGCACTCAGCACAACGAGATGTCCAACCGCAAGATTGCCGAGGAAATCGCAATCATCCAGGCTTGGATCGAGCAGAACCGAGGTGCCGATACGCCGGTTGCCTCGCGCCGCCAGCGTGCCTACCAGATCTTTAACGACGAGAAGGCTTTTGACGGCAAGCACGGTGAGCGCCTGATAAGGCGCATGACCGAAAAGGGCATCAGCATGCAGGCGATCAAGGTCGCCCCCAATCGCCCCGTGCACTTTACGGGCTTCTTTACGCTGGGCGCCGACAAGCCGTTCATTATGGTCGAAAACCTGGACACCTACGACGAGATCGTCAAGCTGCTGCGTGGCCGCAAGCACGCCAAGCTCTTTGGCATCAAGGTGGGCGGCGTGATTTTTGGCGGCGGATGCAAGGCGAGCGTCTCGCATGCCCTGGACGATTATCTGGCCGAGATTGGCTATCGCTTTAACTACGTCTACTACGTGGGCGATATCGACCGCGAGGGCGCGCGCATTGTCGAGCAGGCTCGCAATGCCAATGTGGTTGAGATTCGCCTGCATGCCGGCATGTACCGCGCCATGCTCGCCGAGCATAAGCGTCGCGTGAAGGCCGGCGGCGAGTGCGAGCCCGCGGCTGCCAACCAGGGCGTGCCGCAGAACTTGGCGGCGACGATCAAGGATCTGCCCATGGTCACGCGCGTGCAGTTCCGCAATGTGCTGCGCGAGGGCGGGCGCATTCCGCAGGAGATTCTGATGACCGCCGACTATCGGGATGGCGACTCGGGAAGCTTCGACCGCATGCTTAACAACTAAATTCCGCCGGCCCCGGGAGAACGGGGACACCGGCTTAGGTTTCCTGCTCTACAGTCCTGCTCACGACGGAGGCCACATTAAGTGGCCTCCTGTTCGTGCGGAACTCGCGATAAACCTAAGCCGGTGTCCCCGCTCTCCCGGGGGCTGTCGTGGCTTGGCCGTTGCACGCGGCTCGCTTTTCGGAACGGGGCTGACGGACACGTTCCGAAATCTACCACCGTCGCTGTGCAGGGTGTCTATAAAGAGCCGTGGCCAAAAAACATCAAATATGAGTACTGATACTCTTTTAGTAGCAGTAATTTTGACCACATTTAAGGTGATTTGACGTGTCGATCGAGCAGATAAGCTGCCGTATCTCCTCAAGTGTTCATTAAAGGAAGACCTTGATGCGAATAAATCTCATTAAGATCTTCTTTTATTAACGAAAATAATGTAGCTACAACGGTAACAGTACTCATATTTGCCGTTTTTTGGCCACAGTCCTTCGGAGGGTCCTCGAAAATAGTCCCGAGCCGGCACTTGGGGACGTTCCTATAATGCCGGCACTTAGGAGCGTCCCCAAGTGCCGACACCGCGTCCGCCTGGTCGGCGGCCGCGCCCCGCTGCGTCGCTTCGCACCCTTGCGGGTTCGAATCCCTCCGCTTGGCGGCGTTGGCTCGATTTGCTTGACGTGAGGGGCTCTTGGCTGGTGTGGGACGGAGGGATTCCGCGTCCGCCTGGTCGGCGGCCGCGCCCCGCTGCGTCGCTTCGCTCCTTGCGTGCTGCGCTGGAAAACGCTTCGCGTTTCCTCAGCTCCGCACCCTTGCGGGTTCGAATTCCTCCGCTTGCCCACAAGAAAGCGCCCTGGGCCGTTATGGGCTTAGGGCGCTCAGTTTTAATGGCTGGGACGGAGGGATTCGAACCCCCAACAGCCGGCACCAAAAACCGGAGTTCTACCGTTGAACTACGTCCCAATGTGTGGTGTTGCCCAAAAGCAACTCGTCTAGTTTACCTAATCTGCGAGGGCATCGCAAACGCCATCGAGCAGGCGTACGGCGAGTGTCTGCGCGTCGCTGGCCGTGAAGGTGCCGTTGTAGCGCGTCATGCCCGTGAGCTCAATGCGAATGCGAGCCGGCTTCTGCTGCGCGGCGACATTGGCGGTGCGGATGCGCTGGGCCAGGTTGTGGCACTCGGCGAGGGCAATCGTGGCGCGTGGCGCGGCGTCGGCGGGCAGCTCGTCGCTTGCGATCTCGAGCACCAGGTCAACGTCGGTTGGGACCTCGGAGTCGCAGAGCATCATGCCGCTGTTGTCGGTCGTTGCCGTGGCGATATTCCACATGCGCGACGCAACACTGCGTGCGATGGGGTCCTCGCCGATAACGGCAATCTGGAAGCGCTCGAGCACGTTGGCGGCGCGAGCAAAACCGATGCGGGACTCGGCTTCGGTGACCGAGGGCTTGCCCTCCCACACATGGTGCAGGCGGTTGATGTAGGCGTAGGTGTCCTGGAAGGCCATGCCGTCGGCAAACAGGCCGACATTTTCCTGGAACTGCTGCAGGGCGGCCTCGGTATGCGGACCAAAGTAGCCGTCGTCTTCGCCACAGGCAAAGCCCAAAACGTTGAGAGCGCGCTGCAGGGCCTGCACATCGGCGCCATGGAAATTGGGCATGCGCAGATACAGAGTGCGGTCGCCCAGCTTATACGAGGCGTCGACCAGGGCGCTCCAACAGGGGATATCGACGGCATGACCGGCAGCAAGGCCGCTGTCGAGCCTGAAGGTGCTGACGGCCTGCTCGGTGGTGGTGCCAAAGCGCTTGTCGACAACCTCGGCGTCATCGATTGTATAGCCGAGCTGCAGAAGGCGGGACTGAACATCCTCGACGGCTGCTCCCTGCATGCCCGTGGTAATAGGTTCCATGAACGAACCCCTTTCGGCGTACCATTCGTACTATTTTGAGCGTGTGTCGGATAGACAACGCGAGACAATTTATAAACATGCACTCAATAGTGTAGCAACTTGTACCCAAACTCGCTGCCCACAGGTTTTATGACCCCCGCTAGTTGAGGCGCTCCACAAAGAAATCTGCCATGGAGAGGAACAGTTCGCGTGCGTGCGGGTCAAGCTCAACGTTCTCGATGGCAGCCTTGGCTTTTGCGGTCAGGTCCAGCGCGTAGGCGTGAGCATATTCGATGGAGCCGGTCTGCTGGAAGATCTCCACGGCGCGCGCGAGCTGCGCGGGGTCCTCGGTGCCCGAGGAAAGGATTGCCTCGACCTCGTCGTGATGGCGCTCATTAGACAGGGCGTGCACGGCAACGAGCGTGCGTTTGCCCTCGGTGATGTCGGTGCGGAAGTCCTTGTTGGCGGCCTCTTTGGTGCCGACCAAGTTGAGCAGGTCGTCCTGAATCTGAAAGGCAAGGCCGGTGTGCAGGCCAAAGGCGCGTAGCGCCTCGACCTGCTCTTCGCTGCCGCCGCCGATAATGGCTCCGGCGGCAAGCGGCGTGGCTCCGCTGTAATACGCGGTCTTGTGCGTCGCCATGTCCAGGTAGTCATCAACCGAGATATCAAAGCGCTCGTCACGGACCCAACCCAGGTCAAGCGCTTGACCCTCAATGGTGCGGACGATCATCTCGGTAAGCTCGTGGAGCACACGCAGCTTCACGTCGGACTCGAGCGTGGGATCGTCGAGAACCGTCTTGGTGACCATGGTGAGCGCCAGGTCGCCACAATTGATGGCGAGCCCCGTGCCCTCGGTAAGGTGCATGCAGGGCTTGCCTCGACGAAGCTGTCCGTTGTCGGCGATGTCGTCGTGGATGAGCGCACCCGACTGGAAATGCTCGATAGCTGCCGCGGCGCTGCGGGCGCTCTCAAAGCTACCGCCCACTGCGGTTGCGGCGAGCATGCAGATAAGCGGGCGGTGGCGCTTGCCGGCGTTGACCGTAAAAGCCGAGAGCGGCGCGTACAGGTAGCGTTCGATATCGGCAGAGGTCGCCTGTCCGTCAAAGAACGTGGCCAGATAGTCATTAATCTGGTCAAAGTGCTGGGCTAAAAAGCAGGTAAACGGACTGGACACGGGTTCTCGCATTCTTTCTTAGGTTGCATCGATGTAGTGTGCAGGCAACATATTGCCACATTGTGCCTGCCTGCGTGGCAGGTTTGGGGATTTAAGGCAACGGCGCATGTCGGACGAGTTTCGTAGTTAGACCAGTCCAAAGTGCTCGAGCGCCTTGACGACGCCATCTTTGTCGACCGAGTCGGTGATGTAGTCCGCGCGCTTTTTGAGATAGTCCGGTGCATTGCCCATGGCGATGCCGACGTCGACGGCGTTCATCAGCGAGATGTCATTGCTGGCATCACCGATGCCATACACCGTTCCATGGTTGGGGTCGAGAGCGTCGAGTACGGACTGGATACCCTCGCGCTTGGTACATTCGCGAGGCGAAATCTCGGTCACTTCGAGCTCGAGCTCGTTAAAGCAGAGCAGCGGCTCAAACGTTTGATCCTGAGCGATGCGGTTGGCAAGCGACGTGGACATTAAGATCTTGTAGGCGCTGTAATGTTGCAGCTGCGTAATTGCATCGCCCACGGTGCGGGCGTATCCGGGGGCGTCGGGCACATCGGCACCCATGCGAACGACGCCATTGAGTCCCTCAAAACGAATCACTTCGTCCGATTGCTCAAGAATGGGAGCAAGGCGCTGCAGCATACCGGGCGTCATCGCCAAATCGCGGATCACGTGTCCCTCAAGTTCGACATAGCCACCCGCGAGGCAGACGATGCCGGTCCAGGGCAGATCGAGCAGCTTTGGATGGATGCAGCTCAGCGTGCGCCCTGTGCAGATAAACGCCATATTGCCCTTGGCGACAAAATTACGGATGGCTTGCGAGACCGCTTCATTGGGATAGGGGGAGAGGTCTCGCTCGCTCTCGGGAAGCTCTTGTGCCACTCGAGGGTCTTGCCAGGCGAGTGTTCCGTCGATATCGAAGAAGCAGATATCGCCGCGCTTATGGGCTGCGCTGGCGGCAGGGGAGGCCGAGGTGGTGGGCACAAATCCCGGCTCGAGGCCCATGATCTGGTCAAAATGCTCTTTAACGCGGGGAACGGAGATGCCGATAATCACCTGGGCGGTCTTGCCCGTAATGATGAGGCCCTTGGCGCCCACCGCGACAAACGACGCGTTATCTGCAACGATGGAAGGGTCTGCGACCTCGACGCGCAGGCGCGTGGCGCAGTTGGTTGCGCCCACGATATTGCCAACGCCACCTAAAAGCTGAATTACCCGCTCAGCGAGGACGTGATCTTGATCGGAT